>NZ_JAFCVA010000006.1:0-207437 GCF_049896785.1 Psychrobacter sp. TWP2-1-2 | reverse complement strand
CTAAAGCACTTCCGTAGTATTGCGACTAGATACGAGAAATTGGCTCGTAATTATAAGTCTATGCTGTATCTAGCTTGTACTATGATTCATTGCAAACTGAATTAGGGACACGCCCTAGTAAAGTTCATCACAAATTGGCTTTTAAAGTTGCGCACATTATTCTCATAGGTGAGCAAACCAGTCGTGAAGCGATGGTAATCACTCATATTTTTGGCATTGACCATCAACATAAAATCCGCATCACCGGACACCTCATAACAGCTCATCACTTGTGGTTGTGTATTCATCAAGCGCTCAAACCGATGTTGCATCGAAGTGTTTGAGCGCGCCATCTCTATCATCACCACTGCCGTAAGCCCGTAGCCCACCTTGTTTGGGTCAACGATAGCGACTTGCTTGGTAATGACGCCATTGCTGATTAATGCTTGAATACGGCGCTGGGCAGTAGCGATAGACACATGCACTTGTTCTGCCACGGTTTTTAATGGCAAGGTCGCATCGTCCTGTAATAAATTTAAAATCGCTTTATCGATATCATCTAAAACTTGGCTCATGGTGTTCTCTCTTTTAGAAAGCATTTTATTCACTGGATTTTTTATAATTATTATCACTATAAGTCAAAATTTAAGAAAATATTTATTTTTAAAGGTTCTAAAAGCTAAATTTATTCATAAATAAAGTTTTATAGCAATAATATCTCACTGTTACTGAGTAAAATAGACGCTAACAATTAAAACCTAGCAACCAAAGCTTAACCCTAACAAGTAAAAGCTCACAGCTGGTTTTCTAATATCTATGTAAACTTACGGTGCTTTTATGTCTACTTCAATGCTTTCTACTGTCTTTGTAAATACGCTAGCAACGACTGTCTCGCGCTTGCCATTGCCAGCGATTTGGACGGCGGGTAGCGCACAGCAACGCACATTAATATTGGGCGTGGCATTAGCAGTGCTGTCGAATTTGTTGTTTGGCGTACTTTATGCTTACAGCAGCTTTTTGGCGCCATTGTCAGGTACGCAAGTCTTTATCTGGCGGATGCTGGCAATGTGGGCGGCATTGATAGGATATTTGCTGATCAGTGGGCGCTTAGGTTTTCACATCGATAAACTCAAAGCATTAGGCTCTGTTAAACAATGGGCGTGGTTATTATTACCGACACCTATATTCTTAAGCCAGTTTTGGTTGTTTATGTGGGCACCAGTCAATGGGCAGGGCGTACAAACCGCGATGGGTTATTTTTTATTCCCACTCATGATGGTAGTGTTTGGTTGCGTCTTGTTTGGCGAAAAAATAAGCCGCCTGCAATGGCTAGCGGTGGCTTTTGCAGCAGTGGGTGTGTGCAGTGAAATCATTCGTACGCAAAGTGTCTCTTGGGCAACGCTTTGGGTCTGCGGCACGTACCCGCTATATTATATTTTACGCCGCATACAAGGGATTGGCGCGGTGACTGGGTTATTGGTTGATTTGACGATATTCGCACCATTTGCTTTGGCTTACTTATTGCTGTTTGCGCCGAGCAGTTTAAGCTTAGTGAGCGGTTCTGGCTTTTTTATCCTGATGCTGGCGGGACTTGGTGTCATGAGCGTGCTTGCCATGAAAACCAATGTCGATGCCAGTCAGATGCTACCAGTCAACGTCTATGGCATGATGAGCTATTTGGAGCCTGCTTTATTATTCATATTGGCAATCACCGTATTAGGCAACCCGTTTGAATCGGCGATGATCTATAGCTATGGCTTGATTTGGGTAGGCATCGCATTTTTAGTGGCTCATGGGGTGCGCAAATTACGTAGCGCTCATAAACAATCGCAAACAACAAAGATTGCGCCAGTTGTTTGAGGGTTGATAAGTAAAATAGATTGAACAAATAAAAACGGACGATTCAGCATAAAGTTGAATCGTCCGTTTTTTTAAGATTAACACCAATCTGTTGAAAGATGGCTTTAATCTAAATCCTTCTTAAAGCCACGCTGCTTATCACGTTCCCAATCACGGTCTTTAAGCGTTTTACGTTTGTCGTGTTGTTTTTTACCCAGTGCCAAGCCAATTTGACATTTCACCAGCGAGTTTTTCCAATAGCAAGATAATGGCACGCAGGCATAGCCTTTTTGGTTGACTGCGCCCATTAACTTTTCGATTTCGCGGCGATTGAGCAGCAGTTTACGGGTACGGATACTATCAGGACTGACATGCGTCGAGCTGGATAGCAGCGGCTGAATATGGGCACCAAATATAAATGCCTCATTATTACGAAAGATAATATAGGCTTCCGTAATGGTCATTTTGCCCGCACGAATGGCTTTTACTTCCCAACCTTGTAACGACAATCCTGCTTCAAACGTTTCTTCAATAAAATACTCGTGTCGAGCTTTTTTATTGGCACAAATTTGATTCTCTGGTTTTTTTGATTTTTTTGACATAATTTCTCCATAAGGACTGCCTACAAATACAAAGTCCTTATCTGACTAGTCCTACTGATTCCTCATCCTAACTCAATAAATGGCATTGTCTTTTATTTGGTTTATAAAACGGATGAGTCGAACCGCCTATTGTAGCAAAGCCTCTAACAAAAATGTAAGTCGGCTATTAGGACAAATGTAGCCAATATAGTCGAAGTCATTTAAGGTGGTCACACAGCAATCGGGCGCAAACAGAAGACTGAGTACATTAAGTGAGTTTAAGGCGGTAACTATTTACAAATGCATCGACGATAAGTATTAAGTTTGAGCAAAATTTGCTAGCATATAGCCTACTATTACTGACCCTATTAGCCACGCTATGAGCCACTCTACTTCTGCTAACTCCTCAAAGCTGCACACTAGAATTTTATATCCTGGTACCTTTGATCCTATTACCAATGGTCATGTGGACTTGGTCATACGCGCCACCAAACTGTTTGATGAGGTTGTTATTGCGGTTGCCTCAGGACATCATAAAAAGCCTTTATTTAACTTTGAGGAGCGCGTCGCCTTAGTCGAGACGGTATTTGCTGACTTACCACAAGTATCGGTCGTGGGTTTTGAAGGTTTGCTCGTTGACTTTATGCGTGAAAAAAATGCCACTGCTGTCTTACGAGGTCTGCGGGCGATGTCAGATTTTGAATATGAATTTCAGCTGGCCAATATGAACCGTGAGCTTGATGAAAACTTTGAAGCGGTGTTTTTGACGCCATCGCAGAATTACTCATTCATCTCCTCGACGATGATTCGAGAAATCGCCAAACTCGGTGGTGATGTGACTAAATTTGTCCCACCATGTGTGTCACAAGCTTTTGCTGAAAAACTCAATCTTAAATAGCAAAATACCTGCTGATAATTAAGATGTGTTGAATATTTAAACGCATCGAAATCGTCAAAGCCAACGATACAAGTGTTATAAGAAAAATATAAGGAGCAGTCTATGGCGTTATTAATTACTGATGAATGCATCAACTGTGATGTGTGCGAGCCTGCCTGCCCAAACGAAGCCATCTCAGAAGGCGATGATATTTATGTGATTGACCCTGATTTATGCACCGAATGTGTCGGGCACTTCGACGAGCCGCAATGCGTGGTCATCTGTCCGGTTGACTGTATCCCGCATGACCCAAACCACGTCGAAACCCAAAGCGATTTGATGTCAAAATACAAACGTATTACTGGTCAGTAATGCGTTGCAGATTATGTTATGGGTGTATGAAAGTGCTAAAACCTAGGAATAATATGACGAATACGGATATTCAAATGGTAGGACGTTTTTTTAAAAATAAATGCTTTTCGATTGTGGGCATACTATGACTATGAGTACTGCTACCAGCGACTTTGACCAACAGCACCTTTGGCATCCTTATGCCAGCTTACCGCCCACTTATCCAAATATCGTTATCGACCATGCTGAAGGTATTTATATCGTCACTAATAATGGCACGCGCCTAATTGACGGTATGTCGTCATGGTGGGCGAGTGTCCATGGCTATAATCATCCAGTGCTCAATGCAGCAATGATTGAACAATTAGGCAAAATGGCGCATGTGATGTTTGGCGGCTTAACCCATCAGCCAGCGATAGATTTGGGTAAAAAATTGCTTTCTATCGTACCTAATGGACTCGATGCAATATTTTATGCCGATAGCGGCAGCATTGCCGTCGAAGTGGCATTAAAAATGGCATTGCAATATCAAATTGCTGCTAAGCGTCCACAAAAGTGCCAATTTGCCTCGACCCATTCAGGTTATTATGGTGATACGTGGCATGCCATGAGTGTCTGCGACCCTATCAATGGCATGCATAGTTTATACGGTAAACAGCTGCCCATGCAGCATTTTGTGCCAGCTCCGCCACTGGGCTTTGAACGTGATATTACCCAACAGGAATATGATGAATTAACGGATTTCTTTGATAAAAATAGCGATCAGCTCGCCGGTTTTATTATCGAGCCGATTATTCAAGGCGCAGGCGGGATGCGCTTTTATAGTCCTCAGTATTTGCAGCTGCTTCGCAAATTGTGTGATAAATACAAAGTAGTACTAATTGCCGATGAAATCGCCACGGGTTTTGGTCGTAGTGGCAAACTGTTTGCGTGTGAGCATGCTGCTATCAGCCCTGATATTATGACCATTGGCAAGGCGCTGACTGGTGGCTATATGACTTTTGCGGCGACTTTATGCACTCGCAAAATTGCTGATACCATCCATAACAGTGACTATCCCGCACTGATGCATGGTCCTACTTTTATGGGAAATCCATTGGCGTGCGCTGTCGCGTGTGCATCGATTGATTTGATTTTGTCTTACGATATTGAAGCACGTACTGCAAATATGCAACGGACTATGGAGCAGCAGCTAGCGCCAGCTGCGCTGCTAGAAGGTGTTGCTGAGGTACGTTGTTTGGGTGCGGTCGCAGTCATTGAGCTAGACAATTCCGTTGATATGCCGACCTTTCAAACCTTGCTGATTGAAAACGGTATTTGGGTCAGACCATTTGGTAAATTGGTTTATATCATGCCGCCTTATGTGATTACAGATGACGAACTTGCTACCCTTTGCCAAGCATTGTTAAAAGTAGTCAGTATTTATTTAACGCAAAAAGGTCAATAATGAGCGTTCTCTTTATCTCCGGTATCGATACCGACATCGGCAAAACTTATGCGACGGGTATGATTGCCAAAGCGCTTATGCAGCAAGGTATTGATGTTATTACCCAAAAGCTGGTGCAAACTGGTGTCGCAATAAATCTAGATAGTGGCGAGATGGGAATTGCTGATGATATCCTTACCCATCGTCAGTTGATGAACCTTCCGTTGCAACCTTGCGACCTTAATTTCACCACTTGTCCATATCGTTATGAGAAGCCTGCATCACCGCACTTAGCGACTCGGTTATCAGGGGAAGTGCTAGATCCTGAACAGATCACTAGTGCCACCAAACGATTGCAAGCTGAGTATGACTTGGTATTACTAGAAGGTGCTGGTGGGTTGCTCGTGCCAATAACGGAGCAGTTATTAATTTTAGATTATATTGCTGCTCAAGGTTATCCGATTGTTTTGGTTACTTCTGGTCGTTTGGGCAGTATCAACCACACATTACTGAGTTTAGAGGCAATAAAAGCACGTGGGTTATCGGTACATAGCATCATTTATAATCATATCCATGACGATGCTGCTCAGACGGATGTTGAGATTGCAAATAGCACAATTGATTTTCTACAAAACTATCTAGCACAGCATTATCCAATTGTGCATTGGTTAGCCTTATCTGTACAGCATGATGGCAGTGGCAATATGGATTTTATACTCCCTAAAAACTTTATATAAATCACCTTTAAAAATAAGCTAAAAAACTTTCCGAAAGCAAGATTAATTTTGCTATACTAGCGCGCTTGGTAGACTAGGCAATCGCCGCTGCACACTGGCAACAGACATGCAGGGGAGGAAAGTCCGGGCTACATAGGGCAGCGTGCCAGCTAACGGCTGGGCAGGGTAACTTGACGACCAGTGCAGCAGAGAGTAGACCGCCTTTGGCTTATATGAGTATCGCAAGATATTCATGTCATCGGTAAGGGTGAAAGGGTGCGGTAAGAGCGCACCGCGTGTCTGGCAACAGTTCACGGCATGGTAAACTCCACGCGTAGCAAGACCAAATAGGCATCGGCATGGCGCGGCCCGCGTTCGATGCGGGTAGGTTGCTTGAGCGTACGAGCGATTGTACGCCTAGAGGAATGATTGTCCACGACAGAACCCGGCTTATCGGTTTACCAAACCTTTTTTATTGTTCGTGATAAAAATGCAGCTAATTTGAATAAATTTCATATTTTCTGCAAAAAATGCCCTTTAGGGGTTGACGACAGTCAACAGCTTGGGTAAAATGTGCATCCTAAAATGGCGATGTAGCTCAGCTGGTTAGAGCGCATGACTCATAATCGTGAGGTCAAGAGTTCAAGTCTCTTCATCGCCACCATTTTTAGCAATACCTGTAATATTAAAAATGCCAATCATTATTTGATTGGTTTTTTTTTGCCTGAAATAAATTATTTCAGGATATGGTGAATGGCTCAAGTCGCACCATAAAACATTATAATTACCTACTGATTTCTTGCTAAACCATAGCTTTATCTGTTTAGGTACAGATTAATTGTTGTAACTTATGTCCCGCTTACTTATCATAGGGGCTGTTTTCGGTAAAGTCCTGTAACGCCATGTCTGTACAACTACCTCCTTATCGTCCTATTAAGCATCGCAGTGGTCTAAAAGTCATGGGTGCCGCATTTCATGCTCTGCTAATGCGTGAGCTGCAAACGCGCTTTGGTGGTTATCGCTTGGGCTATCTGTGGGCGCCACTTGAAATACTTTTTCAAGTTGGTGTCTATTTGATCATATTTGGTACTATTATGGCTCGAGTTTTGCCAGGAATGGATTATAAATTATTCTTGGTCGCAGGTTTAGTATCATTCCGAATGATGAGCACTATTGCTACACGCGCATTGGGTGCCGTAGAAGCTAATCAGGGTCTTCTAATGTACCGAGCTGTGCGTCATATCGATGTCATTATTGCCCGCTCATTTTTGGAATTAGTGATTTACTTTTTTACCTTCTTACTACTTTTGGTGATGTTGGCATTTATTGGTACATCTATTAGTTTCTCACAATTACACATAGTATTATTCTGTTGGATAACGCTATTCTTATTTGGCTTTGGTCTGGCAATGATTATGATGGTTGTCGGTTATTATGGTGGTGAAATTAGTAAAATCATAAGTTTAGTTTTTACTATTTTATATTTTGGTTCTGGCATAGTTTATTCTATCCATATTATTCCTGAGCCATATCTGAGTTATTTATTATATATTCCTTATATTCATAATATTGAATTGATGCGGCATGCTTTAGCACCCAGTTATCCTATTTATAATATCGATATAACGTATTTTTTAAAGTGGACGGTTGCAGTAAATTTTTTAGGTCTACTCATGTATAAAGCGGTAGAAAGAGACCTAATACGTTCTAAATAACGACGGGTAAGTGAATGATTGAAATTAGAAATGTTTCTAAGTCCTTTATGACCAAGCAGGGTCGACATTATCTATTTAAAGATTTGAATCTGACCATTGGTGATAAAAAAAGTGTGGGTTTACTCGGTCGTAACGGGGCGGGTAAATCGACTTTGCTGCGTATTATTTGCGGACTAGATAAGCCTGATCACGGAGAGATTATTACCGACTCGACGATTTCTTGGCCAGTAGGGGTAGCCGGCGGTTTCCAAGGTAGTTTGACGGGTCGTCAAAACGTCCGCTTTGTTTGCCGTCTTTATTCAAGCGGTCCCTATATTGACGAAAAAATTCGTTTTGTGGAAGAGTTTGCAGATATCGGAAACTATTTCGATATGCCGGTAAAAAGTTATTCATCAGGCATGAGAGCGCGATTAACCTTTGGGCTAAGCTTGGCCTTCGATTTTGATTATTATATGCTTGATGAAGCGGGCGCTGTGGGTGATGCGGCTTTTCGTAAGCGTAGTGAAGAGATATTGGCCGCGCGCCGTGAACAAGCAGGGTTTTTAATCGTATCGCATAACATCGGTGATATTAAGCGTAATTGTGATATTGGTATTGTGCTAATGGATCAAACAGCACACGTCTTTGAAGACACAACAGAAGCGATTGAGGTATATGAAGAGCATGTCCACAAAGCGAAAAAATAAGATAATTGACTTCTCGCTGTTTATTGGCTTGGTGGTCCTCCCTTGGGTATTGGTGATATTTTATGTCATGACCATTGCTCATCCGCGGTTTATTTCGACGGCTGATGTGGTGGTCAAACAAGTCAGTGATACCAGTGTGCCTTCTGGCGGTGGACTGTCGGCCTTGTTGGGTGTGAACAGTACCAGTAAAGAAGATGCGACTTATCTGACCGAGTATATTCTATCCAATGATATGGTGAAGCGCCTTGATAATAAGTTCAAGTTCCGCGAAGCGTATCATGTCGATGGCTCAGATCCGCTCAATGAAATTGAGCCTGATGCCACACAAGAAGAATTACTTGAGTACTTCAAAAAGCGTGTACACATCAATCTGGACGAGCAAAGCTATGTGCTGTCAGTATCGACAGAAGCCTTTGATCCAAAGTATGCTTTTGAGCTGAATAAAACGATCCTCAATGAGTCTGAGCAGTTCGTCAACCGTATTTCACAAGAGGTGGCTCGTGATCAGCTGGTATTTGCTGAGACACAGTTAGATGAATCACAAGATCGCCTAAATGATGCCAAAGAGCAGCTATTAAAGTATCAAAACGAAAATGAGATTTACGATCCACAATCCAATGCTCAAATTGTGAATCAGCTGATTGGTAGTTTGCAAGCGCAATTAAGCTCATTACGTACCGAAGAGCGTCAATTACTCAGCTATCTAAATCCAGATGCACCGCAAGTAGTGTCATTAAGAAGTCAGATTAAAGCAGTCGAAGAGCAAATCAACCAAGAGCAAACCAAGCTGACATCACCGAATACCACCAAGTTGAACCGTCAAGCGGTACAGTTTGAGACTATCAAGGCAGATGTTGATTTCGCTACTGAGCTCTATAAATTGTCGTTATCTTCACTTGAGAAGGCACGTTTAGAAGCTTTTAAAAAGATGAAGAATTTGATTGTTATCTCAACACCATATCAGGCTGAAGAAGCAACTTATCCACGCCGTGCTTATATTATTTGGACGTCGCTAGCATTACTTTTGATGCTTTATGGATTTGTGCGCCTAGTGATGGCAGTTGTTCGTGATCATCGTAGCTAGTTTTAACACACCAGATATCAGTAATGATCGATAGATCAGCAAAGGAATACCACTCATGAATATGAAACCACGTCCTATTGTGACCGTGATAAAAGTGTTAAGTTTGGCCATGGCAGCCAGCAGTGTATCAGCACTAGCAGCAGGCAGTTATGCTGATCAAATCTCAGGGTCTAGCTTTGGCACCAGCAATAACAGCATGAGTCAAGACCAAAACAGCAATAACATCAATGTCTCAACACAGGCATTTTCAGGTGGTGTATCAGGACAGGCGACCGCGCAAGAAGCGGTTAATGCCTCAAGCTTGTCAAGTCAGTCAGTCATCAATACCACGCGCCCCTATCAAGAAATCAACACGCAAGACATGATGTTTGGTGAGCAGCTCTTCCGTGGAGCATTTTCGACCACCTCTGGCTCTACCTTTAATGACAGTTACGTGATCAACCCAGGTGATAACGTCCAAGTAAGGATGTGGGGCGCTTATCAATATGCTGCTACCATGACCGTCGACCCACAAGGCAATATTTTCTTGCCAAATATCGGTCCAGTACGTGTCTCAGGTGTGCAAAATGGCAGTCTGCAAAATGTGGTAAAAAGTGCTGTCAGTCGTATTTATCGCTCGAACGTTGGCGTTTATGCTTCATTAGAGCAAGCACAGCCAGTGAAGGTATTTGTAACAGGTTTCGTCAAGCAACCAGGCTATTACGGCGGTTTAGCAGCAGACTCGGTATTGTCTTATTTGGATAGAGCAGGTGGCGTTGACCCAACACGTGGTAGTTATATTGATATTCAAATCAAACGTAATGGGCAAATGCTACAGCAAGTCAACCTGTATGATTTTTTACTAGCGGGTAAATTACAAGCATTCTCTTTTCGTGATGGCGATGTGATTACGGTCGCGCCGCAGAAAAAAACCTTTGAAGTAGGCGGCCAAGTTCAAAACGAATATACCTTTGAATTTGATGTGAATGATTTGACCATTGGTGATGTGTTGCAAGTGGCCAATCCCGCAGCAAATGCCACCAACGTTAGTATCACTCGCAGTGCAGGACGTGCACAGACGGCGGAATATTACTCGTTGGCAGAAGCTCAAAACGTACCTGTTTATAATGGTGATCAGATGGTAGTTACCTCCGATCGTTATGCGGGCACAATCGCGGTGCAAGTAAAAGGTGCGCATACAGGTAATGGTGCCATGGTTGTACCATATGGTGCTCGCTTAAAGGACATCGTGCCACAGCTACAGCCAAGCCCACTCGCTAAACTGACTCATTTGACCATTTATCGTGAGTCTGTTGCTGAGCAACAAAAACGCATGATTAATGAGTCGCTCGATCGTCTAGAAGAGCTGACGCTTGCCACGCAGTCGACCACTCGTGAAGAAGCAGCACTGCGTCAAGACGATGCAGCGTTGGTTAAGCAGTTTGTTGCCAAAGCGCGTAATGTTAAAACGACGGGTCAAATTGTTGTCGTCCCGAATTCGTGGCAGGATATTATTCTGCAGCAAGGTGATATCATTGAGATACCTGCGCAAACGTCTGTCATTACCGTTAATGGTCAAGTACGAGCACAAGGCGCACTGACCTTTAATCCAGATTATACCGTTGGTGATTATGTTGCCAATTCAGGCGGTTTCTCTGACAATGCTGATGTTAAAGAAATCTTGATTATCCATCAAAATGGCGCCAGCGAGGTGGTCAATACCGCTTACCGTATCCAGCAAGGCGATGAGATTATGGTATTACCAAAAGTCAAAACCAAGCGCGTAGAAATTGCTCGTGGCTTATCGCAAATTGTTTATCAGTTGGCCATTGCTGCTAAAGTGGTTCTCGATTTATAACCATTATTGAAAAGTTGTATAACAAGAGAACAAGTCATCTACATAGATAGATGCAAAAGTAATGAATAAGGGTGTTAGAAATGGCAAAAAGCGCGGCAGATGATGTCAATGTGGCAGTTACCTCTCACTCTGATAATGCCTTGCTTTTGCCATCATCCGCATACCAATTGCCACAGCATTTGGCGGTCATTGGTAAGGGTATGCGTCAAAACAATGTACTTTTGTCTCAGGTATTGCAGGCAGATATTCAGCGCTGGTATCCGTGGTCAGGTATACAGCAACGTATCAATGCAGGTAAAACGCATTTACTGTCTGCATTGCCATTACCTAATGTTGTAAAAAATCAGATAACTCATCTGTCCAATTCCTCTTTCTCTTTTCAGCAACCCGATGCCTTTATCGGTTGGGGTCGTAAAAAAAGCTATCAACGAGCTAATAAAGTGGCTAAGCGGCAGAAGCTTGAGACGTTAAGTGTCGAAGATGGCTTTTTGCGCTCATTAGATTCTGGTATTAGTAGCCGTCATGGCCTGAGTGTCGTCGTTGATGATCTTGGTATTTATTTTGATACGACGTATGACTCACGCCTTGAGCGGCTGATTATTGAGCGTACTAAAAACGCTACTACGCCTAATAATTATGAAATAGATGACGCGCGTGCGCGGCAATTGATGGCACGTATTTGTAATGAACAGCTCAGTAAATATAACGCAGTGATCGATTGTCCGTCATTGGATAAATTGATAAGTGAAGACGGTGTTAATACAACAGCAGATCCCTTGAAATCGCATGTTTTATTGATTGACCAAGTGGTTGGGGACGCTTCTATCACTGGTGCGGGCGCGGATAAACGTCAGTTTAAGAAGATGTTAAAATCTGCGTGTCGTAATCATCCTCATGCCCATATTTGGATAAAGGCACATCCTGCGTCAAAATCAGGATACCTGACCCGTTTAAAACTACCTAAGCAGGTTCGGTTATTAACTCAAGCACTCAATCCTATCCAGCTATTAGAGCAAGTTGACCATGTTTATACGGTCAGCTCCCATATGGGCTTTGAAGGGTTGATGTTAGGTAAAGTAGTACATTGCTTCGGAGTTAATTGGTATAGTGGCTGGGGTCTAACTGATGACAGCGGCGCACCCAAAAAGCTGCTTAAAGCGGTCGAAAAACGTCGTCAAAAACTTGTCAGCAAACTGTTAGAGGCTCAGGGACATTCAAATCCTGCGTTGTTTCCTACATCATTTGCTAAAAAAACATCTGCAACGTTAGAAACGTTATTTTATAGCGCCTATATAGATTATAGTCGTTATATAGATCCAGCCACCAAGCAAGCCTGTGATATTGATACAGCGATAGAATGGCTAGTGACTAATCGATATTGGCAAGCGCGCCTTGAAGGTGATCTCACGATATATGAATTTAGTCGCTGGAAATTACCATTTGTAAAAGCTTTTACGAATCTACCGCGTACGACATTATTTATCAAACCCAAGCCACGTCTCAAGAATTTATTGCATCCTGATCATTTTCGTGTTGATTATCAGCAGCCTCTATTAGTGTGGGGTTTGGCTAAGCGGCAACAAGTAGAAAATAAATTACAGCGTAAACTTGAGAAACAGCCGCATTTATCCCTACCGTCTATATACTGTATGGAAGATGGGTTTATCCGCTCAAATGGTTTGGGCGCGACGTTGTTAGCACCGTTGTCGGTCGTCATAGATAAGCAAGGTATTTATTATGATGCGACCCAGCCTTCAGATTTAGAGACGTTGCTACGTCATTGTCAGGCATTGAACCCACAGCAAAGTGTCCGTGTACAACAGCTGCAAGATAAATTGCTGAATCAGCGGGTGAGTAAATACAATGTTGGAGCTGATGTCGCCAGTGCCAATAACCAGCATACTTCGTGGATGCATGAGGCTAGGGTATCTGGCAAGTGCCGTTTGCTTATTATCGGTCAAGTCGAAGATGATTTATCGGTGCAGTACTGCGGCTCAACGATCAAAACCAACAGCGGCTTGATTGAGCGTGTATGCCAAGACAATCCTGAGGCTTATCTTATTTATAAGCCGCATCCTGACGTTGAAGCAGGGCTAAGGACTGGTAAGGTTAGCGCAGATTTTTTACAACAGGTCAGTGCCGTCGCCTATGATACCGCGATGCCTGATTGCTTAGAGTGTGTTGATGAAGTACATACGATTAGCTCATTGACTGGCTTTGAGGCGTTGCTGCGCGGTTTAGACGTTACTTGCTACGGCTTACCGTTTTATGCTGGTTGGGGGTTAACGGCAGATATTGATGCCCAGTTACCACCGAAAGCTGACTATTTAGAGAGAAGAAAACGCGACACTGCATTAACGCTTGAGCAATTATTATATTGTGCGCTTATTAGCTATCCCTTATATCGTTTGCCAAATGGCTACGGGCTTGCACAAGTAGAGCAAGTGATTGACTATTTATACCCTCCTAAAAGCGATCCTTTGCTTAAAGATATTCATAATGCAGAATCTCAAGCGCAAATATCTAGCCCTATAAATAGCTCGATTAACCATGCGACTTCAGTTTTATCCATGTTATCTGAAAATTTTCAACGCCAAGCGACTACTCGTTTTATGCAGCAGCGTCATCAATGGCAGCAGCGCCTGCGTAAATTATCTCGTTAGTTTATTCTAAACTTGTGACGCAAATCCATTGCGACAAGTAGGGGCTTTTTCGGTATAATCAGTGATGATTGATGTGTATTCACACGGCTTAATATTCAAGTTGTTTAATAAATACTCTCGCTTTTATCCTTCATCTTCTCATTAATGGTAATTCAATACTATGGCAGCTTCGATGTCTCATTTGCTTACTCATCGACACGTCTTGCTGTTACAAGGAAAGATGGGCGGATTCTTCAACCGTTTTTCGACATTTCTGCAAACTCAAAATATTAAGGTTAGTAAGATTAACTTTAATGCAGGTGATGCATTCTTTTATCATCATGATAATACCTATGAATATACCGATACGTTAGCGCAGTTCTCTTCTTGGTTACAGGCTTTCATTGAAGAAAATAGCATTGATGCGATTGTCTGTTTTGGTGATTGTCGTCCGCATCACACCCAAGCTGCTTGTATTAGTGAGCAGTTGGGCACCTCTTTTTTTGTATTTGAAGAAGGCTATTTGCGTCCCGATTACATTACATTGCAAGAATATGGCATTAATGGCTATTCGCGCTTAAATACGGCAGATATTAAAGCGCTCAAAAAAGCCAATGATAAACCACTGTATACTCACAATCGTTTTTATCGTTTGAGTATCGCTGCGATTGTCTATTATATTATCGTTTGGGTGTACAAAAGTCGCTATCCGCATTATTCGCACTATCGCGGGATGACGGCGTGGCAAGAAGCAATCGCTTGGCTCAAAGCACCATGGCGTAAATTGCGAGGGTATTTACCTGATAAGCGATTGCAAAATAAGCTGACCAAAGAACAAAGTAATAATTATTTTTTGATTAGTTTACAAGTGCATAATGACTCGCAGATTACCCATCATAGTGACTATCGTGATGTGGTGCAGTTTATTGATGAGTCTATTGCCAGCTTTGCAGAGTATGCTGATAAGCAGCAATTACTGGTATTCAAGCATCATCCGTTAGATCGTGGTCATCGAGATTATCGCGAGCTGGTATCTAGCTTGGCTAGACGCTATCAAGTGGCTGATCGTGTATTCTATGGTTGTGACATGCACCTGCCAACCTTGATGAAACACAGTATTGGGATGGTGACCATCAATAGCACGACAGGGTTGCAATCGGTATATCACAAAAAACCTACCAAGATCATGGGTCGCGCGATTTATGATACGCCGAAACTGATAGATCAAAAACCACTTAATGAGTTTTGGCAACAACCTAACCGCCCAGATAATGAGTTTTATCTTAGATTTCGTGAATACTTGATAGAGCAAACTCAGATCAACGGGGCTTTTTACGGTAAGTCACCATGGATGCATAAATATCTGCATAGCGCAGGATGTGAACCCATAGAGAGTGATCTGTCCAAAACCAATACCCCTCAGTAGATTATTGATTGTTCATATCCAGTCAGCATGAGTCTTGTCGAAGTGAATAAGGTGCTATCAAGCCGCTCGCTTTCTATCTGTACAGTTATCCGCTCGTAACTTCACTTGTAAATCATCCCTCTGCTAATAAAATCGCCTTACTTTATGGTAGAAAACTGCTAGAATACTCTTTCATGCCTGCGCGTAAGAGTTGATGTCTTGAGCGGTTGATTGGAGATGATAATATTGGCAAATAAGCTGATTCTAATTATTTTCTCTTGTTATTGCTCCCTTAATGATGGACAGCTATTTTAGCGGTTGCGCCTGACAGCATTTATTTCTTAATTTTATTATTCTATCACCCTTAATTTAGTAGGCGCTTTGTGACTGCATTAGCAAATATTCGTAACTTTTCAATCATTGCCCACATTGATCATGGCAAGTCGACGCTTGCTGATCGTTTTATTCAAATGTGCGGTGCCTTGCAAGATCGCGAGATGCAGGCGCAAGTACTTGACTCCATGGATATTGAGCGTGAGCGCGGTATCACCATTAAAGCGCAGTCGGTAACCTTATTCTACGATCATCCTAATGGTGAGCGCTATCAGCTCAACTTTATCGATACTCCAGGACACGTTGACTTCTCATATGAGGTGTCGCGTTCACTAGCCGCTTGTGAAGGCGCGCTATTGGTTGTTGATGCCGCGCAAGGGGTGGAAGCTCAGTCAGTGGCCAACTGCTATACTGCCGTTGATCAGGGTCTAGAAGTCATGGCGGTATTAAATAAAATTGATTTGCCACAAGTCGAGCCTGAGCGTGTCATTCAAGAGATTGAAGACATCATTGGAATTGACGCTGTTGATGCGCCACGAGTCTCTGCTAAATCGGGTTTGGGCGTCGATAAACTGCTAGAAGCATTGGTTGAATTTATCCCTGCACCGACTGGTGATCGTGAGGCGCCATTACAAGCATTGATTATTGACTCTTGGTTTGATAACTATCTAGGCGTTGTGTCATTGGTTCGGGTACGTGAAGGTACTATCCGAAAAGGTGATAAACTTTATATCAAATCAACCAAAGAATCGCATTTAGTCGGCTCGATCGGTGTCTTTACGCCTAAGCCTGTCGATACAGGTATCTTGGAGGCGGGTGAAGTCGGTTTTATTATTGCTGGTATCAAAGATATCGCTGGCGCGCCAGTGGGTGATACGATTACTCATTCTAAAACGCCAGACGTTGAGCGTATTCCAGGTTTTAAACAGATTACTCCGCAAGTCTATGCTGGTATGTTCCCTGTTGAATCTACAGATTTTGAAAAATTCCGTGAAGCGCTGCAAAAGCTACAAATCAACGATGCTTCATTGTTCTTCGAGCCTGATACCTCCGATGCGCTAGGTTTTGGTTTCCGTTGTGGTTTCCTTGGTATGCTGCACATGGAGATTATCCAAGAGCGTTTAGAGCGCGAATATGACTTGGATTTGATTACCACTGCGCCGTCAGTTATCTATGAGATTGTAAAAAAAGATGGCAGTATTATCTACGTTGATAATCCATCAAGATTGCCTGAACCCAATAATATCGAAGAGTTCCGTGAGCCGATTGCCCGTTGTCAGATTTTAGTACCACAGGATTATCTTGGTAATGTGATGACCTTGTGTATTGAGCGTCGCGGCGTACAAGTTGATATGCGCTTTATGGGTCGTCAAGTACAGCTGATCTTTGATATTCCAATGGGCGAAGTAGTCATGGACTTCTTTGACCGTCTAAAATCGGTATCACGCGGATTTGCCTCGCTTGATTATAATTTTGAGCGTTATCAAGTTGATAAATTGGTTAAGGTAGACGTACTGATTAATGGTGATAAAGTCGATGCGCTCGCCATGATTGTGCATGAAACCCAATCACGCTATCGTGGTAATGCGTTGGTGACTAAGATGAAAGAGTTGATTCCGCGTCAGATGTTTGATGTGGCAATTCAGGCCGCGATTGGTAGCCAAATTATTGGGCGTAGTACGGTGAAAGCCATGCGTAAAGACGTCTTGGCTAAGTGTTATGGCGGTGATGTATCGCGTAAGAAAAAGCTATTGTCTAAGCAAAAAGCGGGTAAAAAACGTATGAAGCAAGTCGGTAATGTGGAGATTCCACAAGAAGCCTTCTTAGCGGTATTGCAGGTTGAGTAAGTCATTACTAATTGACTGGTCAATGATAGTTTTGTTGGTGTCATTAGTGGCGCAGTTGATAGTATAGATAGCCAGATAAGTCGCTCGTTAATAGGCAATTGAGTATGGATTTTGATTTTAATTTAATTTTAGTACCATTAACCATTGGTTTGGGTATTATTTGGCTATTAGATAAGCTAGCCCTGAAACAGCGTAAAACTCGCGGGCGTGGTCAAGAAAGTCTCTTGGTACGCTGGGCTTACGATTTTTTCCCCGTATTGGCAGTGGTGTTAATAGTACGCTCGTTTTTGATTGAGCCTTTTAATATCCCTTCATCTTCTATGGTGCCGACATTATATACGGGTGATTTTATTGCGGTTAATAAGTATGCCTACGGGGTGCGCCTACCACTGACGTATAACAAAGTGCTGGATACGGGCGCGCCTGAGCATGGTGATGTGGCTGTATTTCGCTATCCTGAAAACCCAAGTATTTATTATATCAAGCGTGTCATTGGTTTGCCTGGTGATACTGTTAGTTATGATCAAGGGACACTTTCTATCAATGATGTCCCAGTTGATACTAAGCCTGTCGATTTTGCGGCAAACCCTGAGTTAACCTCACAGCTTTATTTACCAGGACAAATCGGTCCAGGGCAAGTACTGACCGAAGACAGTGCGGCAGCGATGGGTCAACAAGAAGAGGGTGAGGCGCAATACTTTCAGGAAACACAAGGTGAAAACAAGCATCTTGTTCGTTACTTGAATGGTATGAATAGTTCTCAATATGCACCATTTTTGCAGCAGCAATCACCAGAGGTAATTAGCTCAGCAGGTACCAAATGGCGTATTAGCGTTCCAGAAGGTCATTATTTTGTGATGGGCGATAACCGCGATCGTAGTGCTGATGGTCGGTTTTGGGGATTTGTTCCTGATGAGAATTTAGCGGGTAAAGCGGTTTATATCTGGATGCATAAGCCACCCGGACTTAATTTACCAACCTTTGAACGCAACGGTACTATTGATTAAGATTATGTAATTAAGATTATGAGACGCTCTATTGGTTGATTTATCGATAATAGTTTTATGCTAATATTGTTGCTATCTAATAAACGGCTACCTAGTATTTCGGTAGCTCCTAAAAATAGTTGTTTACCAGTAGAGGGATATCATAGTGCAGCAATTATCTGGAATCGCCACACAGCGTGGTGCTAGCGTAACGAGTATCGTTTTAATTATTCTTGTGTTAGGAGTTGCTGCCAAATTGATGGTTGTTATCGTCCCTGCTCAGATTGGTGATTATCAATTGACCAAGACCTTAAGCGCACAGCTTAAGGAGGCAAATAATAATAATGAAACGGCCAAGCAGTTTGTCGAGCGTGTTAATAGACAGCTATCTATTAATGCTGATTATGATACTCAGGCGGAAGACGTATTTACTTTTATTGATAAAAAGACGGGACAATTGGCTATTCGTAAAGAATATGCAGTCACTAACAATTTCTTTGGTAATGTTGATATCGTCAATCGCTTCGAAGGTGATATCGATATGACAACAGCAGAGTAACTAAAAAGAGTGTTAGATCACTCTTAAACTTTTTAATATCTGAATGTCTTTATAATATTCATTAATCCATACTATTACTAACCAAATCAGTAAAACAGAAGGGATAACCACAAGCCACGCATGAAACCAACTTTGCAGCATTCCCAAGCGATTCCTACTCCTCAACAAAATAGCACGTCTGTCGACACGCTGATTGTTAGCTCAGAATTTATTCAGCAATTAGCCGTATTGACACGCAAGTTAGGCTATGTGTTTAAGGACTTGAGTCTTCCCAAACTTGCGTTGACACACCGCTCATTTGATAGCAAAAAAAATTATGAGCGTTTAGAGTTTTTAGGAGACGCTCTGTTAGGAACGATTGTGGGTGAGGCTTTATATCATCGCTATCCTAGCCAAAATGAGGGTCGATTGACTCGTATGCGTGCCACTTTGGTACGTCAAGAATCATTGGTCATTATTGCGCAAAACTTAGAGCTCTCTAATCATCTGATATTAGGGATAGGTGAGCGTAAAGGTGGTGGGCGCAATCGCGCTTCTATATTGGCTGATGCTGTGGAGTCTTTGATTGGTGCTATTTATTTAGACAGCCAAGATTTGGATATTACTCGCGATTGTGTTCTCTCATGGTATGGTGATTTGATTGACAACGTTAATGACCAAAAAGCCTTAAAAGATGCCAAGAGTCGATTGCAAGAGTGGCTACAATCTAAGCAATTTGATCTGCCACATTATGAGCTAATGGAAACACGTGGTAACGCGCCGCATCAAATTTTTGTTGTACGTTGTCATGTTAATATCAATAACTGTGTTGATATTACTGAATCTGGTGAGAGCCGCCGTATCGCTGAACAAAAAGCAGCAGAACTAATGATTAACCAATTGCATAAACTGCCGAGCTCAGCTAAAAAGCGATCCTAACTAGGATTAACATATGGATCGCACATACCACTTTTTTTGACAATATATGTTAAGTGACGTTTTAAAAATCGTTTATTTGAATTAGCGTAAACGTCACACATTTCAAAACCTTAAATATTTCCCAGCCGATAATGGTTTTGCTTTTTTAGTGCTGATACAGCCAATACATCATTAAGCATCATTTGACTGGGCATAAATTCTATAGGATTAACCTATGAGCAATCGTACTGACTTGCCATCCAATGATGAAGATAATGCCAAAAATATGACCGAAAACACAGAATTGAATCAAAACCAAGATAATATCGATATTACTAATGATGGCATCAATCAAGCAGAAGATACTACTGTAGACAATGATATGGCAATTGAAGAATTCTTTGCCCCTAGTAGTCATGCAGGTATTGCTGATGATTTTAAAGCGGGTTATGTCGCGATCGTTGGACGTCCAAACGTTGGTAAATCGACTTTGATGAATCACTTATTGGGTCAAAAGCTGTCTATTACATCACGTAAGCCGCAAACTACTCGTCACCGTATCCACGGTATTTTGTCAAATCATGAGATGCAGGCAGTATTCGTTGACACGCCAGGTATTCACCGCAATGAAGTACGTGCTATTAATGAGCGTATGAATAAAGCTGCGGTATCTGCATTAGTAGATGTTGATTTGGTATTATTCGTTGTTGATTCAGATCAATGGCGTGATGATGATTTGTTGGTTTTACAAAAGCTTGGCGATACCAATTTAAATGTAGTATTAGTTATTAATAAATCTGATACCTTAAAAGATAAAGGCAGCGTGTTGCCGCTGATTGAGACGTTTAATGACAGTTTTGATTTTGCCGATATCGTACCAGTATCTGCCTTAAAAAACCAAAACCTAGATCGTCTACAAGAAGTGATTGCTTCGCATCTTCCTATTGCTGCCCCTATCTATGATACCGAGCAAATTACTGACCGCTCAGAACGATTTTTGGCCAGTGAAATTATCCGCGAAAAAATCATGCGTAGCGCTGGTGACGAAGTGCCATATGACCTGACTGTACAGATTGATGGGTTCAAAGATGAGCCTGCGCACACTGATCCAAAAACAGGGCGTCCACGTAAGGCTTGTACTTTCATCGATGCGACTATTTATGTTGAACGTAGTGGTCAAAAAGCCATTGTGATTGGTGATAAAGGTCAGCGTATTAAGCAAGTGGGTATGGATGCTCGTAAAGATATGGAGCAGCTGTTTGATAAAAAGATTATGCTGACACTGTGGGTGAAAGTGAAACGTGGCTGGTCTGATGACGAACGTGCATTGACTAGCTTAGGATATTGATTAAAGAATAGCGCTTTAATCACTTTTCTATATGCTCGATGCTGAGGTGATAAAAAATGCGTAACGAAGCGTTAGTCGGTTATTTATTGCATCAGCGTCCTTATCAAGAAAAGCGCGCCTTATATTATCTGTTTTCTCAGCAACATGGCGTGATTCATGGTATTGGGAAAAAAGGCGCGCCATTGTTCATGCCATTGCAGCTCTTTGCCACTGGTAAACGGGATTTAAAAACGTTTAGTCAGATCAGTATTGCATCGCAACACACAACTCAAACAGGCATAGCAAAAGATGATGGCATTGCCACTGTTTTAGAAGCACTGCCCTACGAAAATATTACAGGTCAACATCAATATGCGGCGTTGTATTTAAACGAAATACTATGGCGGTTGTTGTCGACCGAAGACCCAATGCCAGTATTATGGCTACATTACCAGGACAGTCTGTCTCAGCTTAGACGACCTTTGAGCGCCAACGAATTACGGTTGTGCTTGCGCCAATTTGAGCAGCATTTATTCAATGAGTTGGGTTTTAGCTTAATATTGACGCACGATAGTATTGAAAACATCATTCAGCCTGACGATTCTTATCGTTCTTTACCTGATGTTGGTTTAGTGCCTGTCTTGCAGAATGATATACAGACTGAGCATTTAGACAATACTATGGGGCAATTTTTTTTTAAAGGTACTGATATTATCGCAATGACGCAGTTAGGTATTACTGACAAAACCTTAAATAATTGGTCAAAAATCCATCGACAGCTTATTGACCATTTACTGGATTATCAACCATTGCAAAGCCGCCTACTATGGCAGCAGCAACAGCGTTACCAATAAATAATAGTGCTACTCTCAAAGTGCTATAACCAATCTGATTGGTGCTGAGACTGTCTAAAGTTTCATATTCTTGTACCGTTGATCAGTCGATTGGGTTTCGTTATCAAAAAAAATCTTATGACCACTGCTTCATTACCTTCATCTAACAACCCTTTGCAAAAACCTTTATTAAGTATAAACATTGATCACGCAGCAACTTTACGTCAAGCGCGTGGGGTTAGTTATCCAAGCCATTTAGCCGCCGCTCTTTGGTGCGAGAAGGCGGGAGCAGACGGTATTGAGTTATATACAGGCGCTTATGCTGAGGCAAGCTTAGTAGCCGATATGGACATGCAAAATGCTGAGCTGAAACGAATTAAGCAAGCTGTTGCTACTGCTCGACGCAGTGATAATAAGATCTCAATTAACGCAGGTCATGGTCTGACACGTGATAATGTGAATGCTATCGCACAAATTGAGGGTATTTATGAGTTGAATATTGGTCGTGCATTCATTGCAGGCGCTGTATTTTTAGGACTCGAGCAGGCCGTCATTATGATGAAAGAAGCAATGTATACAGATCTATAAAGCTATCAAAAAAATGTGAGTGGTAATTTATGTCATTGGTAGTTTTTTATTCGTCACATTCGGTGGGATGATCTTCGTTAAGTTTTTGTTTAATAATACCTCCTTGGTTAAATGATATTAGATACATTGCTTCATTATAAGCAACGATGGGACAGTATTTTATATGGCCAAAATATCCTCGTGGTTTGCCACTATCACCCCAAAATTTGGTGTAGTGGCGTCGACTTCCAACTCGTAAACTTAGCTTACTGTATTTAGGATTTAAAGACTGCTGAACGACTAATGAATCTACCTGAGTATCAAAGTGATTATTGTCATTTTTATCTATGAATAACAAAAGCGTCTTATCGCTGTCTCTATGGCAGCGCCCTCCAGTATCAGACAAGCAAACAATGATATTCTGTCTTCTGATGTAACTCTCAGCCTTGGCTAAGGCAAGAGAATTCTCTAACTGACTTTGAATCCGTTTGGCTTCCATACGTGCTAATTGCGTTCGTATGACTGGGGCTGCGATCGTCACCATAATTGCTAATACACATACAGTGACGATAAGTTCAACCAGCGTAAAACCCTTGTTATGTCTATTAACAGTGCTTGGGTCTGTTCTCGTGTTTGTATTAGGTGCTCTTTTATAGAGAGATACTATATATCTGTGATACACATAAAGAATCAATCGGCTTTGAGCTAGCCTGTGCTTATTTGAAGTAAAAACCCATAACATAAATGCTGAGAGCTTTTTATAACTTGATAATGTTTTATGCAGCAATGCCATGAGGCTTGTTACCTATAATAAGTAGTTTAGTTCAATAAAACAGTCTCGCTTCTTTAAATGTTATTCAATCCAATCATTGCGTGAAATCGAGCCAATATGCGCGCGAAATTTTGGAGTAATGATCAAATTTATGATGTATGAAATAATGTTGAGTGCTATAATATAAACAGAATATATGTCTACTGTCAAAAAATGTTTCAATTAGTGAATGACTGGTTTTAATAATAGAGAAAAAATACTAACTGTACTAAAATACGCCCAGACAATAGATACTGTTAGGTTTACTATCTATTGTGAACTGACATACAAAAGATAAAAAGCGTAAGGTGTGTTAGTTCTAGGTAACTTAAGCTGGTTATTGTGTTTTAGTTACGACATTATCGTGTAATAATGTGTAGCTCGTTAACGAAAAAAGTTGTAAACTGAATTGATAATCGCTAAGCTACTCCTTAATTGGTTTTGCTTTGTCACTTAAAATTCGTAAAAGATGTCTATTTTAGAGTATCTTGAGAAGCGGTTTTGCTTAATGCATCACTCAAATTATCCTTTGGAGGAAGTCCATGAAATTGAATAAAATTGCTCTAGCTCTGGTTGCTGTAGCAGCTGCACCTTTAGCAGCTAATGCTGGCGTAACTATTAGCCCATTGTTACTAGGTTATCATTACACTGGCGAAGCTCATGACGAGCAACGCGAAATTTTGAAAACTGGTAAAAACTTGTACGTAAATGCTGATGGTAATAACATCGACGACGGTACTCCTTTTACTGGCGCTAATGGTCATCCTAATAATGGCGGTGTAGCTAAAGAAAGCAGCTTATACACTGGTGCTGCACTAGGTATTGAACTAACTCCTTCTACTCAGTTCCAAGTAGAGTACGGCGTGTCAAGTGCAAACGGCGAAGCTTCTGAAGATTCTGCTGATGCTGGCGTTAACCGTTTTGACGTAGAACAAACCATGCTTTCTGGTAACTTCTTAATCGGTACTGAAGAATTTACTGGTTATACTGATAGCGCATTCAAGCCATACGTATTGGTTGGTGCTGGTCAATCTAAGATCAAAGTAGAAAACCAAGAAACTTATACAGCTGCTGAAGGTTCTTCTGTAGGTACAGTTAATGCTGGTACTGAAGTTGCAGAGTCTAAAGATACTATTGGTAACCTAGGTCTAGGTGCTATGTATCGTATCAACGACGCTTTAAGCCTACGTGGTGAAGCTCGTGCGATTCATAACTTTGATAACAACTGGTGGGAAGGCATGGCTTTGGCCGGTCTAGAAGTTGTACTTGGTGGCCATTTAGCACCTACAGTAGCAGTACCACCAATGCAAGAGCCAGTTATCGATACTACTCCAGTAGTCGTAATTGAATCTGATCTTGATTCTGATGGCGATGGCGTACCTGATAGCATCGATGCATGCCCAGGCACTCCTATGAATGTCGTAGTAGATGAACGCGGTTGCCCAGTACCAGTAGATATTACTGATGAGCTGAAAATGGAACTACGTGTATTCTTTGATAACGATAAATCAACGATCAAATCTCAGTATCAACCTGAAATCGCTAAAGTAGCAGAGAAGATGCGCGAGTATCCTAACTCTACAGCACGTATCGAAGGTCATGCTTCTAAAACTGGTCCTTCAGCACGTTATAACCAACGTTTATCTGAAGCCCGTGCCGTTGCTGTTAAATCTATGTTGACTAACGAATTCGGTATTGCTCCAAACCGTATATCAACAGTTGGCTATGGTTATGACCAACCAATCGCTCCAAACGACACTGAAGAAGGTCGTGCTATGAACCGTCGTGTTTATGCCATCATCACTGGTGACAAAACAATGACTGTTGAACAAACTAAAGATATGGTTGTTCAGTAAATAGTATTGGATCGATTGTTTTACTAAATATATAGTTACAAAAAAAGTCACCTAATGGGTGGCTTTTTTTTATTTATGGATTGAGAAAAGCAAGTTATTACATAAATTTGTGAAGCAATAATGTTATACTAGCTGCCCAAACATTCTGTAAATTGACAGAATGTACATTAGCATAGCTATCTGTAAGATGAATTTATCAGTGTAGATACTTGATTATATTGAAATTATTTGATTAACCGCATCTATTGTGCAGTCTTCCAAAAGTAAGTACTCAATATCTATCTGGTTGATGATAAAAGTTTATCCAGCGGCGCTTATTGCTACTGCATTTTTTTAAGACGAAACGAGCATTTTATATGGCGAACGATATCAAACACCTGCGTAACATTGCAATTATTGCCCACGTTGACCACGGTAAAACAACTTTGGTTGATAAGTTATTACATCAGTCTGGTACTTTTGGCGACCGTGCAAACATTGCTGAACGTGCAATGGATTCAGGCGATATTGAGCAAGAACGTGGTATTACCATTTTGGCTAAAAATACAGCCATCCGCTGGACAGATAAGACTGATGATACTGAATATCGTATCAACATTGTTGACACCCCAGGTCACGCCGACTTTGGTGGTGAAGTTGAGCGTGTAATGTCTATGGTTGACTGCGTGCTTCTAGTCGTTGATGCGGTTGATGGCCCAATGCCACAGACCCGTTTTGTGACGCAAAAAGCGTTCGAGCAAGGTCTAAAACCTATCGTTGTCATCAATAAAATTGACCGTCCTGGCTCACGCCCTGACTGGGTAATGGATCAAATCTTTGATCTTTTTGATAACTTGGGTGCAACTGATGAACAGCTTGATTTTCCAGTTGTTTATGCCTCAGCATTGAATGGTATTGCAGGTTTGGAAGCTGATGATTTGGCTGATGACATGACACCACTTTTCAAAACGATTGTTGATGTGGTTCAGCCTCCTCAAGTTGATGCTGACGCACCGTTTCGTATGCAAATCTCAAGCCTTGATTATAACAGTTTTGTTGGCGTTATCGGCATTGGTCGTATTCAGCGTGGTAAAGTTAAAACCAATACTCAAGTGACTGTAATCGACAAAAATGGCAATACCCGTAATGGCCGTATTTTAAAAATTATGGGTTATCATGGTCTTGATCGTATTGATGTTGAAGATGCACAAGCTGGTGACATCGTTTGTATTACTGGTATTGATTCGCTTAATATCTCAGATACGATTTGTGATCCTAGTGCTGTCGAAGCATTACCAGCATTGACGGTTGATGAACCTACCGTTTCAATGAACTTCCAAGTAAATAACTCACCTTTTGCTGGTCGTGATGGTAAGTTTGTGACTTCGCGCAATATCCGTGAGCGTCTTGAGCGTGAATTGATTCATAACGTAGCATTACGTGTAGAAGATACAGAGTCTCCTGATAAATTTAAAGTATCAGGTCGCGGTGAGCTGCATCTGTCTGTATTGATTGAAAACATGCGCCGTGAAGGTTTTGAGATGGGTGTTTCAGGCCCAGAAGTTATCGTTAAAGAAGTGGATGGTAAATTACAAGAGCCGTATGAAAACGTTGTTTTCGATATTGAAGATGAGCATCAAGGTTCTATCATGGAGCAGGTTGGCTTGCGTAAAGGCGAGATGACTAATATGGAGCTTGATGGTAAAGGTCGTATGCGTATCGAAGCGACGATGCCTGCCCGTGGTTTGATCGGTTTCCGTTCTGAATTCTT
Organism: Psychrobacter sp. TWP2-1-2; assembly: GCF_049896785.1. Taxonomy (NCBI): domain Bacteria; kingdom Pseudomonadati; phylum Pseudomonadota; class Gammaproteobacteria; order Moraxellales; family Moraxellaceae; genus Psychrobacter; species Psychrobacter sp. TWP2-1-2. Next base: position 180,533 of record NZ_JAFCVA010000006.1, on the reverse strand, counting down.
AACGTTGACTTCAGGTACAGGTATCATGACGTCAAGCTTCTCACATTACGGTCCACAAAAGATCGGTGATGTTGGTGGTCGCTCGAATGGTGTCTTAGTTTCTATGGCGAAGGGTGTTTGCTTAGGTTTCGCGCTATTTAACCTGCAAAAACGCGGTAAGTTATTTGCTGAGCCACAGCTTGAAGTTTACGAAGGTATGATCGTTGGTCTTAACTCACGTAACGATGATATGGCTGTTAACCCAACGACTGCTAAGCAGTTAACCAACGTTCGTGCGAGTGGTACTGATGAAGCATTGACGTTGACTCCAGCAGTCAAGTTCACACTTGAGCAAGCGCTCGAATTCATTCAAGATGATGAATTGGTTGAAGTAACACCTAAGGCGATTCGTCTGCGTAAGCGCTATTTGACTGAAAGTGAGCGTAAGCGTCACGGCCGTGGTAAAAAAGGTGCTTAATATTGAGCCATGAATTACTGAGTAATTTATTGGATTGATATTTTATTAAGCATTTGATGCCATTATTATTTAATAATGGGCATCAAGATAACTAAAAAATTAGCAGTATAGAGTGAACTGAATATGGTTCATTTTATGCTGCTTTTTTTTGTTGTAATTTCCATAGAATATAGACAGAATAACTGACAGTAGTAGTGTTTCTTACTATTACTCTTAAGGCTCAAGATTGGGTCGACTGTTGAGATACTTATTCGATTATAGATTGGTATTTTGAGGAGAAAATAATGAGTATGGTTTCTGAGTTTAAAGAATTCGCTTTAAAAGGTAATGTGATGGACTTAGCGGTCGGTGTCATTATCGGTGGGGCATTTGCTACTATCACAACGTCCTTAGTTGAAGACATTATTATGCCAATAGTGGCCTTCATAGCAGGTGGCGAAATCAATTTCAAAAACATGTTCTTAGTGTTGGGTGATGCGCCTGAAGGTGTTGCCATGACCTATGATGCCCTCAAAGCAGCTGGCGTTCCTGTATTAGCCTACGGCAGTTTCATTACCGTACTGATTAATTTCTTAATTTTAGCATTTATTATTTTTATGATGGTTAGAATGGTTAACAAAATGCGTCGTAAAGAAGAAGTGCAAGAGCTGGTAAAACAACCTTCAGAAGAGGTGCAATTGCTTCGTGAAATTAGTGCTAAGTTAAGTAATACCGCTGTTTCAAAATAAAATATGATGATTTGATTAAAAACACAAAAAAGGCTAACACGACGTTAGCCTTTTTTATGGACAATTTATAAATGCATTGTCTTTAGCGCAGTTATATTATTTAACCAGCTGTTAATATAAAGACTATGGCGTAACTACGACATAATCGTTGGTATTAATCAAAATCTCAGATGGTTGGTCAACGACAATACGGACAACATTATCATTAGTCACTTGTGATTTGTAATAGTTATCTTCAGCGACAGTACAACCTAAGCAACGTCCCATCGCATCCCAAGGTTCAACAAAAAGTTTCTGCTGCGCCTGATCTGCATTACCACCGATAAGCGAGAAGGGTAGACTAACTAGGTAGGCGGCAGTACCAGCAACGGCACTGACCAGTTGTAAAGGTTTACCCACTACCGTATCAACCACCATTGTCTCATAAGAAGGCCCAAAGTCTGTCTCATCAATTTCTATGGCTGCCAAGGCAGGTTGCATAGTAGCAGCCATTAAACTTAAGCTTGCGGCTATAGTAAAGGCTTTTTGCTTAACTGTGCGTTGGTTTTTGGCTTTAACAGTCATAACGATGTCCTAAAATTCATAATTGGTATGATTATTAGCTGCTGCTATTTCCACACAGAGACAATTTCCCTATATAAATAATGCGCAACGATAAGAAGTAGGCTAAATATATTACAGATGTATAAACATTATGCACTATTTATGTAAGTGCTCATACTATTAAAGCAATATGTGTGTCAATAAGCAACAAAAATGGCGCGCGATATAATGATATTAGTGCAAAATAATAGGACACTCAGTCAAGAGTATTGTGCTGCCATATTCTACGACTTGATACCTAAGTTATTCTGGTATTTAAGGCGAAACAGATAGTGATAGTTTCAGATAATATTTAAAGGATTGGCTGACAGTTGGGACAGAATACACTGGCGCGACCATTAATTTTGATATTCTCAAGTACAGCATCACAATGCGGACAAGTTTCCCCTTGTCTACCATAGACATTTAATGTCTGCTGGAAGTAACCGGTTTGACCATCTGCTACGGTGAAGTCTCGTAGTGTCGAACCACCAAGCGCTATCGCCTTTTGTAAAATACCTTTAATATGATCGACCAAAATAATCATCTGAGCATGGGACAGTTGGTGAGCGGGGGTGGCTGGATGAATAGCTGATAAATATAGGCTTTCAGTCGCATAGATATTACCGACACCCACGACGACCTGTTGTTCCATGATGACTGATTTTATAGCGCGAGCAATGGGCTGCTTCTTTGATTTGGCTTTGCCAACTGCTACAGCATCAGCACTGTGATCAAGCAAGTTTGACCGTTGAATCAATTGATACAGGTAGTCTGCTGTAAATTCATCTGATAATGGTTCAGGACCTAAATGATCTAATAGCTTAGCACTATAATCCTTGTGCCATAACACTGACCCAAAACGTCTTGGGTCATAGTAATGTAGCTGGACTTTTGTATTATTAACGCCCTTAAAAACAATGATGAGATGATCATGCTTGCGATTTTCAGTACCGTAGCTCTGCTGCTGCAGGCTGCCCGACATGCCTAAATGAACCAAAAGTTGACGCTGTACTAACGTAGCAGTTTGAGCCGCATCGCTATCATCATTGGGTAATAAAAGTAAAAAGTTAAGAATTAAATATTTTGCGCGGCGCTCAACGCTATCTAGCGTGTAATCAATCAAGCTATCTAAATCATCTGGCATCGCCCAGCGCAGCTTTGGCTGAAAAACTTTTATATCGATAATGCGTTGCCCTAATAACGGTGCAAGGCTGGTTTTGGTTGTTTCTACTTCAGGCAGTTCAGGCATGATGTTTTTATAATAACCTTATGATTCAGTGGACGTACTTTGTGAGTTTATATCTAAGCGACGGCGCGGCGAGCATGCAAGATACCATGCTGTTGCTCTAGTTTCGCTAAAAGCTTAGATAGGTGTGCCAATCCTGAAACCTCAATATGAAATTTTAAAAAGGCAATGTTATCATCATTACTAAGCGTCTCAACTTGACGAATATTGACATTTTCTTTATCAATAATTTGCGTCAAGTCACGCAACAGTCCGCGTCTATCATAGGCTTCTACGTGAATATCAACCGGTTGATAACGACCAGCTTGTACCCGCCACGAAGCCTCTATTTCGCGCTCAGGATCGCGTTCAATCAAGCGTGAGTATTCAGGGCAACCACGATTATGGACACTGACACCTCGTGATAAGGTAATGTAACCAGCAATTGGCTCACCATGCACAGGGTGGCAACAGCCTGCTAGATTGATTTCTATATTATCCAGCCCATCGATACGAATTTTATAAGCATCAATTTTGCCTGCCTCTCTAGCATCTATACTTGGCGCAAAATTTTCTGGCGGTCTTTCAGGTTCTAGATGTAGCTGACGAGAGATGTGGCTGGTGAGTTGGTTGAGACCAATGTCGCCTGTGACCAATCCAACGATAATATCATCAGTCGTATTGACATGGAAATGCTGAATATAGTCGTTTAAATCGATGCTATTGGGATGTACCGATAGTCGTTCAAGCTCTTTACTGAGCATTTGACGACCAATTTCAATGTTTTTATCACGGTCTTGCTTATTGAACCATTGACGCAATTTTGAACGTGCACGGTTGGTATGAATGTATCCAAGTGAAGCAACTAGCCAATCACGGTTAGGCTCACGTGATGCTTTGGTGATAATTTCAACTTGTTCACCCGTTTTGAGTTGATAGGTTAATGGTACATAGCGCTGATTGACTCGCGCAGCTTGGGCACGATTACCGACTTGTGTATGTACATAATAAGCAAAATCAAGAACAGTCGCCCCTTTTGGCAGTTCAGTAATGTCACCATCACGGCTAAAGATATAGATGCGTTCGAGCTCGTCAAAATCAACGAGTTGCTCTTCTTCGTCAAACTCCATGCCCTCTATTTCTTCACCAGTTAGTAAAGATGAGCGCGGTTGGTTACGGGTTTCATTATTGATCGATAACAGCTGGCGCAGCGAGCTGATTCTTTGATTAAGATAATTGTCTTTTTTATTCTTTAGACCTTCTTTGTAGTTAACATGAGCACACATACCAAGCTCAGCTTCGAAGTGCATTTCATGAGTACGAATTTGCACTTCCAGTGACTTGTTTTCAGCAATGACTGCCGTATGTAGTGAGCGATAACCATTGGACTTGGGGTTGGTAATATAGTCATCGAATTGTTCTGGAATATATCGCCACAAGCCATGTACCAATCCAAGCACGTGGTAACAGTCTGACGGGTTGGTGACCAATACTCGCAGCGCGCGAATGTCATAAAGCTGATCAAAGGATAAGCCTTTGAGCTTCATTTTTCGGTAGATAGAGTAGATATGCTTTACACGTCCAGAGACTTCACCTTCGATATTGGCCTCTGCTAGTGCCTCATTGAGCTTATCTTGTACGCGCTGAATATAGGACTCGCGTTCGCTGCGTTTTTCGGAGAGCAGTTTGGCAATCTCTTTATAGCGTTCAGGCGCAAGGTAGCGAAAGGCTAAATCTTCCAGCTCCCATTTAAGTTGCGCGATGCCCAAGCGATGCGCCAATGGGGCATAAATAGTCATAACTTCACGCGCCACACGATTCTGTCGCTCTTCATTAGAAAAGGTCAATTCGCGCATGGCGAAAGTACGCTCAGCCAATTTGATAAGCACGACGCGTACATCATTGGTGACGGAAATTAGCATGCTATAAATATTAGATAGCTGGTCGCGTTGGTTATTTACGAAGTGATCTTCTAGACGCTTATTGCTTTCAATAATCTCAGACAGCTTACCCATTGCCAAGGTATCTTTGACTAGGGTCGATATGTCTACACCGAATTTTTTCTCGATATCAGCGAGGCTTATGATTGATTTTCGCGCACTACGATAGAGCATTGCAGCCACAAGAGCGTCTTCGTCTTGGTAGAGATAGGTCAATATGTCTGTCATGCCAATACCCGTGACATAAGCACCTGAACGCTCAGATTCGCTGGTATTCATATGACTGCGAATAAATTCACAAGCAGCACTCAAGTGAGGTACAGACTCTTGTCCGATACGTTTGGCGACGTTGTCTAACCAAGTGGGAACATCAATATTGACTTGATCTAAATCAATCGCTTCGAGCTCTTTATCTGAGAGAGCATTATTTTTATCTAAAAGCGGGTTATCAGAATATTCGTTTTCAAGCTTTGGATCATGACTATGAAAGGCATGTAGTGCTGAGCGATCAAAAGTGGTGTGTAGCTTATGAGTGGACAGCTGGTATTTGATATCGAGGGGGATTTGGGCATAGCTATTGGCAGACTGGTGCGAGCGTTGGCTCGCGACCAGTTGAGCGGCAAGTGCTGCACTATCGGCTTGGGTGATCTGTCCATCCACCAGCGGTAATCCTTCACGAATTTTTACCATAGCCGACTCCTCTTAGCTATTTTGAATTGATTATAACCTCATCTACTATGCACACACGTTGAACTTACGATTCATAAAGTATCAGCTATAAACCAATATAACTGCTAAAAAATCTGTTTTTTAGCAGTCATAAAATGCGCGTAAAATATATAAAGCTATGAGTGCAAACGTTCACAAGGATTGAAAAAACCAGCCTAGGAATATTGTTTACTATTATCTCACTTTAAAGAGACAAATCAAGCGAGGCTATGTAATGTCTGCGGTTAATCAGGATAAATAACCATCATTTTTTGCCACCGCTTGACTCAAATTTTGAATCAAGCTCAGTGACATGCAGTATGGCTATTGAATGCTCTGAATCGATTACTTAACAGTAAATTGAATTACACCGCTACTTTTTCAAAACGAGCGATGGACTCAACATGACCGGTATGACAGAACATGTCCATTACGCCAGCATGAGTCAGACGATAGCCTTGCTCTAACAATGCTTTTGTATCACGGGCGAGGGTTGCAGGGTTGCAAGAGACATAAACGATTCTCTCAGCGTTAAATTTCGGCAAGTACTGCATGATTTCCCAAGCACCAGAACGCGGTGGATCGATCAATAGCGCATCAAAGCCCTGATTCGCCCAAGGTTTATTAGTACAGTCTTGCGTCAAATCTTGGCTATAAAATTCTGTATTATTGATGCCATTACGACGTGCGTTATCGGCTGCACGTGCGGTCATCGCTTCACTGCCTTCAACACCAACCACCGAGCCTGTCTCACCAACGAGGCGCGCAAGTGGCAAGCTAAAGTTGCCTAGACCACTGAATAAATCAAGTACGCGTTCACCTGCTTTTAAGTCTAACAAATCGCAAGCAAGCTTGGTCATTTGACGATTGACGGACAGGTTCACTTGGGTAAAATCTGTCGGGATAAACTCGAAAGTCAAATCGTATTCTGGCAATTGGTAATATAAACGACCAAATTGCTGGCTCATGTCATCATCTGCAGTCAATGCAATACGCTGGATACTGTCCGCACCTTTAGACTGCAAATATAGCTGCCAGTTGCGTGCGGCAAAAAACACTTTTAGCTTTTCTATATCAGCGTCTGATAACGGCTCCAAGTTGCGTACGATAAGGGCAACGGGCTGATTGCCATCTGGCAGCTCAGGCATTTCCTCACCCATGGCCAACTCAAGCTGAGCAATCTTATTACGGCTCTCTAGCGTACTAATCAGTGTTTTTAAGTTTTCAATCTCAAAACCAATTCTTGGATCTAAAATATGACACTCATTTAATTCTGCCAAAAAGTTACTTGAGCGCTCACGAAAGCCGACAAGCGCGGTTTCTTTTTTGGTGACATAACGCACACCCAATCGTGCTTTGGTACGATAACCAAGACGATCACCAACCACGGGAGCAAGCCAGTTATCAGGCGTGACATTGGCTTGGTGTATCAGCATTTCAGCCAATACAGATTGCTTAAAGTTGATTTGACCGTCTGGCTGCCAGTGTTGCAAATTACAGCCGCCGCAGACGCCAAAATGTGGGCAGGGCGGTACGGCACGTTCAGAATTTGGGTTGGCAGTAATACTGACAGCCTCGCCTTCTTCAAAGCTGGCACGGCTATTGGTTATTTTGACCAAGGCACTTTCACCCGGCAATGCAAAGCTTACAAAGATTTTTTTGCCATGTTTGTCTTCGACATGACCATCGTCTATACCAAAACCATTACCATAAACGGCAACGCCGCGACCATCATGCGACAAACCATCAATGGTGAAGGGCAGAGGTTCTGCATCCTTTAGGCGGCGGCGTGTCTTTGATGAGGGTTTAGATTTTTTCTTATTAGGCGGAATAGTAATCGTTTGGGTCTCGCTCGTTGGTGGCGTAACATCAGAGGTTGTAGACGTTTTTGAATCGGTGGGTTGCATAAACCTGCCTTAATAATAAATGATAAATAACTAAAAAAATGAGGATAAACGCGATGTCTTATAACGCGCCTTCATATAACTTCACTTGTTATGATGTGGGCGCAGATGACCAATCAGCGATGAAGTCTTGATGGCGAGCATGACCATCCGCTTGGGTATATTTTACTAAATAGTCATAGCTCTGCTGCTGCCAAGCGTCAAAATCTTGTGAGGATAACTGTCCAGTTAAACGCAACCAGCGCAAATAGATTAGCCATGTATTCATGACATCAGACTCGCAATAAATAGACAGCGTTTGCCAGTCATTAGTGCTGACAAGCTCACCAACCATACTACCGTCGACAGCTGTTTTACCCGGTAGACCATATAAGCTTGCGACAATATCCATGGCTTCGCGGCGGCTGGCACCGTACTGGCTAAATCTGTCCATTAAATCAAGGTGACGCGTGTGGAAGCGATTGACGTAATTATCAAAGCGCATGTTTTTGATGCGCTCGCCTTCTTCAAATAACCATGGCGCTGATAAATCGTATTGCATAGCCCGATATATCAGTACAGGAATATCAAAACCTGAGCCGTTCCAACTAATAAGCTGAGGCAGTTTTTCAAGGTCACTAAATGCCCGAAAAAATTTGGCAAGGATGTCTTTTTCACTAAATTTATCAGCGGTCAATGAGAACAACGAAAAATTGCCATCTTTGATATATAACGCTGAGATACAGACGATACGCTGCAGTGGCAAGCGCATAAAATCATGCCCAGCTTCTTGTATTCGAAGCGCTGTGAGTGCGCTCAATGCATCTGCATCATTCAACTCTGCCAATTGCGGATAGATACGGCGCGCCGCATCGGTATCAGCGACAGTTTCGATATCAAAGACCAATATAGGGTCGGATGGTAGAGCTTGTGACATAAGAAATCCTGATTGAATCAACTAAACTTAGCAGCGTTGTCTGTGCGTTAATTAACTTCTATATTGTTATCGACATTGCTGGCGTCAATATTGTCGTCGTGAATATTGTATAAACCCGTCGACAAATAACGATCGCCGCGATCACAGACAATAAAGGCGATGACAGCATCAGGGTTTTCTTTAGCGACTTGTACGGCAGCCCATGCTGCAGCACCTGATGAAACGCCCGCGAAAATACCTTCGGTTTTGGCCAGTTTGCGCATATAAACTTCTGCGATACGCTGATCCACATCCATGATTTCATCAACCAAATCTGCGTTAAAGATACCCGGCATGTAAGCTGCAGGCCAGCGGCGAATACCAGCAATCGAAGCTTCTTCATCAGGCTGTAGTCCAATGATTTTGATATCTGTATTTTGTTCTTTGAGGTATTGCGATACACCAGTAATGGTACCAGTGGTGCCCATTGAGCTAATAAAATGAGTGATTTTTCCTGCCGTTTGCGCCCACAGTTCAGGCCCTGTGGTCAGGTAATGGGCATGACTGTTATCAGGGTTATTAAACTGATCTAATACGATGCCTTTGCCATCTGCTTGCATTTGCAGCGCCAAATCGCGTGCGGCTTCCATGCCTTCATCCACCTCGATTAACGTCGCACCATACGCAATCATAGCGTCTTTGCGCTCTTGAGTTGAATTGGTTGGCATCAGTAGCGTTATCGGATAGCCACGCATCGCCGCGACCATGGCTAAAGCGATACCAGTGTTGCCACTCGTGGCTTCAATCAGCATGTCGCCCGCTTTGATATCACCGCGCTGTTCTGCTTGATAAATCATATTAAATGCAGGACGATCTTTAACAGAGCCCGCTGGATTGTTACCTTCAAGCTTGGCCAGTAACGCAGCACCATTGGTCAGCTGCTCTTGCTCAGGTAAGCGCTGTAATTTAACCAATGGCGTCTGACCGACGCAATCGGCAAGCTTGGTGACTTGAGTAATGAAATTAGGGTTGGAGATAGCCGTTGCGGACATAAAGTATCCTTGTTAATTTTTAAAATTGATTTTTAATTACCGTTTATTTTTTAATTGTCATTTTGATTTTTGAATAAATATCTTGATACGGCTGCTATTGAGTGAAGTGATTGTTAATGACATTTCTGTCGCTTTAACCAAATAGCAATAAATGAAAAGTTGCGTCATTATATCATTTTGTTTTTGGCTACGCTGAAGGCATCAAGAGATTTTGGTAAATGAGTGGTGTTTAAAAAGGGCTGGACAGTTAAAATGCCTTTGCGTCATAGCCACTCACCATGATCGATGAAATGCGTTATAGTTATGGCAATATATAGGTACGGCAATAACAAGAACCATTAAATTTTATCATGGGTAGGCAGTTATTATTTTTAAAATGACGATAGCTTTGAAATGAGAATAGCCCCTAAAAAAATTATGATTGGCTAACACCGCTTACCGCCGCTATTGATTCATAGTGCAATTTTCTGTAGAGAGTAAAGCTAGCATGGCATACAAAAAACGTTTTGATACTAGCAGTGCGTATGGCCAGTTGATTATATTGGTGTTTTTACCCATTTGTATCTTGGCAGCGGTGGGCGGTATTTTGGTCTTTTATGAGACCATGCGTGCCAGCAATTCCGAACAAGAAGTATTGGCGGAGGCGGTGCTGATTCGTTATACCCCAGCGATTGCAGAGCTAATCCCTGAGCTGTTAGCGCAAGATCGCCAGCAAGCAGACGGCGAACCCAATGCGGATGGCGAAGTCAGAGCAAATGATGCCACTCAAACGACCATCACGAAGCTTGAGGAAATCCAAGATAAACTGGGTCGTATGCAGTCCGAGCAACATGTACAGCGTATTGCGATCATCAATGAAAGCAATCAAGTGCTCGCCGCAGTCGGCTATGGACTGAACGAAGCATGGCCTGTAATAGACACAACAGAGAAGTTTTTATCGCAGCAACCAACACCTATTGGAACCGCTTATGGCAGTGTGTTAGGGGAGTTTGAAGGACAAAAACTGTGGCTGCTCGTCGATATGGACAATGAACCACTCTATATCGCCCGCTACCGTATCGCCATGGCATTAGTGATTACTGGCTTGTTCACTATTTTGATTTTATTGCTGAGTTTAAATATTTATTCAAAGCGCTGGATAGCACCAATTTATGAGCTACGTTTGCAGTTGCAGCGTACCCATGTTGACAATCTGTATCAGCCTATTCCCGTTGAGTCAGATGGTGAGCTGAACTTATTACAGCAAGATTTGGTCAAAACGCTACGCCGCTTGCATAGGAGCTTTCAGGAATTAAAAGACCATGCCGAGCAAACCGAGGATGATTTGCGCCTTGCTTTTGATGAGATGGAAATGCAAAACATCTCTATTCGTAATGCACGTGATGCGGCAATTTCAACCAGCCAAGCCAAATCGGCATTTTTGGCCAATATTAGCCACGAGCTGCGCACGCCATTAAACAGTATCGATGGCTTTATCAATTTGCTGGCAAGGCATGGCGAATTGAACCCTGAACAAGATTTGTACGTGCAAACCATACGTAAGTCATCAGCACACTTGCTTGCCTTGGTTAACGATGTTTTGGATTTCTCTAAGATTGAAGCGGGCAAGCTGGTACTTGATCGTCATGAGTTTGACCTTTATGACACCATTTATGACGTGGTCGATATGCTTTCGCCTGTATCCGCAGAAAAAGGTCTGCGCATGGCGGTGCTGTTTTATAATGATGTACCGATGCGTATTAATGGCGACGCCCTGCGCCTCAAGCAAGTATTGACCAATATCGTCGGCAATGCGATTAAATTTACCGACAGTGGTGATGTGGTAGTGCGTGTCAGCTTGGATGATCATCGTGATAATTATCTCATGATCAGTGTGCAAGACAGCGGTAAGGGCATCTCTTTAGCCGATCAAAAGATGCTGTTCCAAAGCTTTAGCCAAGGCGACCCTTCAATCACTCGTCAGTATGGCGGCACAGGGTTGGGGCTCGTTATCTCCAAGCAATTAACGCGGCTGATGGGCGGTGATATTGGCTTTCATGATAATGCTCAAGAGAATATTGCCAATCAGGGCGCAACGTTTTGGTTTCGGATGCCAGCACATGTCGATGTATTGGAAGCGGCTACAGGACAGACGATTGAGCTACCGGTCTTGGCTCCATTGGCGAGTGAGACCGATGAGTTTAATGTATTGGTATGGATCAATCATACCGCCTCTATCCAAGTGCTCAAAGCCAGCTTGCAATATTTGCCGATTAAATTGACCCAAGCCAACTCCTTACCGGGCGTACTTGAGTCATTAAAAGAGCATGGTAATTATTGGGATTGGGTCATCGTCGATGATGATACCCAAGACGATATGATGGCATTACTCAAACAAATTCGTCTGCATTATCAAGGTAAGCTTGCGGTATTTGGCTATCAAGTTGCTGCCGATCAAGCATTATTAAATCGTTATCATGCCAATATTTTGTATGAGCCTTTAGACAAAAGACAGCTTTATGCCATGCTCGACACCCAAAACCGCAGTACCAAAAAAAGCGTGCAAGAACCGCGCTGGACAGGGGTGACGGTTCTGGCAGTCGACGATCATCTGCCTAATTTGTTGGTGCTCGATGCATTGCTCAGTGAGCTTGGTATTCAGGTCATCACAGCGAGTAATGGTTTTGACGCCATAGAAATTATCAGTAAACAACAAACCAAAAATATTAAAACCACAAAGAATGATAAGCAAAGTCTGTCGAATAAAACGCAAATCTCTAAAGCTGAAACGCACGATGAGGTAAACAAAAAATCAAATAGTACGCTTTATGAAGAGATGAATACCGACGATAAAGGCGCTACTCAGGATAAAGGCCATATTGATCTAATATTCATGGACATCCAAATGCCGCGTATGTCAGGGCATGAAGCCGCAAGACAAATTCGTAATATTGAAAATGATGATAGCCGTATCCCGATTATTGCATTGACTGCCCATGGTTTGGCTGATGAGCGAGACAAACTGATCGCCAGTGGCATTAATGACTATGTAGGTAAACCCATTAGCCAGCCTCAGTTGTTACAAGTGCTGCAAAAATGGCTTGGACGTACAACGACAATGCCGCAGTTAACAGCGTTGCCTGATACCAATATGGACAGTACTGATGTGCAGACCTTCGATTTATCAAAAGAGAATTCACACTCTACCAACTCACAAAATGGGGAGGCTGAAACGTATTCAACGTGGCCATCAGACTCTACAACTATTGCCTATCCTATGGTGAAAGGGGATGAAAATAACCGTCATAGCGGTTCTAATACAATCAATCAGCCAAAAATAACGCGTCCTTTATCATTGAAGAAAATTCGTGATAACTACTTGCGAGACAGCCAACCTCGTGAGGATTATAGACGCGAAACACCGCGTGACACCCAGCCACGCTATGAGAACTTGCGCTTACATAAACAAGGACAGTCGCCACTATTAAAGCCATCGGAAACACCGATAAATAGTGCTCACAACGGAGTAGCAACGCCTACAGATTCACACATATATGCGCAAGAAACAAAGAGTTGGGACAGCAGTCACCACCATTTAAGCCATCACTCTTTGGGGGCTAACGAAGGTGATGGGTTTGCTATTTTAGATTGGCAAGACGCGTTGACCCGCTCAGCGAATAAGCCCGACTTGGCAGCCAAGCTTATCATTATGATGCTTGATACGATCAATGATGAAAAGCAGGCACTGACGCAAGCGTGGGACGCCCGTGATCGCAGTATGCTAGCGCAAATTGCCCATCGCATCTTAGGCGGCAGTCGTTATACTGGTGTGCCGCAATTACGTCAGGCCAGTCAAGATCTAGAAGATAAGTGCTTGTTGAATGTCCAACACACCACACCTGCGCAGTTTGCCATGCTTGAGCCATATTATGCTGCATTAATAACAGCGTTAAATAATTTGCAGGCGCTAGATTTGTCAGCCTATCCTCAGCTCAATTATCATCGTTTGAGTGAAAATGATATGACGTGGAAAATGATTTAGAAATGATGGTTTTATGACATTAACGGTGAATCGAATCGTTGCAGTCAGTTATTGATGAGGTAGCGTCGTAACAAGGCTGTTAATATTGTTGCCATCAGCTTTAGACGTATCGGCATCGTATTTAGATGCCATTTCTATTTTATTCATGAATAAGGATTGTTATGAACGCGATTGCCACTTACCAATATGAAACCTTACAAGTTAGTATGACCGACAATATACTCACGGTAACCTTAAATCGCCCACACAAAAAAAATGCCATGAGCTTTAAAGTGGTGAAAGAATTGATTGCCGTTGCAGAACGCATTGGTAAAGATAAAACGATACGTGCGGTGATCCTAAATGGTGCTGAAGGCACGTTTTGTGCGGGCATCGACTTGGGTGATTTAAATCATCCAAAAAATCAAGCGTTCGCCGTTTGGGAGCTGATAAAGCCATGGCAGAGTTCATTCCAGCGTGTTTGTCTGGTATGGCGCGATGTGCCTGTACCGGTCATTGCCGTACTAGAAGGCTATTGTATTGGTGCAGGTCTTCAGCTAGCGCTGGCTTGCGATGTGCGTATCAGTCATCCAGATTGCAAACTGTCTATTATGGAAGCTAAGTGGGGGCTTGTACCAGACATGGGTTTGACGCAATCGGCGTTTGGCGTGGTACGTGAAGATGTGCTAAAAGAGCTTGCCATGAGTGCGCGTATCGTAACTGCCAGTGAGGGCAAAGCATTGGGTCTTGTCAGCCATTGCAATGAAGCGCCACTTGAGCAGGCGCAAAAGCTCGCTGCTGAATTTGCAGAGCGCTCTCCTGATGCGGTGTTGGCGAGTAAGCGTGTGGTCAATGCTATGTTCCAGCAGCCAGCCACTACTTTATACAAAGAAAAAGTATGGCAGCTTAAAATGATGCTCGGTCGTAATCGCAAGCTTGCGTTAAGAAAAGCCAAGCAAGCCAGTACGGCATTTGGCAAGCGCCAGTTCCGCTAAATATCTTTTACTAATTATGCCGCTATGCTAACGCTCAGACCTATTTTGACAAATTATTGTGATTGTTTTTAGTTGTTATTGTTTGTTTTATTCACATCATACCTCTATTGAAATGTGAGCGGATAGTACGATATATCACTATCCACTTGCGCGGCTGTATGCAAATGTGCACTAATGGTGGCAATGACCCTTGTTTTCAGTATTGAGTAAAGACTAAATATTAAAGACAATGGAAGCCTGAGTAATACAATAACAATCACTAGAGTGTATTGAACCTTTATAAAAATTCAATACACTCTATATAAAATGGTCTGAATATGTCTGCTCCAAAATCCTCTCTACCCAATCGACCCGTTGCTTCTGAGCGTGTACGCTCTGCTGATTTGCCTGTTGCATGGATTATGATGCTTGGACTTATCGTGGCAGTGGGGCCATTATCTATTGATATGTATCTGCCTGCATTACCATCTATGGCAGATGACTTTGGCGTATCCACAGCCTTTATGGCCAACTCTGTTCCTGCCTATTTTTTAGGCTTGGTATTTGGTCAGTTATTTTATGGACCATTTAGTGATCGTGTTGGTCGCGTTAAGCCTTTATATATCGGTATGACGCTATATGTCATCGCCTCCATTATTTGTGCGACTACTAATAACGAGTATGTATTGTTTGTTGGGCGGACGATGCAAGCGCTTGGTGCGTGTGTCGGCGCGGTGGTCACTCGTGCTGCGATTCGCGATCGATTGACTGCTAAGCAAACCGCAAAAGCCTTTTCTATTATGATTTTGGTGATGGGTTTAGCGCCGATATTAGCCCCATCGCTTGGTGCGCTATTTCTACAGTTTTTTAGCTGGCACTCTATTTTTTGGTTTTTGGCTGCTTTTGGCACGTTGAATTTATTGCTCACAAAGTTTTTCTTCTTTGAAACGTTGACTGAAGAAAATCGTAATGTACGTCCTGCAAGAGAAGTACTGAGTCAATACTGGGACTTATTAAAAGACCCGACGTTCAATTATCCAGCGATTGGTGGCGGCCTGCTGATGGGGGCGATGTTTGTTTATATCAGTTCAGCCTCTGAGCTGATTATGGATACCTATGGGGTATCCGCCACCCACTTCGCTTGGCTATTTGGGATGAATGCTGCTGGTTTTGTGGGTTTGACTCAGCTGAATCAGTGGCTTACCAATCGCTTTCGTATTTTGAGTATTTTGCGCTTTGGTGCAATGATGCAGGTTATTTCTGCAGGCGTGCTATTTGTAATAGGTCTATTTTTGGGTACTGATGCTTGGCTTCCACTGGTGCTGGCTTGTATTTTCTTCTGTATCGCAGGTTTAGGTCTTACCCAGCCAAATGCTTCTGCTATTGCGCTGGCCTTTCAAAAACGCCGAGCGGGCATGGCAAGTGCGCTACAAGGCTCGCTTATGTTTTCAGTCGGTATCTTTGGTGGGTTATTATTAAACCTATTTCCAGTTAATCCCGTACTCAAAATTGGTATTGCGATGTTCGCTTTAATGAGTCTTGGCTGTTTTTTAATTTGGCAGATAGATCGTAATTTAAATCTGGACGATGCGGAGTAAGCCATAGACTTTATAAGTCTTGCACTAGCATCTTAAAAGGCGTTCTTAAAAGGCATTCTTACATTGATTATGTAGGGATGCTTTTTTGTGCTTTTTATTTTATTTTCTGCCTAAAACTGTGCATAAAACAAGACCATATTACAAGTTTTTAGTCATATGGGTAGACTTATGTACGCCCTTAATATCCTTTATTTGCCATATATAACAAATTGTGGTTAATAACCAAACATAATTATTGCAATCGCAAAGGTAGGCAAGTATTATCCACGTAACTTTTTGTAAGTAAATATTGTGAAGATATTACCTAACCTTTCTAAATTGTCATTTATTGATATATATAACGTAAAGTTTAAAGGATGAATTATGAAGCAATTATATAAACTATTGCCAATTGTATTTAGTATAGGACTGTTTGGCTGCGGTAACTCTTCCACTCAAGAAAATGCCAATTCGACTGGGACGCCAGTAACAGAAAATAAAGATAATTTTGTCAGTGATTTGCCTGATACGGCACCAGTTATTAAGGTCGGTACCGAAGCAAATTACGCACCTTATGAATTTAAAGATGAATATGGAAATGTAATTGGATTCGATGTGGAACTCATGCAATATATTGGTGAAAACCAAGGGTTTAAAGTTGAAGTCTATAATGATACTTGGGAACAATTATTTGGTAATTTAGATAATAAAAGTCGGGATATGGTAGCAGCAGGTTTAACTTATAGCAGCGAGCGTGCCAATAAATATTTGCTTTCTGACGCCTATGCACCTCTTCCTACTAGCCTTGTATACTTAGAAGACTCATTAGATATTAAGTCGTTAAATGATCTTAGTAATTTAAGGGTTGGTGTATTGAGTAACTCAGAGCCTTATGAGTATTTTTTACAAGGTAAATACACTGTAGGTTCTTTAGAACAATATCCGACAACATTTGCAGCAGTGGAAGCTATGGCACAAGACAAGGTCGATACAGTTGTAGATGATTCGGGTGTACTCCGCTATACCTTAAATGACTTGCCAAGCCTAAAACCGCAATATTTCGATTACGAAAATATTAGAGCAGATGGTGCTCGCAAAGTTTTTCTTATTGATAAAAGCCAACCTGATTTGTTGAAAAAAGTAAACGCAGGACTGAATGAATTAAAAGAAAATGGTACTTATGCAAAACTAACTACTAAATGGTTCGGAACAGATTTAACTAAAGCGTCATTGCAGCAGCAACAGATATTGAAAAACACTCAAGGGCAGTAGTTATAGAACACATTATCTTTAAATAAACAGTAAATATTAATTTATCTATACATTAAAAGGAATATGCTATGACTGTTTCGACTCAAAACGCTAACTCCCGTTATCGTGGTTTGATTCTGTCGATTGCTGCCTTCTTGGCATTGATTGGGATACTGCTTGCCTTTACGTTTTATACTTCAAGTGTTCTCGAGCGAAATACTACGTTAGTAAATATATCTAATAAAACTGCTAATAATGCTCAGGCTATTATTAAGGATTTGTTCGACTTACAAAGTAGTGTAGGCGAGCATATCAATTCTCCTCATCAAAAGCGAGTGAGAGAAAGACTAGAGAGTAATACTCAAGAGATTAATCAATTGCTCACTAGTATGCGAGAAGGTTCAGAATATATTGATGATGCTGGTAATGCTTATCAGATCCCAAATATCACGACAGCGACTGAAGTTGCTGCTTTAGAAGAAGCGCAGCAAGACTGGGATAAACTAAAGCCACTTATCGCAACTTATCTTGAGGGCGCTAGTGATATTCGAGTAGATTCTTCGGATGAACTGGCATTGGCTTATGAACAAGCTAAAACATCTAGCCTACGTATGAATGATGCTTTAGATAGACTAACTAGTGAAGTTTATAGCGAAACCGAACGCCAAGCGACGACGATTCGTCTTATTCAGGTACTTGGTGTTGCCGCCATCTTTACCTACTTTCTAATCTTTGTATTCTTCTTTGTACGTCGTTTACGTGAAACCGATGCTGAAGCGTTCGCTGCTCGTCGCGAGACGCAAGAAATTATGGAAACGGTAAATACGGGTCTATTCTTGCTTGATAAAGACTTGAATATTGGTCAGCAGCATTCTCGCGCACTGAATGATATTATCGGTGAAGACAGATTGTCAGGAGAGAACTTTACCAACGTTTTACGTGGGCGTATTTCTGATAAAGATCTGAAAACCACACAGCAATTTATTGAGCAGCTTTACAATCCACGCGTTAAAGAAAAATTGGTAGATTCTCTCAATCCACTGCACAAAGTCATGCTACACAACAATGCTGGTGATAAAGCACAGAATAATCGCTTCTTAGACTTCAAGTTCTCACGTGTTTATGACAACAAAGACATTGCCCGTATTTTGGTCAACGTCAACGATGTATCGGATGCCGTATATTTAGAGCAGCGTCTAGAAAAAGAGCGTTCGCAAAATGATATGCAGATTGAGATGCTCACCACGATTCTAAATGTAAATCCAAAGATTATTAATGAGTTTATTGATAATACGCAGATGCATATTGAGAAGATGAACAATATTTTGAAAAATCCTGGTAGCTCACAATACGAGCTTGAGGGCAAACTAAAAGCCATCTATCGCGAAATGCATAGCTTAAAAGGTGAAGCTTCTGCGCTAAAACTGCATAGCTTTACCAAGATTGCCTCAGATGCGGAAGACAAACTGCACGCATTGCAAAACCAAGGTCAATTATCTGGTAACGATTTCTTGCCATTGGCCGTACATTTGGATGACTTATTAAGCCTATCAAATACCATCGCGACCTTGGGTGAGCGCATTAACCGTTCAGCACCAGCGACTGCACCAACTGCAAATGGGTTAGATGACAATAGTGCTCAAAACAGTATGTCAAAAACGGTGGCGACTGACAGTCAGACATCAAATCCTTCAACCAGTATCATAGATACTGATATCGGTCAGGATATCGACCTAGGTAATGAAGCACCTGATGATCATTTGTCTTTTTATAAAGCATTTGCAAAAGATATTGCCGCAAGACAAGGCAAGCAAGTAGAGCTAAAGAGTAATACGCTGATGCAAGCGGACATACCAGCACATCTAGTAAAGCCGATTAAAGAGATTAGCATTCAACTACTACGTAATGCCGTGGTGCATGGCATTGAAGCGCCAAGTGTTCGTCATTCGATTGGTAAGACTGCGGTTGGGACGATTGATTTAGAACTAAAAGACAACGGCTCAGATTTCATGCTGATGGTGCAAGACGATGGTCAAGGTATTGATTATGATAGCATTCGTGCCAAGTTAAGCAGTGACGGTCGTTTTAGTACAGAAGAAGCCAGTCAGCTCAGTCAAAGCGAGCTGCTCAAACAACTGTTTTCTTCGGGTTTCTCTACTAAAGAACATGCAGATGAAGATGGCGGACGCGGTGTCGGTCTCGATATCATTAAAGCAAAAGTAAAAGATTATGATGGCAAGCTTAACGTAAACAGCGAATTTGGTCAGATGACACGGTTTGTTATTACTTTACCAAAAGCTTAATTAGAAACAGCAGGTATATTGTCAAGGATGACAAGCACTTCATTAAAGGTAATAGATCAGTTATGCATAAGTTAATGATTGTTGATGATTCAAATATTATTAGAAATCGTATTCAACGCGCGTACGATTCAGGGCAGTTTATGTTGGTTGCGACGGCAACCAGTGGCGTCCAAGCCATTGAAAAGTTCAATGTCCATCGTCCTGATGTAATCACTATGGACTTGACCATGCCACAAATGGACGGACTTGAATGCATTGAGAAAATCATTGCGATTGACCCTGAAGTACGCATTTTAGTGGTGTCAGCACTGTCTGATAAAGCCACTGGCATTGAAGCATTGTCGTTGGGTGCCAGCGGATTTTTGTGCAAGCCTTTTTCAGAAGAAGAGCTTGTAGAGTCTTTGTATGAGCTAATGCAAGACTAAACCATTCAACGACTTAAGTAGATGTCATTATGAAAGAACAAAAGCTACAGATTTTTTTAAGTATTATTAGTAACTATTTTAATCAGTTTGGGGGCGAGGAGCTTGTCGCTGACACCCCATATCTGTTAGAGAACAAACAGCCAAAAGTCCATGATTATACGGGTGTGATCGGTATATCGGGTGGACAAAAGGGCGTGGTGTATTTTTCGGCAACCCGTCAGTTATTGTCCGCTATACTGGATAGCATGGGTGAAACGGATAAAAGCGATGAAAACTACATCGATTTGGCTGGTGAAGTGGCCAATACAATCGCTGGTAACGCGCGTAAAGAGTTTGGCTCAGAGTTCCATATTTCTGTGCCGTTTGTATTTAAAGGCTCTCCACAAAGTATTGTGTTGCCGAATGATGAGCGTTCTTTTATCATTCCCATCACTTGGAACTCGCAGATAGGCGAGATTGTGGTCTGTTTGCAGGATTAACGTTGCTGCCACCGCGTCATAAAGATGGATATTAATATGTTATGGTTAAAGTAGAAAAATTGGGTGTGTTTCTGAGCTCAATCAATGCATTTTTTGCACAAATTGATGGCTCGGAAGTATCCATTGATACCCCTTATTTAAATCATAACAAGAGTGCCGTTGGTTATGATTATAGCGGCGTTATCGAGATATCAGGGCCTCTTGAAGGCTGTGTGTATGTGAGTGCACCAAGCGTGATGTTACGAGAAGTCATAAAAGTGATGGGCGAGCCTGACTCATCGATCACGATGATGAAGGATCTGCTCGGTGAGATGGCGAACACTATCTCTGGCAATGCTCGTACTGAGTTTGGCTCAGAGTTTATTATCTCGCCGCCGCATATTGTTGAGAGCGCACCAAGCGTGTCTTATTTGCCAAAAGATCGCCAAAGTTACGTCACACCATTTACGTGGCGTGGGTATAAAGCGGTCATTGGTATCTGTATCGCTTAATCTACAGCTGCTCATTTATTCAGTATAAAGAACGACGTTAATGCGTCGTTTTTTTATGCGTTATCATCCACTTAAACAGCATAATAGCGCTAGCAGTCGCTAAGCATTATATGATAAAATACAGCCCAGCTATTTTTATCACATCGTATTTTTACGTTCAAATGATAGCTCAATTTTTTAAACCAACCAATGACACACACATCATGGCAAAAAATTGCTGGGTGTTTGGCGACTTGATTAATTTGCAAAAAGTTAGTGCTGCCACAATAAGCATTAACCGTTAGCAGATGCGTGTCGCTAGATAGGCAGTTTTTGTGATGTGGAGGCATAACCCAACCAATAGGAATTTCACATGTCTACAAAGAATCCAACCAAAATCGAAATGCGCGACTTACTACAAGCCGGCGCTCACTTTGGTCACCAAACACGTTTTTGGAATCCAAAAATGGGACCATACATCTTTGGTGCCCGTAACAAGATTCACATCATTAACTTAGAGCACACAGTAAAAGCGTTTAACGAAGCATTGACTTACGTTAACGGCTTAGCTGCTAAGAAAAACAAAGTATTGTTCGTAGGTACTAAACGCGCAGCAAGCGGTATCATCGCTGAGCAAGCAGCACGCGCTGGCATGCCATACGTTGACCATCGCTGGTTAGGTGGTATGTTGACTAACTGGAAAACACTTCGCCAGTCAATCAACCGTCTAAAAGAGCTAGAAAAGCAAGCAGAAGACGGTACTTTCGCCAAGCTTACTAAGCGTGAAGCGTTAGAGCGTACTCGCGATATGGAAAAACTTGAGCGTTCACTAGGCGGTATTAAAGATATGGGCGGCCTACCTGACGCAATCTTCGTTGTAGACGTAGATCATGAAGCGATTGCTATCAAAGAAGCTAAAAATCTAGGTATCCCAGTTATCGGTATCGTTGATACTAACTCTAGCCCAGATAACGTTGATTACATCATCCCAGCAAACGATGATGCTATCCGTGCTGTGACCTTGTATGTGACTTCTATGGCTGATGCGATTATCGCTGGTAAAGAATACGCACAGACTCAAGCGGGCGGCAAAGCTGAGCAAGAAGCACCTGCTACTGAGGAAGCACCAGTTGAAGCCAAAGCAGAAGAAGCGGCGACTCCAGCAGAATAATTGGCTGACCAAAAAGGTTTAACTTTGTAAGGATAGCTTGATAGTCACACTATCTGCATCCATATAACGTTATTAACAGCGTATAAGCTCACACGTATAAGCTCACAATAGGCATGATGTAGTTTTACTCGTCATGCCTTATTGTTGATGGAACACTCGTTAATAAGCGAGTATTATCGCTTATAGTTGACCTAGTGATGCACAATATCTGTCATTACAATGATGTCTGTTATCACGATCAACCATGAGTGCGTCCATTACTATAAGAGCGATATAGTACCAATAGATAGCAAAGATATATCTCATAGAAATTAAGCACTCCCATACATAATAAAAGGTAACTCTTATGTCAGAAGTAAAAGTATCTGCCAAAATGGTAAAAGAATTGCGTGACCGTACTGGTCTTGGCATGATGGAATGTAAAAAAGCGTTAGAAGAGTCAAACGGCGATGTAGAAACTGCCATTGATAACCTACGTAAATCTGGTCAAGCCAAAGCAGCTAAAAAAGCGGGTAACATTGCCGCTGATGGCGCTATCATCATCGCTCAAGGCGACAACAAAGCATTCTTGTTAGAAGTAAACTGCCAAACTGACTTCGTTGCAAAAGACGAAAACTTTACGGCATTTGCAGAAGCAGTAGCGAACATTGCATTAGAAAACAATGTGACTGACGTAGCTGCTATCGCTGAATTGCCATATGGCAATGGTCAGACTGTTGAAGAAGCTCGTGTATCTTTGGTACAAAAAATCGGCGAAAATATCCAAGTACGCCGCGTTGAAGTATTAGAAGGTAGCAACCTTGCTTCATACCGTCATGGTCTACGTATCGGTGTTGTGGTATCTTTTGAAGGCGGCAACGCAGATACTGGCAAAAACCTTGCCATGCATATCGCTGCGTTTAACCCAGTTGCGGTTGATGACGAAAGTGTAGATGCTGATTTATTAGCACGCGAAAAAGACATCATCGAAGCAAAAGCTCGTGAGTCTGGCAAGCCTGATAACATCGTTGAAAAAATGATCGAAGGTGGCCTACGTAAGTACCTAGAAGAAGTGACTTTACTACGTCAGCCATATGTTATGGACAACGAGAAAAAAGTTGGTGATGTACTAAAAGCTGAAGGCGTAAAAGTACTTGCTTTCAAACGTCTAGAAGTTGGTGAAGGCATCGAGAAAAAGCAAGAAGATTTCGCTGCTGAAGTTGCTGCAACACAAGCACTGGCTAACAAGTAATTTTTAAATTTTGCTAAGAAGAATGGTGAGTGCTAAGTTTTTTGGTTTGGTACTCACCGATCAGCTTTATTGTTAATCTTGTATCGAACTCAAAAAAATATGACAAGATAGATTATGAATGAATAGATAAAATCTCTTAGCACAAAAAAGCCCGTTAATTATATTAACGGGCTTTTTTACGTTTGGATTCAACGGTTCATGTAGTCTTCATTTTAGCGTAGCGCATCATATGCTGAATTGGCATAGCTGGCACTATTGCTATTACTGCTGGTACCATAGCTGACGTTTTGTAAGCCGCTACTGAGACTAGGATTGGCGATTTGATTACTAGCGTTCATGGTACTGCCTGATAGCCCTGAGTCGTTTTTATACAAGCTATGGTAACGGCTCATGACATTTTTGACATAGTTACGGGTTTCCTTAAAAGGCGGGATGCCGTTATATTTATCAACGTTACCTTCACCCGCATTGTAGCCCGCAACCGCAAATTCTACGTTGTTATTAAAACGCTTCATCAGCCATGCAATATATTTAGCAGAGCCTTCGATATTATCTGCAGGATTCCAAGGATTGCTAACTTTGAAGCGTCGCGCAGTCGCAGGCATTAGCTGCATCAAACCTTGTGCACCGACAGGTGAGCGTGCATTCGGGTTAAAGGCGGATTCGCTATGCATCATTGCTTTTATGAGCCCAGGATCTACGCCGTGACGCTGAGCTGAGGCGCGAATATAACTGTCGTATGAGTTGCGGCTTCCGCTACTGCTGGCAGAGCTACTACCATAGCTATCGCCACTGCCATCATACATTTTGGATTTTTTATAATGGGTAACTTTGACTGTTTTAGTAAACTTATTAAAGTTACCACTAGGTTCACTGCGATTGGTAAGTAGTATCTGACCGTCGTTACTTTTTTTAATATACATACTCTCCGCGTGAGCAGTAACAGAAAAGGCAAGTGAGCTAGTAATGACAGTTAATAGAAGAGGAGACAAGCAGCGAGTCACTAAGGTTGTAACATTTATCATAGGGTTATCACTTTTCATCGAGTAATAGCAAATTGCTTTGCCTATAGGCGCGTCGTTCTGCGCATTTAAGCGGTTATCGTGCTGGTAGGATTTTATCGCTGTAAACGATATAGCACCCTAGCAAAAACCACGTCTAACTAGAAACCACTCGCATTGGATACAAAAAATAATAGTTGCTTACTATAACATATAATAACTTTTCGACGCATACGATTATCAGTACAAAGTATAAAAGTCATTTTTAATTTGTAAAAAAATCAACACACTACCGTTTTTGAGTACGTTGATTGAGTATTGGCTTTATTATTTTTAGGCGTATGTGGTACGTGAATATTCTGGCTGTGGCAATGAATGAATCATGAGAAATAAAAGCTGTTCAAAGCACTGAAAACTGCTTTGAACAGGGTTATATAGAAAGTGCACTGATAAAAATAGGCACCCAAACGGCGGTGACCAGCCCGTTTACTGCCAATCCAAATGCCGCATAACGCCCAGCAGTGTGGCTAATTTGCCATGCTTCGACGGTACCAAAAGCATGTGCTGCCAACCCAAGTGCTAAGCCCTTGGCACGGTCATCATCGATACCGCGAAATAAAAAGCGCGCCAAAGTACCACCGATAAGCCCTGAGACAATAATAATTAAGTTAGCCATGGCAAGTGGTGCTTTAATTAAATCTGCGACACTCAGACCGATTGGTGTGGTCACTGAACGCGTTGCAAAAGCGAGTATGGTGTCGTGACTTAATGAAAATAAATAAGCCAATGACATCGGTAGCAATGCACCAACCACACTTGCAAGGATAACTATGAGAGTAAGCTTTTTGACTGGCAGACCTTTAAAGTTCATTGCTGCTAATGGTACTGCCAATAATACGGTGACATATCCCAATAGGTGATCAAACACAGGCTTGGCAACATCGTAATAATCGTTGTAATCCCATTGTAGGATAAACAAAAATAAGAGAACCAGCGCCAACGCCGTAATCACCATCGGCAGCCATGAGAGCTTACGTGCCAGTACACGAGCAGTCACATGAGCGATTAGCGTTAATAATATCGCCGCAAAGGTTGCCACAAACACGTTATCAAAAATCATTGCATTTCCTTGTTCATGCAGCTCATAGCTGTCCTTTGTGCTCTTCAACGGTGGTGCTATCGATGCTAACATCGTGATTGAGCGAACGGTTGGCAAGTATGGCAAGTCCCCAAAGCGGTATGAGTGTGCTAATAATCATCGTCAGCATAACGCCCCAAAGCTCATCACCTAAAGCAAATAGCAGTAAGCCTGCACCTGCAGACACGGGCAAAAAAGCAAAACCGCTATCCACCAATAAAGTGTTACTGGCTTGGGTGAGCCAACTGGGCAACCCTTTAAGTAGTCGCCATGCCATCAAAATAAAGAACATGGCGACCAATCCAACGATGTTGGCAGCCTTTTCTATTCCTGCTAATTGACAGATGATAACGGCTGATTCACGAACCACGATGACCATCGTGAGTGTCAGGACTAAGGCAAGCCATAGCGGCAAATGGGCGGAATGAGTAGATTTCATAAGAAATACTGGCCGATTTAGAAATAGATAGGATAGGAGCAACAAAATAGGTAACCGCACTCTAATAAGTGTGTTCTATCTATCAATGATATTAATATTGGTTGAACCTATAGTCGATGATTATATAGAGAGTAGGCAAACTAATAAAGCTTATAGCATATCGTCAGTGCGATTATAAATAGCAACAGCGTTAAGCTCGCTTACTATAATGAGTGTATCATTTGAGCTCGAATGCCTTGTGCTCACTTTGAACGACATCGACTCTGGTAGCGCGTTTTCGTGATCGGGTAACCTATAAAGTTTAATGCTATGTGCCAAAAAAAAGGATGATATCAATGGATATCATCCTTTTGTCTTTTATAAAGCTATTTTACAGATTCAGTCATTTATATCTTTGAGTAAGGAGTTTCCGCTTCTACTGCTAATTCCTCTGACTTAGCGGCTTCAGAATTCATCGCATCAAACTCATCAAACGCTTTTTCCTCTGCTTCGGTCATCGTCGGCTCTTCAACCTCATCAGGTTTTTCGAAGTCTTCAAGTACTGGCATCAATAATGTGGCTTGTGCTAATGGCAGTACATCTAAAGGCTCTAAATTGGCCTGACCCAGTAGCTGTCTTAGCGTATCGCTTGGCAAGCGAATTGTTAAGCACTCATGACCACTGTCATCGTAGCTCTCTTCCTGAATAACACCCAGCTCATATAAGGCGTTTTTTAACTGACCTGCATGATAAGGTAAAGTCAACTCAAAGGTGGTGAGTGTACCAGTCAGTAGCTGCTGGACGGCTAACGACAACTCTTCCATACCTAGATTTTCTCTAGAAGAAACATAGACACGATTGGGTTGTCCTTCGCTAGCATAACCAATATGTGCAGGCTCATCTGTCAAATCAATCTTGTTGTAAACATTGAGCACTGGTACATCATTGTCAATCTCTGCTAATACGTCTTTGACCGCTTGAATTTGCTCATGCATATCTTCACTAGAAGAATCGATAACGTGTAGCAATAAATCTGCTTCCAAGGTTTCTTCTAATGTCGCATGAAAGGATTCGACCAACTCATGCGGCAGATGACGGACAAAACCTACCGTATCGACTAAAACAACACGACCAACACCCTGCCAGTCTAAACGGCGTAGAGTGGGATCAAGCGTGGCAAATAGTTTATCCGCTGCATAGATATTCTCGTCGACCAAGCGGTTAAATAGCGTAGATTTTCCCGCATTGGTATAACCGACAAGCGAAATCGTCGGCACATCTGATTTTTGGCGACGGGCTCGACCTTGCGCACGTGTCTGTCTGACTTTCTCGATTCTGCTTTTAAGCTGATTCACGCGCACTTGTAGCAATCGACGATCGGTTTCAAGCTGGGTTTCGCCGGGTCCACGTAGACCAATACCGCCTTTTTGACGCTCCAAATGCGTCCAACCTCGTACCAAACGCGTCGATAAATGGTTGAGCTGCGCCAGCTCTACTTGTAGCTTACCTTCATAAGTACGGGCACGCTGCGCGAAAATATCCAATATCAAACCCGTACGATCCAGTACGCGACATTTGACCAAGGCTTCAATATTACGCTCTTGTGATGGCGATAAGCTATGGTTGAATAAGACGATGTCCGCATCATGTTCGCGTACCAATTCTGCTATTTCTTCTGCTTTACCGCTACCAACGAAGTATCTGGCGTCGGGTCTTTGGCGTGAGCCTGTGACTAAAGCCAAACGATCAGCCCCTGCTGAGTCTGCTAACAGCTCAAATTCACCTAAATCATCAGGATCTTGAATTTGACGGATGTCTAAATGTACTATAATGGCGCGCTCGCCACCTTCGTGTCTTTCAAAATAATCCAAAGAGTATCACCTATTTAATAAAGTAAATATATCGCTATTATCCATTCAGTAAACGTCGATATAGCGTTCATATGACCATATATATGTGGTCTCATCAATTAATATTAAAGCGTTATAGCACAATTAACGATAGTTTTATGTTACAGCGTAAATGAAAGCCATAGACAAATCAGTGAACGCAGCAGAACTGGTTGAATAAAAAGCAACTCAGTGAACAAATCGTCACTGACTGAATAAATTTTGTTATACTCATGGCGCTTGTTTACGATATATAATCATAAGTTTTTAACCACGAGGGACACAGATGAGCCAATCTAAGTCAGGCTTCTCACTCAGACAACAGTTGGGGCGCGGCAAACAAATTGCTGGCATGACCACCACTATCGCTGGTGGATTGCGCGCCGCTCAACGTATTGGGGCATTTAAGCAGCCACCACGCGAAAAATTGCCGCGCTATATTCAAGCCTTTTGCCGCAAAATGGCAGGCTCTTTTGGCGTCAAGGTTGTGGCAGTCGAGCGGGTAGAGCAGCATCACGGATTATGGGTATCCAATCATGTGTCATGGATGGATATCCCTGTGGTGGGGACACTGAGTCCTGCTTTTTTCTTATCCAAAGCCGAAATCGGTGAATGGCCTGTATTTGGTAAGCTGGCTCATGCAGCAGGCACGGTATTTATCGAGCGTGGTTCCGGTGATGCAGGGTCGGTCGCCGCCCAAATTGCCAGTTTTTTGACCAAAGGTTTCTCGGTCATATTCTTCCCTGAGGCGACCACCACCGATGGTAAGAAAATCAAGCGTATTCATGGCACGTTGCTACAAGCTGCCATAGATGCTGACGTGCCTGTACGCCCGCTGGTAATTGCTTACGTCAATAAAGACGGCACGTTAAGTGAAGAGTTGCCTTATTATGGCAAGCTGACGATGAAAGAGAGCCTAAAAAAGGTACTCGATACGAAAGATGTGACTGCCTATGTATTGCCACTTGAGCCAATAGATCCTAAAGGGTTGAGCAAAAGTGAGTTGACGGACTTGTTACAAGCCCGTATGCAAGAAGGTTTGGCCGAATTACATTCGCGAGTCTTAACGAAAGTCGCTAAAATATAAAGCGGTGACAGCATAATAGTTGTGAATATTTAACACGCTCTAATAAAAAAGGCGCAAATCGCTCAGTTCATAACTGCGATTTGCGCCTTTTTTTGTCGATTAAAAATACAGCAGCCTCAATGCGCCAAAGTCTGGTTCTCATCAGACCATGTTGTCACCTCAAGCTAAAATTAGGGTGATGGATTAGGATGCTGGGTATGCACCGCTTCAATCGCTTCCAATACTTCTGAGCTTAAGGTTAAATGGATACTATCGATGTTGGATTTTAGCTGCTCGATCGTAGTAGCGCCAATAATGTTACTGGTGACAAATGAGCGTGAGTTAACGAAAGCCAATGCCATCTGTGCCATATCTAAACCTGCATCTGCCGCTATTTTGGCGTATTGAGCAGTGGCTGATAGCGCTTCTTCATTGGTATAGCGCGCAAAGCGATCATACATCGTCAGACGCGCACCCGCTGGACGTTTTCCATCGAGATATTTACCAGATAAGACACCAAAGCCAAGCGGTGAATAAGCCAATAGACCCACATTCTCACGGTGCGTAATCTCGGCCATAGCGACTTCATATAAGCGATTGAGCAAACTATAAGGATTTTGCACCGTGATAGGGGCGATCAAACCATTTTTATCCGCTTCCCATAGATAGCGCATCAGTCCCCAAGCGGTGTCGTTCGATAGTCCATAAGCGCGAATACGCCCTTTTTTAATCTCATCATTTAACGCTTGAATGGTCTCTAGAAATGGTGTCAAATCATCTAATGGTTGCGATGCCATCTCTTCTGTATAGCCGCGCTGACTAAAAAAGTTCGCCTGACGTTCAGGCCAATGGAGCTGGTAAATATCAATATAATCGGTCTGCAAACGCTGAAGATTACCATCGATGGCGCTGCTAATATGTTCGGCATTAAAACGCGTTTGCCCATCACGCAAAAAATCCATCGGCGATATTTTGCTAGCAAGAATGACTTTATCCCGCTGTTGGGTTTTATTAAACCACGTGCCCATGAAACGTTCTGTATCACCTTGCTTGTCTTTATCTGGCGGCGATGGATACATCTCCGCCGTATCCCAAAAATTCACCCCTTCGCTTAGCGCCATGTCCATTTGTTCATGTGCTTGGATCTCGGTATTTTGCTGTCCCCATGTCATCGTGCCTAAACAAATCTTAGAAACTTTTTCATTGAGTTGTGGCAACATTTGATATTGCATATGAATGTCCTTTGTAAATGTATTTTTATAGCTGACAGTTTTTTAAGCGATTACATGAGCTTTATACCAGTGACACCAGGCGGGGTAACCTTAAAGATTTTTACTTTAAATAACAGGGATTGTCCGGCAAGGGGATGGTTAAAATCCACTTCGACTTGATCGTCATCGAGTGCACTAATCGTACCCGGCAGCGTGTTTTTGCCTTTGTCTTCGAATTCTACCATCATGCCGATTTCTGGATTATCAGCGATTAACGCAAACTGAGTACGGCTGAAATGTTGGATGTTGTCAGGATTCCAATCGCCAAATGCCTGCTCCGGCTCTAGGTGGGCAGAGCGCGTATCACCTGCGCGCAGGTTCATTAACACCTGCTCAAAGCCAGGTAACAAACTTTCATCACCGATGGTGAGCGTCACAGGCGCATCACGGCTAAAAGTAGAATCAATCATCGTACCGTTCTCTAGTGATACTTCAAAGTGCAGCTTTACAAGGCTGCCAAAAGTGATACGGGTGTCTTCATTGGGATTGATAAATTGTGAGTCGGTCATAGTCAACAGCCATTTATTAGGGGATTATGAATTGGTTTGGCAAATAATATAAGAAATGATAAGCCATCTTGGAGAGTATGTAAGCGTAAATAGTGTAACGCAAATAGTGTAATATATTTGGCAATTCTAAGAGCAGGCAGGGGTTTTTATGGTAAATAAACAACAAGGTCACATTAAAAAGTGGCAAGATGACAAAGGCTTTGGTTTTATCGAAACACAGAATGGTGATTCAATATTCTTTCATATCAATGAGTTTAAAGCGCGTCGTCGCCCTGAGGTCGGTGAGCCAGTTGTTTTTACGTTTGGGCAAGACAACCAAGGACGTATGCAAGCAAAAGATGTGCAAGAACTGAGCTTTGTGCAGCAAAAAATGGCGCAAAAGAATCAGAAAATCCGTCAGCGTAATCACAAACGTAGCAGGCAAGCAGACTTTGAAGCAGGACAAAAGAAACGTTTGTTCCTTGGTGTGGGCTTTTATGGCGTATTAATCTTGTTGGCTGCCATGAACAAGCTCAGCTGGCTGGTCGTGGGTTGGTATGTGGCCTTGGGTCTCATTACTTATATGATGTATGCCAAAGATAAAGCCGCTGCTCAGAATAATGATTGGCGCACACCTGAATCAACCTTGCATCTGCTAAGTGCGCTGGGCGGTTGGGTGGGCGCGATGGTTGCGCAAACGTATTTACGCCACAAGTCGCAAAAGCCTGAATTTCGAGTGGCGTATTATTTGACTGTTCTCATCAATATGGCGGGGTTATTGTTTATATTGACAGGAGGAAGCTTGAAATTTTTGCAAGGATTACTTGATTCTTTGGTATAAAAGCACTTGTTTATTTATCATAGTGAGCGGTGTAGTTTTGATATTTAATGCTTAAGTCTAAAATAAACGGCTGATGAAACATCAAAGTTTTATATTTTGAGTGGCTGGTTGCCGTACGCTGGTATTTTGTGCGAGTATGATGAATTGTACGCAATGAGCACGATTTTTCAGAATAAACCTTAAATGGATTTTATTAATAATAAAAGGCGAACGTAAGTGATTACTTTATACAAATATAGCCATCCAAGTCGCGCTGAAACGGTCATTTGGGCATTGCAGGAGCTGGGCTTAGAGTATGAGACTAAAGAAATAGATGGCAAAAAAGGGGAGCAGCGTAGTCCTGAGTTTTTAGCCGTTAACCCCTTTGGTAAAATCCCTACCATCACACATGAAGGCAAACACTTTACTGAGTCGTTGGCTATTATTGAATATCTCAATGAGTTACACCCTGACAAACCTTTGACACTAAATAAAGCAGATGAGAACTTCGCTGAGAAAAACTATAAACTTCGCCAAGTGATTTCATTTGGCATGATCGAGATTGAGAGTTATCTATGGATACTCACCAAAATCAAGGTATTAGACAATTATGAAAACTGGCCTGAGGGTACCGCTAACAACTGCATGAAGTGTATCCAAAAAGCCCTACCGATTGCTTATGCTTGGGTAGATGAGCAGGAGTATATAGCGGGGGACAGCTTTACGTTGGCAGACATTTATTATCAGCATTTGTTTTCATGGTTAAAGATGTTGGGCGTTGAGTTGCCTGAGCAGGTTCAAGATTATCTTAAAAAATTATCGAAGCGTGAGAAATTTCCTAAGAGATAATCAATCATGAATGTAAGCTGTTGAGAGTGGCGTATAGGCGCAATACTCTATGCTAACTAATAGCCTTTATCAGAAAAAATGATGAATAAAAAAGGTGGGTTACGACTACGTAACCCACCTTTTTTATTTGTAAATCTAACTGTATTAATGCGATTTAAAATTATGACCGCGGCATTTCACGCTTTTTTTCTAAAAACAGCATGTCAATGACAATCAACGCCACACCGATACTAATGCCCATATCCGCAATATTAAAGATAGGGTAATGCCAGACATCAGCGTTGTGTACATGGATAAAGTCGATGACGTGACCATGCAGCAAGCGGTCAATGAGATTGCCAACCGCACCGCCGAGCACTAGTGCTAGACCTGTCGATAGTAGCTTGGCTTGGCGCGGGGCTTTTATTAGGTAGCCAATTAAAAATAGCGACATCAACAACGCCAATCCTGAAAAAAACCACTTCTGCCAACCACCAGCATCTGCCAAAAAGCTAAATGCCGCGCCATAGTTGTATGCCAATGTCCAATTCAGAAAAGGCTCAATCACAGGCACTGGCTCATGAAAAGTCAGCTTAGTTTCAGCCAGCCACTTCGTCCATTGATCGATAATTAGCACGACCAACGATAGGAGATACCACGTAAACGCACGACGGCCATTCGCAATCATTTTTGGCGTCTTATTCAGGCGACTTTTCGGTGTCGTTGAGCTGCCTGTAGTTGCATGAGCTGGCTCAGGTGATTTATCGACTTCACTATATGGCGGCTTGTTGTCTGATGATTCTGTTGAGTTAGGCGTATGGTTAGGCATAGTGGCGCACCTCACCATCACCGCTGACGTTAGTCACGCAGCGTGCGCATAGTTCTGGATGTGCACTATCGGTACCGATATCATCACGGATATGCCAGCAGCGTACGCACTTGGTGCCAGTTGCGGCGCTCACATTGACCACTAAGTCTACTGATTCATCCGTGCTGGCGTCAGTTTGCTCATCTGTGTTTGTTTTATCGGCAGGAGCGTCGCTCATTGGTTTCAAAGTTGCGCTACTAGTGATTAGTACAAAGCGCAGCTCTTCACCCAGCTTGGCCAAGCTTTCATGCATTGCACCGTCAGCATACAGATTGACATCGGCAGACAAGTTAGCGTTGATGATTTTTTCACCACGTGCGGTCTCGATATGTTTATTGACCATATCCTTTGCCAACATGATACGTTGCCAGTCATCGTTGCTGATCGCGCTTAGCTCAAATTCTGGAAATTTATACCATTCTTCAGTAAATACATAACTGTCAGCGCCATGCAATACTTCCCACGCTTCTTGTGCCGTGAATGACAAAATCGGCGTAATCCAGCGAATGAGTGCCTGAACGATATGGTAAATCGCCGTTTGCGCAGAGCGACGCGGCTGTCCATCAGTCTGAGTCGTATATTGACGATCTTTGATAATATCTAAATAGAAACTGCCCAAATCTTGCGAACAGAACGCAGTAATATGCTGGGTGACTTGGTGAAAATCCATCGCATCATAAGCACTGATGATTTGTGCTTGCACGGTTTGCGCGCGCTCAATGATGAATTTATCAAGGCTGACCAGCTCATTGATATCGACGCTGTTGGTCGCTGGATCAAAATCGTCGGTATTGGCAAGTAAGAAACGCAGGGTATTACGGATACGGCGATACATATCGATTGCACCCTTAAATACCGTTTTACCTGCACTCATCTCATAACGATAGTCGCTTGAGGCAATCCACAAACGTAGCATGTCCGCGCCTGTTTTGTTGATCTCTTCCTGCGGCGTGATGATATTGCCAAGTGACTTACTCATCTTGCGACCGTTTTCATCAACCACAAAACCATGCGTCAGTACTTGCTTAAACGGTGGGCGCTCATACATGGCTTCTGACGTCAGTAGTGATGTCTGGAACCAGCCACGATGTTGGTCTGAGCCTTCTAGATAGATGTCTGCTGGATTGGTCAATTCATCACGCTGCTCAAGTACTGCAAAATGCGTCGTGCCTGAATCAAACCAAACGTCTAAGGTGTCGGTTGCTTTATCATAATCAGCCGCCTCGTTGCCTAAGAAATCTTCACAGCTGGCATCAAACCAAGCTTCTACACCGCCTTCATCAATTTTTTGTGCAGCGACTTCCATCAGCTCAAGCGTTTTTGGATGCAGCTCGCCTGTTTCTTTATGGGTAAAGAAAGTAATTGGCACGCCCCATGTACGCTGACGTGAGATACACCAATCTGGTCGACCCGTCATCATGGCTTCAATGCGGTTTTGTCCCCATGCTGGTGTCCAGCTTACTGCTGGGATATCTGCAAGCGCACGCTCACGCAGACCTTTGGTTTCCATATTGATAAACCACTGCGGCGTTGCGCGGAAAATAATCGGTGACTTATGACGCCAGCAATGCGGATAGCTGTGCTCAATCTTGGTATGACTGATTAGATGTCCATTGTCATGCAGTGCGGCGATGATTTTTGGATTGGCCTTATAAATATGCTCGCCCGCAAATACCGCCGCGCTGTCCAGATAAACGCCCGTACCACTGACTGGGTTTTCAACAGGTAAGTTATATTTAAGACCTACGATATAATCGTCAAGACCGTGACCGGGTGCTGTATGGACGAGGCCAGTACCACTATCAGTAGTCACATGCTCGCCTAAGATGAGCGGCACTTGACGGTCTGCAATCAGTGGGTGCTGGGCACGCAAGCCTTCAAGTTCGCGCCCAGATACGGTAGCTAACACACCCTGATTGCTAAGTTTGAGTTCCGTTAATGCTGTTTCAACCAAATCCGCGGCTAATAGCAAATTACCTTTTTCAGTCGCCACCACACTATAGTTGTGTTCAGGATGTACGGCGATGGCTTGGTTCGCTGGTAATGTCCAAGGTGTCGTCGTCCAAATAACAGCGGCGATATTACCCGCTACGTCAGCCAACGCCGCAACCTTATTGGTATCCAAAACATCGAAGCTCACATAGATAGCATCAGACACTTTATCTTGGTATTCCACTTCGGCCTCAGCCAGCGCAGAGCTACAGTCTAAGCACCAGTTGACTGGCTTCATACCGCGAGTCACATGACCATTGTCATAAATTTTGGCCAATGCGCGCACGATGTTGGCTTCTTGGTGGAAGTTCATCGTTAGATAAGGATTGTCCCAATCACCAAACACGCCCAGACGTTTAAAATCTGCCTTTTGCAATTCAATCTGGGTGCTCGCATATTCACGGCATAGACCGCGGAACTCAGTCGCCGATACTTTTTGACCGACCTTGCCAACTTTGGCTTCGACCTTTTGCTCGATAGGCAGACCATGACAGTCCCAACCAGGGACATAAGGCGCATCAAAGCCGGATAGTGTTTTTGACTTGACGATAATGTCTTTGAGTACTTTATTAACGGCGTGACCCAAGTGAATCTGACCGTTGGCGTAAGGAGGACCATCGTGCAAAATGTATTTGGTCGCCCCAGCACGTGCCTGACGAATTTTGCCGTATACATCATCCGCTTCCCAAGCAGCAAGCCAATCTGGCTCGCGCTTGGCAAGGTTTGCACGCATCGAAAATGGCGTATCGGCAAGGTTTAGCGTGTCTTTATAATCCTGGCTTGGCGTATCAGTACTTTTATCAGTCATAGAAGGTGTCTTTTTAGAAGATGGATTAAAAATCGATGTAAAGTCAGATGTGACATTTAGGGTAATGCTTAGCTGGCTGCTTAACCGTTGATGATCGCTTTCTCGCTTATAATATATCGCTATGCATCAACGTCATAAATATGCTCACGTCAATAATAAATGCTATCGAGACGAATGCAACATAAAATATGCTTATGGATAATAAAATACCGTGATAGCAATAAACTAAAAAGAGGCAATGAGATTGCCAGCTATTATATGACAAAAAAGCTAGGGTAAAAAGAGCTGGTCAGTATTGTCCTTATTTTAGCCAAAACCAATCATTTATATGAGTGATGCAGCATCTATTGAATCATACGGATGGCAAGTGCCATTGTCTATCGATTGGGCTCTAAATAATTGGACTCTAAACAGCAGGCTAAGCGTTAAAAAACTGATGATAACCATAAGCGCAATTTCAGCGACCATAAGGGTTGAATGCCCGTCAACCCTTGAGTCATCTCGCCATTCTTTAATATGACATACGAAGGCGTCACTTGTCCTTGCCAATCAGCGAAGATGCTGCCTTCTTGATCATTTATCGTCGTAAAGCGATAGCTGTTTTCATTAAGGTAGCGGTGCAGCTCTTGGTCAGTGCCTGATTTAATGGCAATCGTAACGACTGGATAATCATTTGCGGCGGCAAGTTTGTCTATGGTCGGCGAGGTGATACTACAAATGGGACACCACGTGCCCCAAAAATACACTAGCGTTGGTTGTTCATTGCTCAGCGCCGCTAAGTCAATGACTTGCCCTTGATAATCGGTCAGTTGCAATTGCGGGTTGGCTGGCATGATAGGCTGTCGCCACCAATTGATAGCGGTATAAATAACAGCAAATACCAAGCCATATATGAGGAGATTTTTAGCGATAGACAACCCCTTTTGCTTGGGTGTTTTCTTTGGCTTTTTAATGGGTTTTTCAGTATCAGTATCAGTCGTCATAATGGCTGCTTTTTTGCTATAGGTATTGTATAAATGGCTTTGATAAGTGGTTGTTGATAGATAAAAATAAACGGCTGAAATGTCAGCCGTATTATTCATAAATTTTATTAAACCGTGTTCAGTGTTGGTATTTTAAAAAGACTGATTAAGGTTTTTGCGCACGGTTTTGTAATGGGTCACCGAGCAGGACACTACCAGAGTTTTCGAGGCGCTCATCATCGCTTAGCTTACTGGCTGATACTTTAGATTTTCTCTTCCATTTCAAACTATACAAGTCATCACGGCGATCAAGCAGATTATGTACCGAGCCTTCGTTACGGACATGAATAAGCTTGTCTAAGTTCACATCTGAGAAGAATACCATCTCAGTGTTGGCGGTGGTTTCTGCCATGATCGCATCATGCGGGAAAGCAAAATCTGATGGCGAGAAGATAGAGGACTGCGCATATTGAATATCGAGACTTTCAACCTGTGGTAAGTTACCAACCGAACCACAAATCATCACATAGCATTCGTTTTCAATTGCACGTGCTTGGGCGCAGTGGCGCACGCGTAGATAGCCGTTTTGCGTATCAGTCCAAAATGGGACGAACAAGATGTCCATATCATCAAGTGCCATGAGGCGGGCAAGCTCAGGGAATTCAACGTCATAACAGACCAAAATACCGATACGACCGGCATCGGTATCAAACACCTTAACCTCGTCACCGCCTTCGATGACCCAAGCGCTACGTTCATGCGGGGTAATATGGATTTTGCGCTGCTCTTCGACCGTACCATCGCGGCGGCACAAGTAACTGACATTATATAACGTATCGTTCTCGTCCAAGTACGGCATCGAGCCTGTAATGACGTTGACGTTGTAGCTGACCGCTAAATGCGATATCTCATTTTTAAACCATTCGGTATAACCGGCTAAAAATCGAATAGCGACGTTTTGATCCGTCGATTCACACAGACCCATCAGCGGTGCGTTAAAGAACTCTGGTAAACAAGCAAAGTCAGAGTTGTAATCAGCCATAATATCGACAAAGAATTCGACTTGTTGCAGCAGCTCTTCAGGTGACTCGACTTCACGCATTTGCCATTGGATACCACCAATACGCACCTCAGACTTACGAGTGTTTGGCTTATAGTCTTGCGGCTCGTAATAAATATTTGCCCACTCAAGTAGAGTAGCAAAACCTTTAGATTGTTTATCATCAGGCAGATAAGCCGTTAAGATACGCTTGACGATAAAGCCATTTGAGAGTTGGAAAGACAATGCAGAATCATGAATTTCACGAGCCGCGACGGCTTCAATATATTCGCCAGGTGTGAGATCTTGATGGTTATGATAGTTCGGGATACGACCACCAGCCAAAATAGCTCGGAAGTTTAACTGGCGACACAGCTCTTTACGGGCATCGTATAATCGACGTCCTAGGCGATAACCACGGTATTCAGGGTCGATCAGCGCATCTAGACCGTAAATAGCATCGCCTTCAGGGTTGTCTCTGATAATCTCTTTATGACCAATCAAGTCGTCGTAGGTGTGCGGGTTAGAAAACGTGGCATAATCAACACGCATAGATAATACGATACCAATCAATTGATCATGATCAAATAAAGCGATCTGACCTTCAGGGAAGGCATCGATTAAGGTATTGATAGTGTTCTTTGACCATGCACCGCCCAAGTTGACATAGACACGATCCATCAGTGCTTTTAATTGTGGATAGTCTTTTTTCTTGATTTCAGCGATGGTTAGATGAAAGTCGTCTAGTTTTTCTATTTTGCTCATAATATTCCTGTTTTGGCTCTTTATTAATTTTAGTGATATCAAATAGCATGCGTTGCCACAATTCAGTTGGCAATTTTTTGTGTAAAAAAAGTGATAAAAATATTCCAATCATAAAATATTACCGTTACAATCAATTATCATTGTATTTACAATAAGTTATGAAGATAATTTATCTTATAACTTCTGTCAGCTTTGGCGTTACTGACGTGTTTTTTGAACCTCATATCATTTTAAAGTAGCTATAAATTTAAATTAAAGTGACTGTAAATTAAATTAGCTATGAATTAAAGTGACTATAAATTTAAATTGAAGTGACTATAAAATTTTTCATAATGTCCACAAACAGTCGTTGGGGTTAATACAAGCCAAGTGTTTGGTACAGCTTCTAACCTGAGGATGTCAGTATAGATCTTCTGTTAGCTTAACATTATTTTTAAATAGCATATCTTAGGGCGCTTCGTTTTGGTCTATTTGTTTTGCTGGTTATCATAACAAGCTACTCAAGTAATGACAGTTTAACGTGGTAACTATTTGCTACGTTTTTGTGAGTCGCTGTCTTTTTTCATTGGGGCATCGTTGTTTTTATTTTGTTTAGCCGTATTTAATCGGTTTTTTAGGATTGTTTTATTATGCCCTCAAGTCACAACGATAGAGTCAGTGAGTGGGATGAGATAGAAGACTCAGCGCTGGTTCAATTGGTGTATGTTAGTAGTTTGACGCTTGTCTCACGTTTAAGCGCCTCTATATTTGATGAAGTAGAATGTCATGCGCGTAACTATAATCAACAGCATGGCATTACAGGTACTCTATGTTATGGTAGTGGTCATTTTTTGCAATGCATCGAAGGTGAGAAAGCGCACGTATTTGCCTTAAAACAACGCATATTTGCGGATAAGCGCCATAAGAATACTGAAATATTGCTGTTGCAGACGATAGAACATCGCCGTTTTGCGGATTGGCGTATGCGCTTATTATTTTTAGAGCGTTGGTTATGGTCACCAGCGAGCAAAAAGCAAGCCGCACAGTTATCGCCATATTTGCCATTTGCGCCGCATAATTGGTCGCCTGATCGTACCGAGAATTTTTTACAAATCATCAAAACCTTTGATACGCCGCCACATATTAAAGCGGCTGGTATTACCTATAATGCACTGGGCAACATGTTTCGTCATATCGCCGCCCCGCATCAAGCATTTTTAATCGTCCAAGGTTTTTTAAGTGTGTTATTAGTGGTAGCGCTAGTGTTGTTATTTTTATAAAAAATCGCTTTGATAAGCCAAAAAAAGACGCTAAACCATCACGTTTAGCGTCTTTTTCATACTCTTATTTATTACTTTAATTATTAAATAAGCACTTACATATCAAAAATCTTGCCACGGTTCATAATGTTATTTGGATCAAAGACTTTTTTTACCTCTCGTAAGTACTCAATCTCAGTCTCGCTGCGGCTATATTGTAAATAAGGCTTTTTAGTCATACCGACGCCATGCTCAGCCGAAACCGAACCGCCATATTTTTGCACGGTCTCAAACACGTACTTATTAACAACCTGACATTCAGCAAAGAAATCATCTTTGCTCATGTTCTCAGGCTTTAAGATATTAAGATGCAAGTTACCATCGCCGATATGACCGAACCAGCAGACTTCAAAGTCAGGGTAGTTGCTACTGACGATGTGATCAATCTCGGTGATAAACTCAGGGACATAGCTTATCAGTACGGATACATCGTTCTTATAAGGGGTAAATACTGAGATGGTCTCAGAAATGTATTCACGCAGCTTCCACAGCTCTTCAGCCTGTGCCAAGCTCTGGCTCATGACACCATCGACGACCCAACCTTGTTCCATACAATGCTCAAATATCGCCATGGCTTTATCCATGATCGGCTCGTACGGCGCTTCGAACTCTAATAGCGTATAGAACTTGGTGCGCGACTCAAATGGCTCTTGTACTTGACCGTGTGCCATCAACTTATCAATAGCCACATCATCAAAGAATTCAAAAGCGGTCAAATCAATCTTCGCTTGAAAGGCTGATAGCACATTCATGACATCATTAAAGCTGTCCATGCCCAGCACCATGACATTTAAGTCTTGTGGCTGACGTTCAAGCTTGATTTGTGCATGGGTCACAAGCCCAAGTGTGCCTTCGCTACCGATAAACAATTGACGCAAGTCATAACCCGTAGCGTTTTTGACCATACCGCGATTGAGCTGCAAGATATCGCCTTTACCAGTGACCACTGTCAGCCCCATAATCCATTGACGAGTCATGCCGTAGCGTATGACTTTGATACCGCCTGCATTGGTGCCAATATTGCCACCGATTTGACTTGAGCCAGCTGAGGCAAAGTCAACAGGATAATAAAGGTCTTTCGATTCTGCGAATTGTTGCAACTGCTGCGTGATGACACCGGCTTCGACTTCAACTATTCGATCGGCAGGATAAAACTGTCCGATACGGTTCATCTTATCCATACTGACCACAATCTCGCCATTGGAAGCAACTGCGCCAGCAGACAAGCCAGTACGACCGCCACTTGGCGTTAGTACGACATTGTGTTCATTAGCGAGAAGCACAATCGCTTGTACTTGCTCAGTAGTCTTCGGAAAGACGATGGCAGCAGCAGCAGGGGCAAAGTGCTTGGTCCAATCTTTGCCCCAATGTTCTAAACTCTCAGGGTCGGTTTTGATTTGGCTGGCGTCAAACTGATGAACATCCATCAAAGTGTTCAAAATAGTTTGAACAGCAGCTGTATGGGTTGCAGAGGTGCTTTGGCTAGATAAAGAAGTCATGGTCAAATCTCGGTATAAACGTAAGCGCTATGCCTAAAGGGGATTATTATATCGCTAAATGGATATAAACATAGCCACATAGGTATGTTTATATAGTACGTATTTATATGATTATAAGTGAGCCAGTAAAGCAATGATAGAAAGATGTCATGCTGCGTGCTTATATGGAGGTAAATGATAAAAAATAGTTTAATAAACGTCGAACAGCGTGATTTACTATAGCATAAAAAGTTTTCAGGCTTGATAACCAATAATTCATCTAATCTGCTAACATCGTCGCCCAATTTTGTGTAAGATATCCAGACTGTTTTCGTTTCACCCACCCTATAGTTAAAGCATTGGTAAGTGGTTACGACGTTAACCTCATTTAATGTACTCAGTGTATGGTTTGCGCTTGGTTACTTTGTACCTACTTTAAACGGCTTCGACTACAGATTATCCCTCAGATAATTTTACAAGACAATTATAGGACAGTTCTCATATGGCGTTATCACTACAAAAAGACAAAATCCGGTTTTTATTGCTTGAAGGTCTACATGACAATGCTTTAAAAGTATTGGAAGCGGCTGGTTATCATAATATCGAAAATATCAGTCACGCATTAGATCAAGATGAGCTGATCGAAAAGATTAAAGACGCTCACTTTATCGGTATCCGTTCGCGTACGCAATTGACACGTGAAGTACTTGAGCACGCGCACAAGCTCATCGGTATTGGCTGCTTTTGTATCGGTACTAACCAAGTAGACTTAGACGCTGCACGTGATTTGGGTATTCCCGTCTTTAACGCGCCATACTCAAACACCCGCTCGGTGGCTGAATTGGTATTGGCCGAAGCCATCATGCTATATCGCGGCATTCCTGAAAAGAACGCGACCGTACATCGTGGCGGTTGGGGCAAGTCTGCGACCAATTCACATGAAGTACGTGGTAAGACTATCGGTATCGTCGGTTATGGTTCTATCGGCTCGCAATTGTCTGTCTTAGCAGAAAGCTTTGGTATGAAAGTCATTTATCATGATGCTGTGACCAAGTTGCCACTAGGTAATGCGGTACAAGTAGGTAGCTTAGAAGAGCTACTATCAACGGCTGACATCGTGACATTGCATGTACCTGATGTACCAAGCACCCGCTACATGATGAAAGCTGAGCAGTTCGCGCATATGAAAGACGGCAGTTACTTTATCAATGCCGCTCGTGGTACTTGCGTAGAGATTGATGATTTAGCCGCTGTGCTTGAATCTGGTAAAATTTTGGGCGCAGCGATTGACGTGTTCCCGAAAGAGCCAAAATCAGCTGATGAAGAGTTTGAATCACCACTGCGTAAATTTGATAACGTCATCTTGACGCCGCATATCGGTGGTTCAACTCAAGAAGCACAAGCCAATATCGGACTTGAAGTCGCTGATAAGTTTGTTAGATACTCTGACCAAGGTGACACAGCGACAGCCGTGAACTTCCCAGAAGTTTCTATTCCATTCAAAGAAAACTCACATCGTCTATTACATATCCATAGAAACGTGCCAGGCGTGCTGTCTCAGATCAACCGTCTGTTTGCAGAAGCAGGAATTAATATCCTAGCACAGAGCCTAATGACAGAAGGCGATGTCGGTTATTTGGTCATGGATGTTGATTATAATGATTCAACTGCCGCGCTAGATCAGTTAAAAGACGTAGAAGAGACGATTCGCGTGCGTATTTTGTTTTAAATAGTATTTGCACGCAAACATAATTTTTAGCCTAGCAATAGCAGACCATCATTCAGATAGTCTGCTATTCTTTTGTCTTAAATCAAGCAATTGCGACGTTCAATCATGGCATTGA
Source organism: Psychrobacter sp. TWP2-1-2 (assembly GCF_049896785.1). Classification (NCBI taxonomy): domain Bacteria; kingdom Pseudomonadati; phylum Pseudomonadota; class Gammaproteobacteria; order Moraxellales; family Moraxellaceae; genus Psychrobacter; species Psychrobacter sp. TWP2-1-2. Next base: position 137,185 of record NZ_JAFCVA010000006.1, on the reverse strand, counting down.
TGCTTTTTATTTATGAGTAACACGAATTATAGCGAATGTAAGTTTTACATTCACTATACTCATTTTTATATAAGTTAACATTATCTTAATTATAGGGTCTTATTAACAATATAAACTACACCAGTACATTAAGCCTATAATGATGAATATATTTTTAATGAACAACATGATTGATTATGTTTTTGAGGTAAATCACGGTTATGTTCTGCGGACAGGCATACTTAAAAATGGTAAATAGCTTGCTGAAGAAGATGATTCATTTAACACATACAATTGACTGAATAGGATGATTCATGAAAAACAACTTACTCAAGGCAGCTGCATTTGGTAGCGTATTAGCTATGACTGCAACGGCTACCCATGCTGCTGGTGATCAAGATAAATATCAATTATCTAGTCATATTTTAGATATTAGCACAGGCAAACCAGCACCAAACGTCAATGTAAAACTGATGATGCAAGAGAAAACTGGTAGCTGGAAATTGCTTAATGCGCAAAAGACTGATAATAATGGTCGTATCGGCAACTTCTTACCGAATCAAGACGGCGTTGAGCATGACGGTACTTATAAGTTGATTTTTGAGACGACTCCTTATTTCCGAAATCAAGGTCTAGAGTCTTTCTATCCGTATGTTGAAGTCAATTTCAATATCGAAGGCGATAACCATTACCATGTGCCAATCACTTTATCTCCATACGGCTATAGCACTTACCGCGGTAGCTAAGCCATATTACTTACTAAGTAAGTCATAAGTTAGTACTAATAAAGCAAAAAAGGACGCCCCAATCAAATATTTGATTGGGGCGTCCTTTTTGCTTTTATCAAGCTTAAATTTATTCAGCGTTAGCTTTATTGGCTTCTTCTGCTTGACGACGTGCTTCAATTTTAGCGGCTTTGCGTTTCTCAATCACATCAATCACATCACTACCAATATGCGCTTCGCCACGTTTCTTCGCCAGCTGCATTTGATGCTCACGTTCGCGAAATCTGGCTTTTTGCTCGTCGGTCGCTTTATCAATGCAGTGTGGGCATGACTCGCCTTTGATGTAAGCAAGGCTTTGCATGTCATCGACAGTAATGGGCATACGGCAGGCGAAGCATTGCTCATAGTTGCCTTTTTCTAAGTTATGATTGACCGACACGCGGTTATCAAAAACGAAGCAATCGCCTTGCCACATAGAGTCGCTGGCTGGGATTTCTTCTAGATATTTTAAGATGCCGCCCTCTAAATGATACACCTCTTCAAAGCCTTGCTCACGCATATAAGCAGTCGACTTCTCACAGCGTATACCACCAGTACAGAACATCGCGACTTTTTTATGTTTGGCTGGATCCATCTCTTTTGCGACGTATTCTGGGAACTCGCGGAACGTTTCGGTATTTGGATTGACGGCATTTTGGAACGTACCGATTTTAACTTCATAGTCATTACGGGTGTCGATAAGAATGACGTCAGGGTCTGAAATTAATGCATTCCATTCGCTTGGTTTTACATAGCGTCCAACTGATTGCAATGGGTCGATATTTTCAACGCCCATGGTGACGATTTCTTTTTTGAGCTTCACTTTAGTACGATAAAAAGGCTGAGCATCGGTATAAGATTCTTTAAAGGTAAAGCTGCCAATCGCTTCGATACTGCGCAGATACTCAAGGACGTTATCGATACCTTGGCGTGTGCCAGAAATCGTACCATTAATGCCTTCATTGGCAATCAATAACGTGCCTTTGACATCATTATCGAGCATATTATTTAAAATTGGCTCGCGGTATTGCTCAAAATCAGCAAAACGCGTGAACTTATATAGAGCGGCAACGACGATGTTATTGGTGACGCTATCGTAGGCTGGGGCTGATTTGTTGTCGATGACAGTGTTGTTTTGGATATTGCTATCTGTATTGTGGTCTTGAATGGTACTCATTTTTTTCTCCTGCTGGCTAGGTCGCAAACCTAGTGCGTTGGGTTTAAGGTGCTTTTTAAAATTAACGGTTGAAACTAATTGGTAATGCTATAACACTAGCGCAATTGTGGAATTGGCTAATGCGGGCGTAGTGTAGCAAATTTTAGGGAAGTTTTGAATACTTTAATAGCGAATGGTATCGCTAAAGCAATGCCGACTCACTAAAGAAATCTTATCTGAGTGATTATCAATTTTAGGCATTTATCCGATGAGTAGAGCTTGCTATAGTAGACGTTTGCTCATCGTTTGGTTCTATTTATTTCATTATTAAGGCGCTCGTATGTCTCTGTTTCAATCTATCGTCATCGAAAAGTATGTCCGCGAACTTGATAGCACTCAGCTAGAGACGGCTTGGCAGACTTATAGCCATTGTTTTCTAGACCTATCAAAGCAGGACAACATCCGCCTAAGTAAAGAAAAAGATTATCAAGAAAGTTGTTTGTTGGGTTTCAGTAAAGTATTAATAAATTAGTACTCTACTGAAGTGTGTGTATAATTGATGCTTCAAATTTACTAGAAATACCATGTAGGAAACTATGGACAATAAAAGTGAACAAGAACTATTGGATATAATAGCCAAATATTTTCAAGAAAAGATATTCGACAATCATAGAATAAATGTGATCAAAACACATTCAAAGCTAAAGTCGTATAAGATAAATCCAATTCTTGTTAAGTACTTATCTAAGATTTTAGAAGATGATTTCACACCTCTTGGTATAGCTAAAGCCTTATATTATCCACGGGTTTTAGGAACTTCAATAAACACATCTTTCGGAACTCGTATTCAGAATATGTTTGTGGAATTGGATTTAGCCCAAGGTTCATTAATAAAAGGCATGGATATTGAGTTTGAAGATAAAGTTGATGGTCGGAAGAAATGGTGTCAATTAAAATCAGGACCAAACACCATAAATTCAGAGGATGTCAATCCACTTCTAGCTAAATTTACAACAGTAACAAATCTAGCTAGAACCAATGCCATAAATCTAAATAACTCAGATTTGATACTAGGTGTTTTATACGGCGATGAAAGCCAATTAAGCCAACACTATAAGGAAATTGATAAGCAGTTTCCTGTTGTTATTGGCAATGATTTTTGGCATAGACTGACAGGGTACTCTGGATTTTACGAAAAGCTGGTTGGGAAATTGGATAATATGATTCTTAATATGTACTCACATGATTTCTTTAAACAAGGCTATATAGCATTGGCAAAAGAAATTGAAGAATCCTCACTGTTTGATTTCTCATAATAAGCATTTAAAAATTTCACTAAAGAGTATCCGACTTCCTTACCTAGATTGCAAGGGACGGCATTACCAATTTGTTTATATTGTTGAGAGGTTGAACCAATAAATTTCCAATCATCCGGGAAGGTTTGGATGCGTGCGTACTCTCTCACTGTAAACGGACGAGTTTCATCAGGATGACAACGTTCAGTTTGTTTCTGAGCAGGGCTACAAGTCAGAGTAAGGCTAGGCTCATCCCATCCTATCCGTCTAGCCATTCCAGTTTTACCGCCACCTAAATAAAAGCTTTTACCCATATATTCCTTTTGAATATCGAGAGGTAAATCCCGCCAATAGCCTTTAGGTGGTACTAAGTCAAGAACTTCTTTTTTATGTATGGGGTATTTTGCACCATCTGATTTCGGAACGTCTGTTTGATATAGCATCCCTTTTTTTAGAGCATCTCTCAAATTATAAACTCTATTTGATGGTTTGGGGTATTGATAATTTATATCAATGTCTTTACGTATACCAATAATAAATAAGCGTTCTCGCTTTTGAGGTACATTATAGTGAATAGCTTTTAATACCTGCACTGGAACAACTCGATATCCAATTTCATCAAGAACGGAAATCATACCTTCTAAAGTTTTACCCTTTTCATGCGACATTAAACCTCTGACATTTTCCCCAACACAAATCAATGGTCGAACCTCATTAACTGCTCGTGCAAAATCATAAAATAATGTACCACGTGTATCTTCAAGCCCAAGCTTTCTACCTGCATAGCTAAAAGCCTGACAAGGAAAACCACCTGTCACGATATCGACTTGGTCTTTGTATTCTGAAAAATCGAACGACTTAATATCACCTTCTAGTACGTTCCAGTTAGGACGGTTGTGTCGTAGCGTTTGACAAGCCCATTTATCTATTTCATTGAGTGCTACACATTCAATGCCAGACTGCTCAAGTCCTAAGGCGAGTCCACCTGCACCTGCAAACAATTCAAGGACAGTATATTTTTTATGAGGTTTGACAAAATTAATTATTGGATCGGTTAACAAAGTAGGCTGTAAAATAGCGTTGATATCCTTTTTTCTATAAACTCGATAATTACTTATGGGTTCGCGAAAGGCAGTTAACTTACCTTTATTATCCCATCTACGTAGAGTTTGTTTGCATTTTCCAAGAATAATGGAAGCTTCGGCAATCGTATAAAATTTTCTCATTGAAACATTATACATGGTTATACAGTGGTTACATAATATCTAATGCATTAAATTATCTTTTTACTCTCTAGTGCTTTCATACTATTTTCAAAAATTAAAGTAATGTGGAAAACTTGAGCACACACTACATATATTATGCTTAGCAATTTTGACTAAGCTAATCTTACTTTTTGGGTTTAGGGCTATACGAGTATCTACTCATTGAGAATATAAGCCTTTAAATTCATGATTAGTCTACGTCAAAGAATGTATAGATAACTCTCTATAAGAAAAAAGTAAAATGTGAGCGAAACAGACAACAAAAAATCCAGCTCAAAGGCTGGATTTTTTTTATATTCACTGCGTAAAGCAAAATTAGAGTTTACTTACTCTGGAACCAAGTATCGGCTTTGCTACGAGCGCTAGCGATGTCTGAGCTTGATAAGTTCAATGCCAATTGTCCGATTTTACCGCGTGCCTTATTACGTACTTTTTCATCAAGCATACCATCACGGGCAGCCAAATCGTACCATTTATAAGCATCGACTAGATTTTTTTGCTTTTCATCGAGCAATGCAAGGGTATAGCTGGCACGGTTATCGCCGCGCATTGCCGCTTTTTCTAACCAAACTTTCGCTTGTTGCAAGTTAGGCTGCACACCTTCACCTCGCAAGTACATGATGGCAAGATTCAACTGAGCAGGGGCAACGCCTTGTTGAGCCGCTTTGGTATACCACTGAATAGCTTGCTGGGTATTCTTTGCAATGCCTTCACCTTTCTGTAAGCGCTTGGCTAAATAAAACTGAGCATGATCGTTACCTTGGGCAGCGCGGTTAGACAGTTCACTGACTGGCATTAGCTCAAAACGTGACGTATCAAGTGGCACGTTTGATATTAACTCAGCGTTTGCTAGACCTGCACAAGAAAATAAGGCAGTAAACAACGCAGCTTTTAATAATTTCATAGCAGCTCCAAAATTAGGCAGTTAATAAGCAAAAAAAGTTGCACCGCTAAAAGGGTTTAGACGGCGATAACAATTAGGTGAAATCTTGCGATACCAACTTACCTAATCATTAGCAATATAATTAATCGATGTGTTATGGCAAATTCCTTTAATCGAACCGATAAACGGTCAGAATCAGGGTGCGATTGACACTATTTTGCTAGCTTAACACCCAAACTTACGAAACTCAAATACTAATTACATGATTTAATGCTTATTCATACCTCATTGTCCTCAATAAAATCATAGAGTTACTTAAGCGTAAGAATAAATTAACCAGCTATTGAGGTTAAAATTTGTAATTATGAGCCATGCTATTGCTTTCAACCAATGCTAGGGCGTGTCTTCAATTCAATCGATTATCTTCTAAATGGGCAAAAATGGTTAAATTTTGCCAAACATCGTCAAATAGCTTAGCAATATCTCGATATTATTTGCGCTACTATCCTTGTTTGACGGCAATTTATCTCATTTTTATCACCATTTTTAAAATGAAGATACGCCCTAAGTAGACAAACCTATTATTCGGGTTTTTGTTTGGTGACACGATAGATAGCGACGTCTGCCAATAGGTTGGGTGCTTGGCGTATCAATGCTTTCATAAGTGGCGTATGACCTTTTTCAGAATCGCTGACGGCAAAGCGGTTGACGATATGAATATCATGCTGCGCACAAAGCTGCTCAAAATCCTTAAACGTACACAGATGAATGTTTGGGGTGTTATACCACTCATAAGGCAATGCCTCTGAGACAGGCATCATCCCTTTAAGCCCTAAATGAATGCGGTTTTGCCAATGGGCAAAATTGGGGAAGGTGATGACGGCTTCGCGGGCAACACGTAGCATGTCAAGTAAGAGCACATCAGGCGATTTGACCGCTTGCAGCGCTCGTGCCATGACGACGGTGTCAAAACTGTTATCAGCAAAACGTGCCAGACCATCATTCAGATCTTGCTCGATGATAGATAAGCCTTTGGCGATACCATCGTTGATTTTTTCTTCGTCAATCTCAAGTCCGTAGCCAGTGACGCCGCGATTTTGTTGTAAATGCGCGAGTAGCTCACCATTACCGCAGCCCAAGTCCAGTACATGTGAGTGCGGCGCAATCCAGCGCTCAGCCAATTGATGATCCATTCTCATGAGCGTGCTCCTGATTTTTGCTGGCTGCTTTGATTTGTGATTTTTGCTGGCTGCTTTGATTTGCTATCGGTGATAAATGGCGCAGTCAAAAATCCTCGGACGGCACCCATGTAACGGGGAATATCAAATAAGAAAGAATCATGACCATGCGGCGCATCGACATTGATGTAGCTAACTGGTTTGCCAGTCGCCATCAGCGCATCGACAATCTCTTGTGAGCGCTCCGGTGCAAAGCGCCAATCCGTGGTAAATGAGACCACTAGGTATTGGCATTGCGTATGGGCAAAGGCGGCTTTGAGCGCAGACAGCTCTTGCTGGCGATTCTGTTCACTTTCATCTATCGTTGCCACTGTACCTTCTAACGCAGGTTGCGTGCTTTGTTTACTAGATTCCACTGATGTGGCAATCGAGTCCTTAAGCTGTGCTGCTGATTTTGTCGAATCTGTTGCCATGGCTGATGGATAATCACGTGTTGGATCAAAATAATCTAAGGCTTTTGTCATGAGCAAATAAGTATTGGCATCGAAGTTTTCGCTAAAGCGCTCGCCTTGATAGCGTAGATAACTTTCCACTTGAAACTCAACATCGTAGCCATACATAAATTTGCCAGATTTTAAATCACGACCAAATTTCGCCTTCATCGCATCATCGGTCAAATAGGTGATATGGCCAACCATCCGAGCCAATATTAGCCCGCGACGAGGGTAGGTGCCTGCTTGTAAGTAACGTCCCTCTTTAAAATCAGGGTCGGATAAAATGGACTGCCGCGCCACTTCGTTAAAGGCGATATTCTGTGCTGAGAGCTTTGGCGTGCTGGCAATGACCACGCAGCGTTTTAACCGATTTGGATAATCAACTGACCATTGAAGCGCCTGCATACCACCCATTGAGCCACCAACAATGGCGTGCCAAACGTCAATACCGAGACGATCTGACAGCATCGCTTGGGTTTTTACCCAGTCCTTAATAGTGACGAGCGGAAAGTCAGGGCCATAAACTTGCGGTTCACTGGCTGGATTGTTTTTGTTTAAACTTTCTTTGTCTAAACTATTTTTGTTTACATTATTCTGGTCTGAATCGATACTGTCAGGATTAATGGTCGTTGGACCGGTAGAGCCGAAACAGCTGCCGATGTTGTTGACACATACGACATAAAACCGATTGGTGTCGATCGCTTTATTAGGGCCAATCATATTGTCCCACCAGCCGGCTTTTTTATCATCATCGCTATGAAAACCGGCGGCGTGATGACTGCCTGATAGCGCATGGCAAATGAGTACCGCGTTTGATTTATCACTATTTAGCGTGCCATAAGTTTCGATGATTAAATCAAACGATGGCAAAGTACGATTACATTCTAACGTCAACGGCTCAGCGAAATGAAAAATCTGAGGCGTGATAATGCCGACTGAACCTACTGAGTCCATGGGATTAACTAAGCTCGCCGAATGAAGCGTATCTGTTGGGGACTGGTCACTGGTATTATTAGGGCGTGCGTTCAAAGCTACCTCGCAAGACAACAATCATCAATAAAATAAAAAGGGCAAACTGTCGATAGGCAGTGTTGCCAATACTGCTTTGCCGACACTGTTTTCTAAATGTTTTTCTTACAATGTGCTTGCCTATTGTATGGTGATGCGCGTAGGAGTACAACCGTCGAGCGAGTCTTTTGAGCATAGTCTTTTAAGCATAGTTTTTAGGGACGATGGGTGGTAGGCAGAGAAGGGTTGGGGTGAATCAATGATTGATGACTATCCATAAATAGCAACTAAGTATCAAATTGTATAAGGGTGCTTTTACTATGCGTTATTAATGGATAAAATGCTACACTAATAAAGCATTTAATCAATCATGACTTAATAATCTTTTATCGCATATTCTTCTTTAATTAACCTAATAATAAAATAGTGCTGCTATGAAACCTGAACTGCCTCCCCGTATTGCCGTCCTATTAGTGAACTTAGGTACGCCAGATGAGCCAACAGCGCCTGCCGTACGTCGTTACTTAAAACAGTTTTTGTCTGACCCCCGTGTCATCGAGATTCCGAAATTCTTGTGGGCGATTATTCTCAATTTATTTGTATTGCCAAGCCGCCCTAAACGTGTGGCAAAAGCCTATGCCAGTATTTGGGAAGGCGACTCACCGATTCGTGAGATACTAAAGAGCCAAGTGGAGCTATTGGAACCACGGCTTGCAAATAGTGCCGCACCATTTCGGGTTTCTGTCCATCCGGCGATGAGCTATGGCAATCCTGGTTTGCCTGATGTGATGGATACCTTGCGCGGTGAAGGCGTTGATCACTTTGTTATCTTGCCATTATTTCCACAGTATTCCGCTTCCTCTGGTGGTGCTGTTTATGATGCGTTGACAAAGTGGACGCTCAAGCAGCGCAATTTGCCGAACTATACCATCGTCAAAGATTACTTTGCGCATCCGCTGTACATCCAAGCATTGGCCGATTCGATTCGCCGTTTTCAAGCAGAGCATGGCAAGCCTGACAAGCTGATGTTTAGCTTCCACGGTATCCCGCAGCCTTATGCTGATAAAGGCGATCCGTATCCTAAGCGTTGTAAATGTACCGCTGCACAAGTGGCTCATGCGCTTGGTCTAAAGGATGATGAATGGATTATCAGTTTTCAATCACGCTTTGGTAAGCAAGAATGGGTCAAGCCCTATACCGATGTTGTACTAGAAGATTGGGGCAAGTCAGGTGTGCGCTCGGTACAAGTCATTAGTCCGGCTTTTTCTGCTGATTGTCTGGAAACGCTAGAAGAGCTTGCCATCGAAAATCGTGAAAACTTTCTCCACGCGGGTGGACAAGAATATCACTATATTCCTGCATTGAACTTGGATGAGGCGCACATTGATTTGCTTGAGGCGCTTAGTGCGCCATTGGTCAAAGGCTGGGCGGGAACGCTAGATGGTTGGGCTTAATTGACTGTATTTGTAAATCATAAAAAATACCGGACATCATGTTCGGTATTTTTTTGGCTAGATGATTTTAATGAATTTGATTAAAATAGAATAAAGTTGGGATTTTTTGTGACTGATATGTAAAACTATCCCAAATAAACTTTTGTGTCATTGTCAATTTTACGTTTGCTTAACTTTATTTTTGAGGATAAACATGTCCAGCTCTAATTATTCACAACCCTCTGTGTCTCTACAAAAACCTAACGGTCAACCACCGAACTTACCGCCCACTGACGAGTATGGCTGCCTATTACCGCAGTTATTGGTAGAACCTCGAATGTGCCAAGCAGGATGGGGTATAAGTTGGATTACCAAAGCATTTGCAATATTTAAAGATCAATTTTTATTATGGTTAGCTATTGGTGTTGTTTATTTAATCATTGCTATGATTGGTAGTAGCGTACCCGTGATAAATTTCATTTTCCCCTTTCTTTCCTTTGTATTTGTTGGTGGAATAATAAAAGGTTGTGCCGATCAAGCTGTAGGCAACGAGCTGAGATTTGACCATCTTTTTTCAGCCTTTTATACGCATCTCAAGCCATTAGTTATTTTATTCGTCTTGTATTTAGTGGCTGTTATTGTTGCAATGATACCTATGCTGATTATATTCGGTGGTATGGCTTTGTCTTTAGCTCAGGAGTCAAGTGACGTTGCGATTGCAGGTATGGTATTGAGTGTTTTATTGGTTTTTGTACTACTATTTCCTGTACTTATGGCTATCTGGTTTGCACCTGCTTTAATTGTGCTTCACAACATTGAGCCTGTTCAGGCAATGAAAATGAGTTTTAAAGGGTGTTTAAAAAATATCTTACCATTTTTCGTTTTTTGGTTAATTGCTCCTATAATAATGATATTGATGGTGGTTTTTACACTAGGGCTAGGTATGTTAGCACTGCTTCCAATAGGTATGATTACCTACTACACCAGTTACCGAGATGTTTGGACTGACCAGCCGTTGTCAGTAATGTAACCAATATTTTATAGTACAAAAAAAGCACGCTCGATATAACGGGCGTGCTTTTTTATTGTGCCAAAGCTTTTTTATCATGAAAGAGCGTGGTTAAAAATCGTCATCATTACTACGTTCCGCCGCGTCTCTACCAGCGATATCGACAATATCTGGATAATCGCTGTCATCCAAATTATCGTCCACTAATACTTCATCGATTCGCGATTCGTCTATATTTTGATGATGGATAGGGGTGAGCCCTTGAATTGCATCACTTCCGGCTTGCGAGTTGTCGAATCCTGCGCTATTGTCAATGACATCATCATTATCAATGGTATGCAACATAGGGTCAGCCAAATCAATTTCTTGGCTGTTATTATTGACGTCCGTATCACCTTCAATGTGATCCATTGCTTCTGGTAATGGGCTTTTTGAATGGTCCATTATGGCTTCCTTATTATCGATAGTTATTATTAATGGATGTGACTGATTTTATTTATTAAAAACATTGTGACGTGTTATGACGCTTGCTAATAGTAGCAAGGTGTCACAGGATGTTCAAAAAATGTAAGACAAGTACAAGATAGACATAAAAATAGGAAATATATGATGGTATCAAGTAGTAGGTTGTTCGTCACAATATCCTTAATCAGTGCCACAATAGGTTTGACGGCTTGTGAAGGTGTACCTTTTTCTGGTAGCAGCGCCCATAGCAGCTTGGATAATGCTGATTTAAAACAGCCGTTAATTATCGATGCCAAGCTGCCAAAAGCCACGACAACCATAGACTGCGCACAATTAACACCGAAGCAAATAGTTAAGGTAAAAGGTCACAGCGTACTCAGTGCAAGCTGTGATTTAACAGCCAAGTCGATACGCTTTGAGTTGAATGATTCACACAGCTCTTTTGACTGTCAGGGCGCTTTGCTCAGTACTCGCGTTGATGATGCATCAACGGCCAGCGCCATTATGATTAAGCCCAAAACAGATAGCGCTATCGAAGATATTACCGTTGCCAATTGTCATGTGGATGGCTATGGTCATGCGCTACATATTCGCCAATATAGCCAGCCCAACCAGCGTTATGCGCGCGGCTTGATAGACCCTGCTGCCAATCGTGCGCTTGCACCAAGCGATATTCGTGTGATTAATGTGAGTAGTCAAAACAGTATCAATAGTGGCATGTTTGTCGGTGATCATGTGCATGGCGTGAGCTTTGATAAAGTCCGTATTCAAAATGCAGGCACTGTGGGGCTATATCTGGAATTTGGTAGCCGCGATAATGTGATTCAAAATTCGGTGTTTGTCGGTAATGGTTTCCGTACCTTTAAGCCCAGTCGTGAGGCTATTGCCGTGGATTCGTCGAGCAATAACCGTATCGAAAACAATCAATTTATCCATAATGGGGCAGGCAGTATTTTGCTGTATCGCAATTGCTTTGAGCATGCCGATGACAGTACGCGGGGCAATCATTTTAAGCGTACCGAGTCGAGCCGTGACAATATGATTCGTGGCAATACTTTTAACGACGAGCCAGTCGGGGTTTGGGTAGCGTCAAGACAGTCGCGCAATCTCAAAGGTTTTGAATGCGGTGCTTATTTACTGAAACAAACGCCATTTGCCAGCTATCATTTAGACAGTGCTAAGGACAATCAGATCATCGATAATCGTTTTGAGCAAGTCGAGCAGGGCATTATCGTGGAGGACGATGGCACGCTAATAGCTGGTAATCAATTCGCTGCTGATGTGAATTTACCGATTAGCGTTGGTTCTGAGATTCGAGAAGAAAGTGCGGCAGGGGCAATAAAAAATACCGTTATTAAAAACAATATTTTTACTGGTAAAACTGTTGAGCAAGCGATAAAGGTTCGAGCGGCAAGCAAAACGGCCACTCATATTGAGCAGCCGTAAGTGTGGCTTTATATTAAATAAGCGTTATCGGTAAACAACAGTATAACGAATAGGTGATATTGCTATTAAGCACCAACCTTGGTATTGACCCAGCGGATTACAGAATCTGGCGTGACTTGTGAGACTGCTTGAAAGAGTTTTGCTGGCATGCCCACAGAGTAATGCGTACTTTTGAGTTTACGATTGGGACTGGTCGTCAATTTACACAATGTTTTGGCGACATCGTTGACCGTTAGATGGATGCCCAAGCGATCCATACTGGTCACTTCGATATCGGCAGTCATGTCAGATTTGACCCACAGCGGCATCACATCGATAACCTTGATACCCAATTCTTCGTACTCAATATTAAGGCCTTCTGTGAGACCTCGCACAAAAAACTTACTGGCCGCATAAGTCGCAACTTCGGGTTGACCATAGATAGCAGAGGCAGAGGACACATTAATAATTTTGCCGTCTTTGCTATCAGCCAGATAAGGCGCCAGTTTATGACAGCCAATCAAAACACCTTTACAGTTGACGTCAATTAAAGCCAGTTGCTCATCTAGATTGGTCGTTGGTAATGCGCCACTGACCAGCACCCCAGCATTATTAATGAGTGCATCAATACCACCGAAATGTTCAATCATTTGATTGATCGCATTGTCCCACGAGTCAGGCTGGGTGACATCCAGCTGACCTGTAATAATACGCTGTTGTTTGACGGCTTTCTTAAAAGATTTGTCTTTAATGGCGCTTTCAAGTGTGGCAGTATTGGTCGCAAATAACCCAATATTGTGGCCTTTTTCCGCCAGCTTTTTGGCGGTGGCCAAGCCGACACCACGTGATGCGCCTGTAATCAATATATTCATAATAAGTGACTTAATCGTTATTAATCATGAGTAAATCGAGGTCGTATATTAGGATGCTTATCCCTCGGACTTATTATTATAGTCATTCCACTATAATAATATTACTGCGTTAGCCTCGCTTGAAGTATTAAATATACATCTACACTCGGTTGCTTTGTACTGTTTTTAAATTGAACCGACTATAGTATAACAAATTCGTCTAAATGTATTTTGCTAGAGAGTATAACTATTGATGTAGAGCGCATGGTAATTAATATAATGAGCAGTTATCACTGTTAGCAGAGACACTCTGCGTTAGTGTGAAGCCGTTTGACAATGCAGCTCGCTCGTCTCTTCTGCTTGACAGTCGTACTCGTTTAAGTTTAAGCGCCACAAATAAATCAAGGCAATGCCATAAATAGCAGTCTCTGACAGCTCTTCTGTGATGACGCCAAAAGCTTCGGGAATCATAATGGCGTTTTCGCCCATATATTCTAATAATGCCAAGGCGGCGACGCTAAAATACAAAGAAACAGGTACTTTTTTTAATATTGTCCAAAGATAGCGCCATGAATAAGCCAATAAACCAACGATCAGCACATAAACGATGGTCAGGACGAGGTCTTCCCACCAGTCATAAGAATGGCTGAACAACACAAAGTCAGTGGGAACCAATAAGTCTGGTAGATAATTTAACTCACGGCGTATCACAGCAAAGAATACTAGCACCGCTGCCAACCAAAAAGCTCGAATCTGTTTAAACGTATTTGTGGCAGAGCTCTGTAGTAAATACTGCACGCAACGTAGCAGACAGGCGAATAAAATAATAATGCCAGGGATTTCGATGATGCCATCTGAACTCAAAATAAAAACCTTCTGATTTTTTAAAATAAAAAAAGTGAGCACAAAGGCTCACTTTAGACCGAAATTTATTTAATTACAGGTAACGTAATAGACCGCTATTATAACGCCAATGTCAGCGCTATAACGTTATTTAATATAACTAATGAGTCATATGTTATTGTTAATTCAAGCAAACAAATGCTCTTTATTGTGCACATTGCTATCGGCTATTTATACCTATGATGATACAACCAATTCAATAGATAGCAGGGTTAAAATAACGCTTCCATCCGCAATAATGCCGACGGATAGTGGTCCTTATTTGCTGTTTTATCATTATAATAATTTAGCTCTGTTTGTACATAAAGCCACTCTCGCCAAACGGGTTGGCGGTAGCTTATAGCAGGGCCATAGCTGTTTAATGTTGATTTATCATGGTCAAAGTAACCGCCAGTAGAGACACCATAAGCCAGCTGTTTTTCATTGCCCAAGTAGTGTACTTGTCTGAGATCGTTGCTCCAGTCTGTGCTTTCTTCATTGTCTTGATTGCGATAACGGATGGCGGTGCGATTATTGATGAACCGCTCAGCATTTGTGCCATATTGCAGATTTAGCCCGCCTTTTGCATAGTGCTCACTATCGAGTCCATAACGATAGTAACTATCACTAGTGACAGTCCATTTTTTGTTGTCATACCAGTCTTTAACGACGCTCATTTTTACGTATAAGTCATCGAGCGAGCGAACCCCGACATCGATATCTGTTTTGACCCCTAACTGCTGCTCAACCTCATGACTAAAACGTGACCAACGAAGGGCGATAGAACCATTGTCTTCTCGCGTTTTTCTCCTGTTGACGAGTCCATCTTGGTTACTGGTATTTGCTTGGTAGGTATCGCCCTTCACATTCTGTTTTAAGAAAGTATCTTCATCCAAATCCTCATCACCGATAATCAGGCTCAATCTTTTTTCTAACACTGGCAATCGTAAGCGGCCGCGAATTCTAGGTTCAACGCTCACGTCACTGCCTGATTGTGGATCGTTGACCCAGCGGGTATCTAGTACAACTCGTAAACTGGCTTTGGCGGGTTTTTTGGGATCCGGTTCGCCGAACCAACCGTCCATTTTGTGTGCCCATTCATGCAGCTGCTCTTGGACATCTTCACGGCGTTCGTCCGTCCAATTTTGTGCTCCTTGTACTGATGAAGCGGACTGCTCGGCAGATGTTTCGGTAGGTTGAGGTAGATAGCCAAATTGATTGAGGTTTTCATCACGATTAGAGTTAGCATCATGAGATAACGAAGCCGTGTCAGATTTTAGCGGTTCGACTTTCGGCTCTGTGGTGGGCGTAGTATCCGCCCATGCTTGCGTGCATAAACTTAAGCTGGCAAGTGTGTAAAGGGTAATGGTGTTGAGATTTGCTGGTTTAATCATGGAGAGCGTCAATTACTTTGGGTGGCTAAAAAGGATAAACAAAAGTATTATGCCATAGGTCGTTAAGCACATACATATAGAGGCGCTGTTATATGAAAGTTTTAATCATTGTAAGCTTGTTTTTGATGGTCTTGCCTTCAGCACATGCTGAAATATCTCTTGATGTCAGGCAAGCTGTTGAAAAAATTATGAGTGTTTATTACAGTTCAAGCTATGATAAGTTGCGTGGTTGTACCTTATATGATGATGGCTCAGAAACCTATTGCCTTGCTCCTAAGCATTATGAATTTAAAAACATCGAGGGAGTAGATACTTTATATGTTTTGGTTTCTGGTGATACAGTTGAAGATGGTGCACGAGTGACACCAGGACTTGGTGGATTATTCATGCTTTATAAATTAGGCAATTCTTGGGTCGTCTCTGCAAGCAGTCCTTATATAAAAAATGGCGGAGCGGGTAGAAGTCAGCTGATAGATTTTGATTTAAGAGAAGTGGGTGATGATAAATACGGGTGGGTAGGGAGTCATTGTGGATCAGGGGCAGGAGGGCAAACTAATTGTTTTTGGGAAATGTACGCGCCTGTAGCTAGCGGAGAGATTGAACAAGTCGCACAGCTGCCTTCAGATTACTCATATGAATTTATGAGTGCTCCGGGATATACTAAAATCGAAGGTAGTGTCCATATCGAGAGTTATCAGCCGATGACCGCAGGATTTTATCCATTGACCATGACGCATGATAGTGAAAGCGGAGAGTATGATGAAAACTATGAGTTAATACCTAACAGCGTAAAAAAGAGCGAAGAGCGTTATACCGTCAGCTTTGACCAAAACACACACACTTTTATCGCGCCTAAAGATTTTTAGAGTTTTTTAAAAGATTTAATATATTAACATCAAAATTTAATATTCTATACAACCGTAATGGATGCTAGGTCTATGACTGACTACACTTTTGAAACTCTTAACGATAAAGAGTTTGAAGTTCTAACGGTTGATTTGCTATCTAAAGAATTTAACACTCATATAGAACGGTTTAAATCAGGTAGGGATGGTGGAATCGATGGACGTTTTTTTGAAGGAAGTGTTGAAAACGGTGTTGTCATCATTCAATGCAAACATTGGCTAAAATCAGGTATCAAAGCATTAGTAGCAGAATGTCAAAAGCATGAAGCCAAAAAAGTTATAAAATTGAATCCTAGTAGATATATTTTTGTCACTTCATTAGCACTATCCGCTCAAAACAAAAAAGACATTTCAGATGCTTTTAGCCCTTATATTAAAAATGAATCTGACATCATTGGTAATGAAGATATAAACAGTTTATTAGCCAAACATCCTGATGTAGAGCGCCAACATTACAAGCTATGGCTAGCAGGTACTAACGTTTTACAGTCAATTTTATCTAACGATGTACTGGGAAGAAGTAGTTTTCAGTTGGAAGAAATTCAAGAGTTTCTACCTAAGTATGTGCGAACCGAGAATCATAAAAAAGCGTTCGAAAAGTTAGAAGAACTTGGCAGTATCATTATCAACGGCGAACCTGGTATTGGCAAAACCACTTTAGCGGAACAGATGTGCTTTGAGTATGCTGCTCAAGGTTATCAGTTAGTTGTAGTGCATGAGTCCATTATAGAAGCGGAAAAAATATATAACCCTGAATGGCAACAAATTTTTTATTTTGATGATTTTTTAGGAAGTAACTTCCTATTCGCAATAGATGCAAAGCAGGACTCACATATTGTGAGCTTTATGAAAAGAGTTAGTAAGGACAGCTCAAAACGATTTATTCTAACGACTCGCTCGAACATATTGAATCAAGGGAAAAGATTGTCAGAAAAATTTGAACAAGGTAACCTTGATAGGAATGAATATGAGATAAAAATTCAGTCTCTGACAGAGTTTGATAGAGCACAAATTCTTTATAACCACATCTATTTAGTGATTTATCAGAAGACTTCATTCAGCAAATATATATTGATAAGCGCTATAGAAGCATTATCTCACACAAAAATTTCAATCCGCGGTTGATTGAGTTTATTAATGATGCTATCAAAGTTGAGAAAGAAGCAAGTCCTGAGGGTTATTGGGATTATATTCAAAAGTCTCTTGATAACCCAAAGGATATTTGGCGTGGCATGATAGAGACGCAGATAAGTGATTTGGATAGGCATATAGTAATCGCCATCGTCTTAAACGGCAGTCCCGTTAGCGAAGAGCAGGTAGTTGCATTATTAATCAATCTGAAGGAGTCAGGATTAGATCCAACATCGGAGTATCCTACCATTGGCAATATCATGCGGGGGTTAGTAGGGTCTGTTTTAAACAGGAATATAAATAAAGATGGTCAGGTGACTTACAGTTTATTTAATCCTTCGATTGCTGACTTTGTGATCTCGGAACATCTCAATAGAGTTGATTATCTAGAAAAATTGATGAGTTGCTTGAGAACAAAGAATGCACTAGATAATATTGATAGGTTGATTAAATCCAATAAAAAAATACTAGACTTTGACACATTACTAATTAGGTTGTTTCAGTCTGAGCTATATTCAGAGCTAACGCCTGACTTGTATTCGATTCAATTAATAGAATTAACAGAGAAACTTGAGTGTGATATTCCAAAAATGGTGAAAAAATTAGTAGACTCGTACTCTAATAATTTATTTAAACAACTTGGATTACCTTCTATAAAAATATTAAAAATGGCTATAGATTGTGGTCTTATTGCTTCTAGTGATGTTTATATGAAAGAAGTAGTTAACAAAGCATTAGAAGGTGCATATTTTGATGATTTGAAAGAAATTGCTAAACTAATCCATCTTATATCTGGAGCAGATCAGCTTATAAAAGCTTACAAAAAGAAAGTTGTTAACTTTCTTCAAAATAATATAACTGATTGGGCTATGGATCATCAAATATTCGAAGATTCGTACGCTGAATCTGATGGATCCATAGCTTATGATGAAAACCAACATTACTATGTTGTAGATACTTTAAACGAGTTAGATTGTGGGTTTGATTTTACAAGATCTGAAGTTCAATCTATTGAAGATAGTATAGATATAGACCGTATTATTGACTTTAATAATGAAAGAGAGTCTCAAGCTGATCGAGCATATGATGAATATAAGGATGCGATGTATGATCGTGATTTTTCTTCGGATTCTATTGATGATCTATTCAATCGATAATAACCCAACACATTAGGTTTTCTGACCACATCATCCATTAAAAAAAGGCTGGGAAAAATCTCCAGCCTTATACAGGACAATTAATTAATTTATTTCGTGATTAATGGGCCTCATCCCAGTTCTCGCCAGCACCCGTCTCAACCAATAACGGCACAGCAAAGTCCACATTCCAGCCTTTTTCAACAGCAGTGGTCGTTAAGACGTCTTGCATTGCATTAGTAATGAGTTGGCTAATCTCATCTACCTTGTCACTATCCACTTCAAACACCAGTTCATCATGGACTTGTAGCAGCATTTTGGCTTGCGATTTTGGCAGTACTTTATCGACGGCAATCATAGCCAGCTTAATTAAATCAGCCGCTGAGCCTTGTAGTGGCGCATTAATCGCAGCACGTTCAGCGCCTTGCTTGACCATACGGTTGCTATGAGTGATATCAGGCGTGTAGAGCTTACGACCCAATATCGTCTCGACATAGCCTTGCTCGTGAGCACTGGCGCGAGTATTAATCATATAGTTTTTGACACCCGGATAGCGATCAAAGTACATATCGATATAATCTTGTGCCTCATTGCGGCTCATTTGCAATTGCTTGGCAAGTCCAAAGGCGCTCATACCGTATAGTAGACCAAAATTAATGGCTTTGGCATTACGGCGCTCGATCGAGGTTACGTCAGCAACATCCTTGCCAAGTACTTCAGCGGCAGTCGCAGCGTGAATATCTAACCCTTCATTAAAGGCGTCAGTTAAGTTTTTATCGCCTGAGAAATGCGCCATGAGACGCAATTCAATTTGTGAATAATCCGCCGCCAAAATAACGCGACCTTCTGGTGCGATAAAGGCTTGACGAATCAAGCGACCAGTCGCGGTACGAATCGGAATATTTTGTAAATTGGGATCAGTTGAAGACAAACGCCCAGTACTGGTCAATGCTTGATGATAGCTGGTATGTACGCGATCAGTCTCAGAATCTGCGACATTATCAAGCGCATCGGTATAAGTGCTTTTGAGCTTAGATAGACCGCGATATTCTAAGGTAATATCGACCAATGGATGATCGATTTTTGACAGTACGGCTTCACCAGTAGAGTATTGACCTGATTTGGTCTTTTTGCCACCCGGAACGCCGAGTTTTTCAAATAGCATCTCACCGAGCTGCTTCGGTGAGCCTAAGTTAAACTCTTCACCAGCGACTTCATAAGCGCGTTTTTCTAGCGCGATAATTTCTTCATCGAAGCGCTTTGATAACTCGTTTAAAAATGGGCGTTTGATTAAAATGCCGTTTGCTTCCATTTGACAGAGGATTTCGGCGGTTGGGATTTCTAGCTCATTGAGCAATTTGGTATTATTGTCATCATTGGCTAGCTCAACGCTGAACACCTCAAATAGCTGATAAGTAATGTCAGCATCTTCACAAGCATAGTCGCTAGCGATATCGATGGCGACTTGATCAAAGGTAACTTGCTTAGCGCCTTTACCAGCGACATCTTCATAGCTGATGGTTTGGGTTTGTAGATAATGGCGTGCCAAATCATCCATGCCATGACGGGTAATCGCAGCATTAATCACATAGCTGGCAAGCATGGTATCCATCGCCCAATTATTGGGACGAGCATGAATATTACCCAATAAATCGATATCATAATGGCTGAGAATATGGGCGTCGTACTTTAAATGCTGACCGATTTTACCGATATTTGGGTTTTCTAAAATAGGTTTTAGACGTGTTAAAACGCTATCGCGGTCGAGCTGTTTAGCCGTCAGCTCGTCACCCTCTAGCGCATGTGTCAGTGGTATGTAATAGGCTTCATGCGCTTGTACCGCAAAAGACAAACCGACGATTTGTGCTTGACGCCAATGGACGCTAGTGGTTTCGGTATCAATGACAAAGTGTGGCGCAGACTCTAATAATTCAATCAAACTGTCAAACGCATGCTCATCTAAAACAGTGTGCCACGCTCTATCATGCTGTTTGCCGTTTTGGACATTCTCAATACTGCTTGATTGTAGCGATTTAGCGATTTGTGCTTGTGATTCAGCATCTGCTTGGCTACTTGCAACACTTTGTACGCCGTTCCCATTAGCATTGGCTGGATGGTTTGGGTGGTCAAGAGAAGCAAGCTCATTTCTAAACTCAAGCTCGCTATATAGCTCGCGCAGTTCATCTATATGAGCACAAGGATTGGTATTGATTTTTAAATCATTCCAGTCTTGACCGATATCTAAGTCTGTGACGATAGTGGCCAGTTTGGCATTGAATGGAATTTCCTCTGCATGCTCAATCAAGCCTTTAGCGCCGCGTCCTTTAATAAAACCGATGTGCTTTAACATATTGTCGATATCACCGTATTCAACGAGCAAGTCTTTCGCCGTCTTTTTACCGATACCGGGCACGCCTTTAATACCGTCAGAAGCATCACCCATTAAGGTCAAAAAATCAATCATTTGGTTTGGATTAATACCGAATTTTTCGATGACCGCTTGGGTGTCCGTTACTTTACCCGTGAAGCTATCTTCCAATATGACACAGTCATTAACCAGTTGCATCATGTCTTTATCGCCGGTTGAGATAACCACATGATGACCTTGCTCGACCGCACGGTGCGCCAGTGTGCCGATAATGTCATCTGCTTCTGCACCTTCGATGCGTAACAGTGGAATGCCCAAAGCGGTTACCAAGCGATGGATATAAGGAATTTGCTCCACCAGCTCTATGTCGATGGGCGGACGCGCCGCCTTATAATCAGCAGACATATGATGGCGAAAAGTAGGTGACTTGGTATCAAAACAGACCGCCATATGGGTGGGATGATATCGACGCATCAGTTTTAGTAGCGCATTGAGCGTGCCACGGATGGCATTCGTTATTAGCCCTTGCGAGTTTTGCATGGTTTTTGGCAAGGCGTGATAAGTGCGAAACAGGTAATAAGAGCCATCAACCAAAATAAAAGGTGGCTGATTTTTGTCCACGTGACTGGTGTCCATAGTCGCTACGTTGGGCATGGTATCAAAATTTGGTAAGGCTTTAGGGTCAAGCGCTTGATGCGAGTTGTGGTTATTGTCTGCGGAGGATTCGGTCATATGGTCAGTCATAAAGGTCACTTATTATTAGGTATCAGATAGAGTAAATATCAGATAAAACGATGCTTCCATTATAACGATAAAATCAGACCTTGCCGAACTTCTCGATAGTTATGATATTTATACTGCTGACAGACGCTCATAAAAAAAGAACCCAGAATAGTCTGAGTCCTTCTATCTTTACCAATATATTTATTCTGACAATTTTATTTTACTTCTGAAGTCACTTCACTATCGATATTACCGTGAGTCGCTTTAGAATATGGGCAAACTTTATTCGCTTTTTCGACCAGCTTTTGGAACTCATCCGCTGATAGCTCTGTGTTTTCAGCAGTGACATGAATTTTCACGGCTAATTGAAAATCTAAGCCTTCACCTTTCATTAAATCTACGGATACTTCAGTGGTAGAGTCAAACTTTGCTTTTTCTGCCCCTTTGACCGCAGCAAGTGCGCCATCAAAGCAAGCTGCATAGCCCATCGCAAATAACTGCTCTGGATTATTACCGTCTTTATCAGAGCCGGGTGCGACCATATTAATCGTCAAATCACTGTCTTGCAGACTGGCATTGCCTGTACGACCGCCAGTAACTGTCGCTTTGGTGGAATATAGTGTTTTCATAACATATCCTTTGTTGTGAGTTTTTATGTTTAAGCAATAAATTTTGATAGGGATTCAGCATAACAAACCAGTGCATGAGCAATATAGGTCAGTCGTAAGTATATACTGTGGATTTGTAAGTGAACTGTTAGTAGAATCTTTAGCTGCATTTAACTATCGCAGGAAAAGCTTAATCGCTATAAGTAACAGAAGTATTAATGTAATATAGGAATATAGCTGTAAAAAATAAAGTTATCAAAATAGATGATAAAAAATCTAACCAATAAAGGTCTTATTCGATGAATAAATCAATGGTGTTACCTATTGCACTTTCTTTGCTAACATTTACCCTTGCTGGCTGCGGTGGGGAGGATGATGGTATTTATGGTTCGGGAAACAGCAACGAGCTTGAAATCAATTACTTTGAGCGCTTAAATAACGACATTGCACGTATTGAGACTGAGTATAGTGACGGGGAACGTGACATCGATGTGACTAATATTAAAGGTAGTTTTAATTCTTCAACTATTAATGACTTACCTGTTTCAACAGTGCTAGGTAAAAACTTTGAAGGTACCCTTGAAGATCGCTATATTGAGGTTAAAGGCCGCACTGTAAAACGTCCTATTTATGAGACAAATAGCAACAAAAAACTTAACTATCAAACAGATTATAGAACGCTTGATCTATCAGGAAAAAATGCTAGCAGTTATCAAAAAGGCAGTCGTCCTAGTGATGATCGCGGTATTTTTACTGATCTGAATAACTTTATAAATATTCCCAATAGTACCAGCTTCCCCAATGGTTCAGTCTGTTATATCCCTGTGACTAAGAGCGATGAATCGTTTTTTGTGTTCAATGATAAAAACAAAACAAGATACCAAGCCCTTGAAGACTGGATTGAGATAAATGAGGATAGGTTTGGTGATAATCAGAAATCTTCTACTACTACAGTAAAGGTAGGTAGAGATAATAATGATCGCGCGGCGGAGGTGAAGTTTTTTGCTACCAATGAGCGACCTGAATATATCTACTATGGTGCTGAATATGACAAATCGGTTTTCAATGCGGACTATATTAATAAAGACCAACAGCCGCCTAATGAAGACTTCACTCTCGGAGTAGTTGATTGTACGATAGTCAATGAAGTCGCAGGAGATTTCTTGGCCGCACAAATCAAACGCTACTATTAATCTTAAAAACGCATCATGTTAAAAAATTGACCAACACTCTCTATTTGACTATCTAGGGAGTGTTTTTTTATGCGCTAATTCTGCACCTTGACGCTAAATCCGCTACAATACGCTCATTATTTATTCTATTTAGTTAGATTACTGTCTAAAAGACAGCCTTTTTGAAGTTAAGGTTGAAGCCAAAAATTATGAGCGTAGATCCAAAGAAATTAAACAAAGAAGTGGCTAAACGCCGTACTTTTGCCATTATCTCGCATCCCGATGCAGGTAAGACCACCATGACTGAAAAGTTACTATTATGGGGTCAGGCAATTCAGGTAGTAGGCGAGGTCAAAGGCCGCAAGACTGATCGACATGCGACATCAGATTGGATGAGTATGGAGCAAGAGCGTGGTATCTCGATCACCACTTCTGTCATGCAGTTTCCTTATCAAGACCATGTGGTCAATCTATTGGATACACCAGGTCACGCCGATTTTAGTGAAGATACCTATCGTACCTTGACCGCTGTGGATAGCGCGTTGATGATGGTCGATGGGGCTAAAGGGGTCGAAGAGCGAACCATCAAGCTGATGGAAGTCTGCCGAATGCGCGACACGCCAATCATCTCATTTGTCAACAAGCTGGATCGTCAAATTCGTGAGCCGCTTGAGCTGCTTAGTGAGATTGAGGCAGTGTTAAAAATTAAATGTATTCCAGTAACTTGGCCTATCGGCATGGGACAAGATTTCGTTGGTGTCTACCATCTGACTGAGAACAAGACTTACCTTTATGAAAAAGGTAATGGCGGCAAGATGACAGTCTCTGAGACCCGCGCGGGCTATGATTATCCAGATATCCGTGAGCGTTTGGGTCAATTGATGTTTGATGCTTTCGAAGAGTCACTTGAGCTGGTACAAATGGCGTTAGAAGAATTTAGCGTTGAGGCGTTCTTAGCGGGTGAGATGACGCCAGTATTGTTCGGTACGGCATTGGGCAACTTTGGCGTAAACATGGTACTTGATACCTTGATCAAATATGCACCGCCACCCAAGTCGCATCCGACCAATGAGCGTGAAGTAGCGGCAACAGAAACAGATTTTAGTGGTTTTGTCTTTAAAATTCAGGCCAACATGGACCCACGCCATCGTGATCGCATTGCATTTTTACGCGTGTGTTCAGGCAAGTATGAAAAAGGCATGAAGCTGAAGCATGTACGTTTGGGTAAAGATGTACGTATTGCCGATGCACTGACCTTTTTGGCAGGGGATCGCGAAGCGTTAGAAGAAGCGTATCCGGGTGATATCATCGGTTTGCATAATCACGGCACCATCTCTATCGGTGACAGTTTTACGGAAGGCGAAGAGCTGAACTTTACGGGTATTCCACATTTTGCGCCTGAATTGTTCCGCCGTGTCATTCTAAAAGATCCGCTCAAATCAAAAGCCTTGCAAAAAGGGCTACAGCAGCTAAGCGAAGAGGGCGCGACACAGGTCTTTATGCCGCAGATTAACAACGATTTAATCTTAGGTGCGGTTGGTGTACTACAGTTTGAAGTGGTCGCGCATCGTCTCAAAGAAGAGTACAAAGTACAGTGTATCTTTGAGCCAGTATCGATTGCCACCGTACGCTGGATTCATTGTGATGATGAAGTGGCATTGGCGAAATTCAAACGCAAAGCTCATGACCAGTTGTCGCTAGATGGCGGTGGTTATTTAACGTATCTTGCCCCCTCACGGGTCAACTTGCAGCTGATGCAAGATCGCTATCCAGAAGTCACTTTTAGCAATACTCGTGAGCATTAAAATCCATCATTTCATGAGTTAGTTTATCTTTTGAGACACGCCAGCCGTGTCTTTTTTATTAGCTTAGATTTAGGCATTAAACGAGAGAGGGTAGGTAGCTATTCGTTAGCAGGAGACAGCAAAACCCTAAAAACACAAACAGTGTTCCTACAATACATCGTCATTGTTACGGTAGAATATCAAGTAACATCTTATGTTTATAAAAGAGGATATATGAACGCTGCGAATCAAATTGATATCAATCAGCCAACAATGAATCCGCATTTATCGATGACAGCAAGTCGTAGTCGTCTGCTGAGACTGCTTGCCGGCAGTTTACTGCTAGGTAGCATCGCGATGCCTGCCAATGCAGGTAATCTCATCAGTAGCACGGATTATCTAGAATATGAGCTGCCTAAAAAAGTGCAAGCACAGTGTGTTGAGCGCGATAATTGTCCAGAAATTGACATCAAATATCTGAAGACCAATCACGGTTGGATCAATGATATCGCCAATGCGCGTATTAATAATTTAGTCGTCAATAGTAAACCGACTGAATCTGTGCCTATCAAAACGAACGCCAATCAGACAATGGTGAAAGCCGCCATTGATGACTTTGCCAGCTCACAGTTCATAGATATGCCAGAGGGCAGTTCATGGGCTTATAGCTTAATGGTAACGCCTGAGTATTTAGGTCATGTCAGTGATTTTGAGCTGTTTGAAATCAATACTTATGTCTTTACTGGTGGCGCTCATGGCATGCCTTATAGCGAATACTTAATATTTGACCTTGGCACCAAAAAACAAATCACGCTTGAGGATATGCTTCAATCAGGCAAGGAATCACGTTTTAAAGCGCTTGCTTATGATGATTATAAAACGTGGGTCAAAACGGTTGACGACGATGTCAGCAGTTATGAGAAAAACTGGCCATTTACCTTAAGTGACAATGTGACACTGACAGACAAAGGCATCGATATCCGTTATCAGCATTATGCTATCGGCCCATATGCTTATGGTATGCCGGTACTTAGTATTCCGTACAGTAAGCTCGACGGTGTCATAAAGCCGCACTTTATACCTAAATAGTTCAGATAGTCATTGCATAACTTATTACGGTTTATATTAAAAAAATCGTAAAATCTCTTAAAAAATTGGCAATGATTTATCTAAAACCATTTGAAATTTAATAAAAGAATAAGGAGTTACCGCATGACGAACAATACAGATAGTATGAAGGCGACAGTCGACACAGAGATTTGGCAACTTAATGCATTAACAGAAGCGCTTGGTGACCTCACGTTGACGGTCAATGACAGCCTATCTGTTGGTCGTGGCAGCGACAATGACGTGGTACTTGGTAGCAAACAAGTATCGCGTAATCATGCGGTGTTAAGCATCTTAGATGGTCGATTGTATGTCAAAGATTTAGACTCATCGAACGGCACATTTATCAACGAGCAGCGTATCAAAGGCAATACATCGAGCCTTTTACAGGTAGATGATACCATTGGATTTGCCAGTTTTAGCTTTCAGGTGAACGCGCCTTTTGCTGCTACAGATACTGATGTATTAGCGCCCGTAGCAGTAGAGGATTCAGTTGCTGAGACTGAGACAGTGGTT
The DNA here is from genome assembly GCF_049896785.1 of Psychrobacter sp. TWP2-1-2. NCBI lineage: Bacteria > Pseudomonadati > Pseudomonadota > Gammaproteobacteria > Moraxellales > Moraxellaceae > Psychrobacter > Psychrobacter sp. TWP2-1-2. Next base: position 110,254 of record NZ_JAFCVA010000006.1, on the reverse strand, counting down.
GCTGAAACGACTGCCGAAATACAGGCTGTCGAAGACTCGGCGGTGAGTGAACCTGTTGTTCATGAATCAGTAGCAAAAGAGCCGATTGTTAAGCAAACGGGCATCGAAGCTATTCTGCCTGTGACAGCTGATATGAAGACAGTACCTGTTGATACCGCCTCGGATAGAGTAGCAGACTCAGTAGGGGTAACTGAGACCAGTATTAATGAAACAGTTGAACCAGTCTTACAGGAGCCGATTCAGGAGGCGATTCAGGAGGCGATTGTGAAACAAACGGGCATCGATGAAGTCTTAACGGCTATAGATAATACCGTGTCTAACACAACTGAAGCGGCACCAGTCGCTGCTGCAACTGTAGCAGATGCACAACCCGCTGTAAGTCAGCCAGAAGCCGTCACAGCGACAGAGGCGGCACCGACAGCACCTGCTCATGATACGTCATTAGTAGAGCAGTCAGCTGTACATGAAAAGCCAGCAGTTGAATCAGAGCATGACAAAACGACTAAAACTGCTCTACAAGAAGAAGCAGATCCCGATATTCTACGAGCTAAGCAGGCGGCAACCGCACAATTTTCTGGCACTGCCAATCTAGGTCAATCTCGTGATGTTGGGACAGAAGGTAATAATGCGATGGATCAGACTATCAGCAATCCAGCCAATGCAGGACAGGCAGAGAAAAAACCAAGCGGTGGTTGGTTTATTTGGGTGTTTATTGCCATCATCATTATTGCGTTAGCGTTATGGTTATTTAACATGGGCGGTGCGTAACCAAGTACCGACCAGTGCGTTTGAGATGCTCTAATTCAAGCGAGCTTTGGTATAATTGTTAGCTGCTATCGGCTAATAGTCCAGCAACCCTCACGAATATGCCACTTTGATAGCGTCAACATTCAATAGAGTGTTGACGCTATATTTTATTTAACAGTCTGCTGTTTTATCTTTTGCCAATATTTTGTTAAGAGAGCATTATTATGATGAACTTTGAAGAATATCAAGCTTTTAAATACCGTGGCTTTAGTCATGCTCCACTGATAAAAAAACGTCTGATGGACGCACAGACACCAGTATCTGTATTTTCTAAAGTACGTGATTTAAGCGGCTCTGCATATTTATTTGAGTCTGTCGTAGGCGGGGAGCGTTGGGCACGATATTCGATGATTGGTTTAGGTAGTGATCTCATTTTGCAGTATGCCGATGGTAATATGACCGTCAAAAAAAATGACCATACCGATGTCGATGCAGTCGCTGACCCGTTTGACTATATCCGTCAGCTAATGGCGCAATATAAGATGCCAACAGTCGAGGATATTGCAACGCTACCGAGCTTTAGCGGCGGCTTAGTAGGTTACTTTGGCTATGACATGGTGAGGGTTATCGAGCCAAGCGTGGGTTTGTCAGACGCCCCCAATCCGATGACAATGCCGGATATGTGGCTGATGCTGTCAATGAGCGTGATTGTTTTTGACAGTTTAGAAAATACGTTATCTATCATCGTTTATGCTGATTGTCACACTGAAGATGGCTATAGCAATGCCATCCGCGAGCTAGAAAAAATTGAAGAAAAACTGGCAGAAATGCCAAATCTGAGCGCACCCGTAATGCCGACGCCGACATTTACCTCACAAACAGGCGCGCAGAAATATTGTCATGATGTCAATAAAATAAAGGATTACATTTTAGCAGGCGATGTCATGCAAGTCGTTCCTGCGCAGCGTTTGACAGCCGATTATACTGGCGACTCATTAGCAGTTTATCGTGCCCTACGATTCTTAAATCCATCGCCTTATCTGTTTCTGGTGCATGGTTATACCCTCGATGATCACAAGCGTTTCGACATTATTGGAGCATCCCCTGAGATATTATCACGTATCGAAAATGGCAAAGTGACGGTACGACCATTGGCGGGTACTCGTAGACGTGGAAAAAATGAGGCGGAAGATTTAGCGCTTGAAGAAGAGCTGCTGAGTGATAAAAAAGAGATCGCCGAGCACTTGATGCTTATCGATTTGGGTCGTAATGATATTGGCCGCGTTTGTGAATATGGCAGTGTCAAAGTCACCGAAAAGATGTTTGTCGAGCGTTATTCGCAAGTGATGCACATTGCTTCTAATGTTGAAGGGACGATATTGCCCAATAAGGATGCGTTGGATGTTTTTTGTGCGACGTTCCCCGCTGGTACGCTATCAGGTGCGCCCAAAATACGCGCCATGCAAATCATTGACGAGATAGAGCCAGTCCGCCGAACGGTATTTGGTGGCGCAGTGGGTTATCTAGGCTGGCATGGCAACATGGATACCGCCATTGCTATTCGTACTGCTGTGATGCGCCGTGGTAAAATTCATATCCAAGCGGGCGCTGGGGTTGTTGCTGATTCTATTCCAGAAGCAGAGTGGGAAGAGACCAACAAAAAAGCATTGGCGTTGGTCAAAGCGGTAAAAATGGCGTGTAATGGTTTACGGATTCGCTAGGGACTCCAGTCATAAAAACACAGTATGCCGTCAGCGTCAAAAAACAGCTTATTTTTATTTGAAAAAAATAGTAACATAATCAACTATTTATATATTTTTATTAAAATAATCATAAAAAATATGAAAAAGGGCTTGCGTCTTTCAAAAAATTTGATAGAATAGCCACCACTTTAAGAGAACAAGCCGACTTAGCTCAGTTGGTAGAGCAACTGACTTGTAATCAGTAGGTCGCCAGTTCGATCCCGGCAGTCGGCACCATCTCTCTTAAAGTAGCTTTTTATGAATCTGTCTTAAACTAAAGTCATTTTTGTTTAAAGCAACCTAAGGTGGGATTGGGGAGCGGTCAAACCCAACAGACTGTAAATCTGTCGCGAAAGCTTCGAAGGTTCGAATCCTTCTCCCACCACCATATTTTTTTAAGTTTGTCATAGCGCCAAGCATACTCTTTATACTTAATGACTCTCGATTAGAGTCTTCTTGAATAAGAGTAATTGCGGGTGTGGTATAATGGTAACACCTTAGCCTTCCAAGCTAATGACGCGGGTTCGATTCCCGCCACCCGCTCCATATATACAACATCGCAAAGATTACCAATAAATCATCACGACAGTCAGTTTTAGTATTGCTGTATCGTGATATTTTTTTTAGTAAATCCATAAGTTGTCTTTTGTGGTTATTAAAAACATGCTCATATAGCTCAGCGGTAGAGCACTCCCTTGGTAAGGGAGAGGTCTTGAGTTCAATTCTCAATATGAGCTCCATTTATTGTTTAAACCTCTTGTGTTTGCTTTGCCATCTTTAAACAGTTCGTGTCGATATCGAAATTACAGAATATTGAAAATTATAAATTACAGTGTAGCAAATAATATTTAAGGGTGACACTGAGGTGTTGCCTTTTAGTGCTGTCAATTTATTAAGTTATCAATACATGAGTAATTATATAAAAGTATCTAAGATAAAATTGTTTAAGATAAAAGTATCTAGGTTCGTCAGGCTCCAATATTATTAATGATTTACACTAAGATAAAGTAGTGCAACAGCGATAATGTATAATATCTTGCAATGTTCACTAGATTAAAAAATACGTATAATGCTTAAACTTATGTGTGCAGCATTGAAATGCATGATCTGAGCACATATATACAGTCGTAAAGTGATCAAACAGTTTTAGTAGATAAGCCATAGCGTCAACGGTTTGATGGTTCTGTATGCATCATGAGCCGTCAAACAGCTATTCACCGATCTTTGATTGATAAAGATTCACCAAAAAAAGAGGAAATACCCATGGCAAAGGCCAAGTTTGAACGCGTAAAGCCACACGTCAACGTCGGTACAATCGGACACGTTGACCACGGTAAAACAACCCTAACAGCTGCCATCGCAACTGTAGCAGCAATCACCTCTGGTGGCGAAGCCAAAGACTACGCGTCTATTGACTCAGCACCAGAAGAAAAAGCACGTGGCATCACCATCAACACCTCACACGTAGAATATGACACCCCAGCACGTCACTACGCTCACGTCGATTGCCCAGGTCACGCCGATTATGTTAAAAACATGATCACTGGTGCGGCTCAAATGGACGGCGCAATCCTAGTCGTATCAGCAACTGACGGCCCAATGCCACAAACTCGTGAGCACATCCTGCTTTCACGTCAGGTTGGCGTACCGTACATCATCGTATTCATGAACAAATGTGATGTTGTTGATGACGAAGAATTGCTAGAACTCGTAGAAATGGAAGTTCGTGAACTTCTTAATGACTACGACTTCCCAGGTGATGATACCCCAATCATCCATGGTTCAGCCACTGAAGCCCTAAAAGGCTCACAAGAAAAATACGGCCAACCAGCGGTTGTAGAACTTCTTAACGTTCTTGACACCTACATCCCAGAGCCAGAGCGTGACGTTGATAAAGCATTCCTAATGCCAATCGAAGACGTATTCTCAATCTCAGGCCGTGGTACTGTAGTAACAGGTCGTGTTGAATCTGGTATCGTACGCGTAGGCGACGAAATCGAAATCGTCGGTATCCGTGACACTCAAAAAACTACCTGTACTGGTGTAGAGATGTTCCGTAAACTGCTTGACGAAGGTCGTGCAGGCGAAAACTGTGGCGTACTACTACGTGGTACTAAGCGTGAAGACGTACAACGTGGCCAAGTACTAGCTAAGCCAGGTTCAATCACTCCTCACACCAAGTTTGACGCTGAAGTATATGTACTGTCAAAAGAAGAGGGTGGTCGTCATACACCATTCCTAAACGGCTATCGCCCACAGTTCTACTTCCGTACTACTGACGTAACTGGTGCAATCCAATTACAAGACGGTACTGAAATGGTTATGCCTGGTGATAACGTTGAGATGGGCGTAGAGCTTATCCACCCAATCGCTATGGACAAAGGTCTTCGCTTCGCTATTCGTGAAGGCGGCCGTACGGTAGGCGCTGGTGTTGTTGCTAACGTACTAAACTAATCTGTCATTCTCAGTAATGAGCTTGTAAGTTAGTCATAAAAAGCCATCCTTGTTTAAGGGTGGCTTTTTTTTGGCTATAAAAAGGTAATGGCATAATCAATATTGTAATGATAAATATTTGAAATATATTAAGTGCTATTGTATTTGGGTTTGTATAAATAATAGTAAAAGGATACATAATGTTGATGATAAAGATTTTATCAACCCATAGTGCAGATTTTGAGCAAGTACTGCAAGCAGTAGCGGATATTGAAGCCATCGTTCAACCGCAAGATGCTTGGGGTTTTCAGACATTGGTGGAATCACTCAAACAAGATAGCATGCATCTGCTGATCGTTTATGAGCAAAAAAACAATAGTATTAATAATACTGTGACAGGCTATTGTCTATATCAAGTGATTTTTGAACAAGCGGAGATTTTACGTATTGGCACACATCCTGATTATCAACGCCAAGGTATTGCCTCACAAATTTTTGCCAGATTGAATACAGAATTGAGAAGGGATCAGGTGGAGAGCCTTTTATTAGAGGTGCGCGCAGATAATACGCCTGCGATAGCTTTATATGAGCAGCAAGAATTTGCTCTCATTCATAAGCGTAAAGGGTATTACCAAACTCCACATCAACCTGCTATTGATGCACTGATTATGCAGCGTCTTTACGTCCGAGAATAATGAATGGCATCATATGGAACCAAATAAACCTGCAGAATAGTAGATGGGTCGGCACTTTTATCATTATTGAGTGGGTATTTTCTTTTTACAGATTTCAATATTGAGTTTATAGTCATTATCTACTTTCATACGCTCAAGAACGTCGATGCGTTCGCTTAATAGTTCTACCATGAGGCTGATATTGTCTTGCTGTTTTTGTATTTGCGCCAATTTTTGCTGAGTAAGCATCAGTTGTAAATCAACATCCAATTGACCATCGTAATAATCATTCAAGCTGTCTCTGATTTCAGTGAGTGTAAAGCCAATCGCTTGCGCACTTTTGATTAGCTCAATACGTTCGATACATTCTGGATGAAACTCGGTATATAAACGCGAGCCTGCCTGACGCTTACGAGATTTTAGCAAGCCCAGTTGGTCATAATGACGAACAGTGTCTTTGGTTGTTTGAGCTTTTGTTGCCAGTGTTCCAATCAGTAAGAACGATGTGTCGGGTGCCATGATAACCTCGTCGGTAGGTAGCAGTTGATAAGGTACGAGTTAATAAAGTAGCGATTAACAAACAGACATAAGCTATCAATCACTTCGTCATCGTATTTATTTTAAGATAAGCTGCCAAGGTTCTATGGTATCAAGTAACGATACGGCGAGTGATTTGTGAGAGTTATTTTGCCATTTGACAGTGCTATTAGCCGTTAAGAGATCCAATTGAGTGAGAAATTCAGCACGCGGTAGCTTGGTTGCACCCAAACTCATCAAATGCTCATTTGGTAGCTGACAGTCGACCAGCGCCACATGGCTTTGTTCACATAAGCGCATTAGACCCCAAAATGCGAACTTTGAGGCGTTAGAGGCGATATGAAACATCGATTCGCCAAAGTAAATGCTACCTATTTTTAGACCATAAAGCCCGCCAATGAGTTGCCCTTTATCATTCCAAACTTCAATGCTATGTGCAAATCCTTGTGCATGCAGTTCGGTATAAGCCTCAATCATTTCTTCATGAATCCAAGTATGTTCGCCCTCGGGCTGTTCATTATTGAGGCGATCACTGCGCGGTAAACTACAGGCATGAATAACGTCATCAAAAGCTTGATTGAGGGTTAATTGCCAACGCTCGCGGATGGCTTGCTTACGCAGCGACTTGCTTGGCTTATAATTGGTTGGCACCATCACACAGCGCGGTTCAGGGCACCACCATGCAATTGGCTCATCTTCATTAAACCAAGGAAACAGACCCTGCGCGTAAGCAGAAATCAATGTTTCGGCTGCCAAATCTCCTCCGACAGCGACGATGCCAATGCCGTCAGGATCAACCGTTAAAGGGTCAGGAAAGTCATAACGCCCAAGACTTTTTAAGGTCTCAGGCGTGATGTGCTCATTATTATATTGAGAGAAATTACCCATTTAGGCTTCTTTATCAGCAGTCAATGTTGACGCATAAGTATGGTCAGCGGCTGTGGCTTCGCCAATCGCATCCAAGTATTTTTCAGCATCTAGCGCGGCCATACAGCCCGTACCAGCAGAAGTGATAGCTTGACGATAGACATGATCTGCGACATCACCTGCGGCAAATACGCCTTCGATACTGGTTTGTGTGGCATTGCCGTCTAAGCCGCTTTTGACAATAAGATAGCCGTCTTTCATATCCAGCTGACCTTTAAATAAGTCTGTATTCGGCTTATGACCAATCGCGACAAACATGCCAAACACGTCTAATTGTTTAGTGCTGCCATCAATCATAGATTCGATGATTACGCCATTGACGCCCATGTCATCGCCGACGACTTCTTTGACTTTATGATTCCACTCGATTTTAATATTACCGTTTTTGACCTTTTCAAACAATTTATCTTGGAGAATTTTTTCGGAGCGTAAGCTATCACGGCGATGCACCAAGGTCACTTCAGCGGCAATGTTAGATAAATATAGGGCTTCTTCAACGGCAGTATTACCACCACCGATGACGGCAACTTTTTGGTCTTTATAAAAGAAACCATCACAAGTTGCACACGCTGATACGCCTAGGCCACGGAATTTGGTTTCTGACTCCAACCCCAAATACTGTGCTGATGCGCCAGTCGAGATAATAAGCGCATCACAAGTGTAGCTACCATTATTACCCGTCAGCTCAAAAGGGCGCACGTTTAAATTGACTTCATTGACATGGTCATAAACCAATTCAGTACCAAAGCGCTCGGCATGGGCTTTCATGCGATCCATCAATGCAGGGCCCGTTAAATCATGCGCATCGCCCGGCCAGTTATCGACTTCAGTGGTGGTGGTTAACTGTCCACCTACTTCCATGCCAGTTACCATGACAGGTTTCAGGTTGGCACGTGCTGCATACACAGCCGCTGCATAACCAGCAGGGCCTGAGCCTAGGATAATGAGTTTTTCGTGACGTGGAGCGGTATTGTCAGTTGCCATGAGTTATTCCTTGCTAAATATAAATGTTAAAAATACGAGTGAGCAATATAATAAAAAACAGTCTTCAAAATTGATGCTAATGGGATTTTCTAATCGCTGCGTGATAATAACATAAGGGCATTGGACGAAAAGTACAAGTTTGCTAAAACAAACACAGGTATGATTACAATCAAAGTATATTTTTCTTGAAATATTATGGTTAGAAACCGCTGGTATTTTATAGGGTTCACCTAATATGACTGTCCTTGTTCTGGTCGTTATATTTTGCAAGTGACATAGGTTGTTGTTTAAACCGTATGATTTTTGCCTAAACCGTATACAGACTGATTTTATTGCACGCTTTCTTTGTAAGACGGTCGCCACTATCCCTATGTATTTGTTATTATAAGAAGTTATGCCAAGTGTGCCAAAGGCAAAAAGAAGTCTGTTGTATATCGCTTTTATAATAGACAATGTTTTCTGTACACTTCGCTAAGTGCGTTTGTATCAGCACTTTATATCCAACCCTTTATCAGCGCTTTATGTCAGCATGATTAGGCTTAGTCATGCATTGGCGACCATTTAGTATTAATAACAAGGCAGATCTTACGTGATATCAGCACCGCTTATTGAGTATTTAAAAAAGGGAATATTTACCCTCCTTGGGTTAATACTGGCCGTCTATCTATTTGTCATTTTGATGACATATACCAGTAACGATCCTAGTTGGTCGCATATCAGTAGCGATATGACCACGATTAATAATGTAGGCGGCGAATCGGGTGCTTGGTTATCTGACTTGCTTTATAGCTTCTTTGGTTTTGGTGCATGGTGGCTGCTGGCGTTTGTGGTTTATGAGTCTATCCTTATTTGGTGGGACAACAAGCCAACGTTTTGGCTGATGCGAGTGGTTGCTTATGTGTTTTTATTATTAAGTGCCAGCGCTTTGTTTGCACAATTGGTGGCGTTAGTACAGCAATTGACCAATCCAGGAACGCTAGGGCTGGAAAGCGTGGCTGGTGGCATTATTGGGTTTGAATTACAGGCGCGTTTGGCACAGCTTTTATCGCAGTGGGGGAGTGTGATTTTCTTGACGGCATTCGTCATTATTACCGCGACTTTTGCCTTTAATATTCATTGGCTAGCGATTTATGAGAAGGTTAAGGCGCTATCGTGGCTTGGCTCAGGGGTGAAGCGTCAGGGTAGAATGCACGATAGCGTATCAACCACGCCAGAAAATATCAATGCCAAGCAAAATGATGAAAACACAGCCAAGAGTAACGCGAAAAAAAACGCAGCCGATCACGAGCAGCTGCCACTTGAATTGCAAGTTGCTGGCAATGCTCAAGCCGTAGACAACAGTGGTCGGTTCAGCAATGTGTTGTCAGAGTTTTTGGCAACGTCAGGGTTGGCTGAGAGCGTTAAAGCTTCTGTAGTTGCCGCAACACAAGCGGCGATGCCTACTTCAGCTGCTAAATCTAGTCGTGAGAATAGTGAACCTGTTCCTGTCTCAGTAGAGACACCTAGCAATACTGTTCAAAATCTTGCGAGTCATACGAATACATCGACGCCGTCAAGTCCTGCCATGACTGCTATCCGTAAAGTTGAGCCAAGCTTTGCTTGGAATGACGCCAATACTGTCGATGACTTGTTATCCAGCGAACAAATGGCTTATCACGCTAATGATATGAACACTTCTGATTCAGCTGCTACTACTTCTGTATCTGCCGCTACTACTTCTGTATATGCTGATAGCAATACTGAGTCGTTAGAGACAGCGGTGCTAGACTCTACAGCGATATCAGCCGTAGAGATGTCCGAAGCTCAACCAACAGAGAACTTGCCGTCAATAGCTCAGCCATCAATAAATGAGCTGGTATACGGTGAGACGGCTGACGAAACGGATAATGAGCCTACATCGTTCGAGTTAGAGGATAAAGTGGAGGCCGTTGATATACTTGCCGATGCATGGTTGGCAGAGCATGCGGATGTATCAACACCTACAGCTATGCAGTCTGTAGAAACAGGGCAACCTACAGGAACAGTGCAAGCAGCCAATATGACTGAGCTGCCCAGACAAGCAGTAGTCACAGCGCCTGCGACAGACTCATTTAATAGCGAAATGGACGACTTTACTGATAAATGGTTTGATCAAGAACCGGAACTATTAGAGGATTCAGAGACTTCTTCTGTACCTAATGAAGCGAGTGTCGCCAAAGCAGTAGACGTGGTTGAACCAGTTGCGCCAGCCGCTGATATGACGCCGACCAATACGCCACCGTCTAATCCTAAACTGCCGCCTACGGTAGAAACCCGCGTCACAGCATCAGCTATTGAACCAATAGTCGCGCCTAAACCAACGGTAAGTTTTGCGGTACCTGAGGGCGATAGTAGCAATCATATCACTGACATGATGCCAGAGGATGATAGCGCTGAGGATGTGAATGCGCCTATTATGCCAGATATTAGTGATGATGCCGCCTTCAGTCAAAAATCACGCTCGATGCAAACGGCTGCCTATCGCAGTAGCCTAACGCCTATTCCAGAGATTTCTATTTTGGATAAGCCAGACCCTGATCGTAAGCCCAGTTATACCGTCGCCGAGCTTGAGCAATTATCAGAGTTATTAGAGATTAAATTACAAGAGTTTAATGTAAAGGCGAATGTGGTCAACGCCATTCCGGGTCCTGTTGTCACCCGTTTTGAAGTTGAGCTTGCTGCTGGTGTAAAAGCCAGTAAGGTTACCGGTATTTCACGTGATTTGGCGCGCTCGTTATCGATGGCGTCTTTGCGTGTGGTTGAAGTGATTCCGGGTAAGCCGTATATCGGTATCGAAGTACCCAATAAGCAGCGCGAAATGGTACGTTTGATTGAGCTACTGAATACCGAAAAATTCCAAGATCCTAAAGCCCAAATCAGCATGGCGATGGGTAAGGACATCGGTGGCAATGCTATCATTACTGACCTTGCTCGCGCGCCGCATATGTTGGTTGCTGGGACTACAGGTTCGGGTAAATCGGTATTGGTCAACTCAATGCTACTGTCGATGCTACTCAAATATACGCCAAATGAGTTGCGTCTTATCTTGATTGATCCAAAGCAGCTTGAGCTTGCCAACTATAATGATATCCCGCATCTATTAACACCAGTCGTCACCGATATGACTGAAGCGGCCAGTGCTTTGTCATGGTGCGTGGCAGAGATGGAACGTCGCTATCAACTGATGAGTTTGCTCAAAGTGCGTAAGCTTAATGAGTTTAATAAAAAAGTCATTGCTGCTGAAAAATCGGGCAATCCGATGCTTGATCCTTTATGGCGACCTAATGACAGCGTGAGTATCAGCCAAGCACCGAAGCTAAAAACCTTGCCGATGATTGTCATTGTCGCGGATGAGTTTGCCGATATGATTATGCAGGTTGGTAAACAAGCCGAAGAGCTTATCACCCGTCTTGCACAAAAATCACGCGCAGCAGGGATTCATTTAATGCTTGCTACCCAGCGTCCATCGGTCGATGTAATTACTGGCTTGATTAAAGCCAATATTCCCGTGCGGGCGGCACTACGAGTGAACTCAAAAGTAGATTCGCGGACGATTCTGGACAGTGGCGGTGCCGAAGACATGCTGGGTAATGGTGACATGCTATTTTTAGGACCTGGGCAAATTGAGCCGGACCGTGTGCATGGTGCGTATGTCAGCGATGAAGAGGTCAACCGTGTTTGTGATGCGTGGCGCGAACGCGGTGCGCCTGATTATATTGATAATATGGCAGGCAACTTTGAACTGTCTAGTCCTAGTGGCGGTGGTAGTACGGCGAATGCATCTGGTGAGGATGACGATCTTTATAACGATGCTGTGGCCTTTATTATGGAGACGCGAAAAGTTTCTGCTTCTAGTATCCAGCGTAAATTTAGCATCGGCTATAACCGTGCCGCACGTATCGTAGATTCCATGGAGGACGCGGGGTTGGTCAGCTCAATGGGCAAAAGCGGTAAGCGTGAGCTATTAATGTAGCGTTTAGACTTTATTAGACAATAAAAAAGACGAGTCACAGAAGTGGTTCGTCTTTTTTATTGAAAAAATATGATAGCGCTTATGTCTGAGTGACCAATCAGTTTTTTTATCAATTATCAGCACTCGTTTTTTATACTAAACTGACCTTTGTTGATAGCATAAATATCACTCAATTTTCAGAAATTTTAGGTTCATTACTCAGCAAGGAAGCAGGTTATGTTTAAAGAATATACCCAATATGATGCCATAGCATTGGCGGCATTGGTCAATGCAGGTGAAGTCAGCGCTAAAGAGTTGTTAGATGCTGCCGTCTATCAAGCCAATACACTCAATCCCAAATTAAACGCCATCATCCATCGTTTCGATGAGCGTGCTTATCATGCTGCACAGGCGGGATTACCCTCAGGTATATTTAATGGTGTGCCTTATTTGCTCAAAGATTTGTCATTTGGCTTTGCCGATGAGCCAATCACGATGGGCAGTCGTAGTGTTAATATCATCTCTGAGAGCGACAGTGAAATCGTTAAGCGGATGAAAGCCACAGGCGTGAATACCTTTGGCAAAACCAATACGCCAGAATTTGGTTTAATCATTACCACTGAACCAAAAGCCCATGGTGCGACTCATAACCCTTTCAAAAAAGGTTACAGTTCTGGCGGTTCATCGGGCGGTAGTGCCGTGTCAGTAGCGAGCGGTATCGTACCGATGGCGGGCGCGGGTGATGGTGGTGGCTCGATACGCTTCCCTGCTGCTTGGTGCGGCGCGTTTGGACTCAAACCCAGCCGTGGTCGTAACCCGATAGGCCCTAAATTCGGGGAAGGCTGGGAAGGTGCAGTCGCAGATCACGTGATTACCCGCAGCGTACGTGACAGTGCCGCGATGCTCGACGCTACAAATGGCGCAGAGATTGGTGCGCCTTATGTCATCGCGCCACCTGATGGCACATTTTTGCAAGCTGCGATGCGCGCACCAAGGCAATTAACCATTGCCTTGCATCAACAGCCATTGATTGCCAATACTGTGGTTGATAAAGAAGTGTTAGCCGTATTAGAGCAAACGGCTAAGCAGCTAGAAGCCATGGGTCATCGCGTCATACCCGCTGAGCCGAATATCAATATCGAGCAGTTTTGGCATGACTTTATGGTGGTGGTCTGCACCCATACCGCTTTTACCATTGATAATATCGAGCGTGACTTTGGGGCAGAGTATATCAAAAACCTAGAGCCGCAAACCTATAATATGGCATTGCTCGGTCGCTCATTATCAGCCGTTGATTTGGCGCATGCTAAGCATGGTTGGCATCACAGTCAGTACCAGACAGGCTTGCTACTTGAAACCTATGACATGATTTTATGTCCGACCGTGCCGACACCTGCAGTTAAGCATGGTGTATTGCCACCAAGTCGTATGGATGAAATGCTCATGCGTAGCGCAGGATTGCTCAATAAGGGCATCGATATGGGTAAGTATGCCTTTAGCTCAGGTATGATCGAAAAGCTTAGTCAGCCTGTACTGGGCAAAATGGCCTTTACACTACTGGGTAATATCACAGGATTGCCAGCGATGTCATTACCGGTAGGAATGAGTAAAAAAGGTTTGCCAATTGGGATGCAGCTGATTGGGCGTATGAATGATGAAGCGACATTATTCAGTGTGGCAGGGGAGATGGAGCGAGCAGGGTTATTCACCAAGGCAGCCTTTGAGAAGTAGGTGTGTATTCTATCGGTTAAGTAATGATTACTTAATCAAATCGATAAATATCCATGCCCAAGCTATGATGCGCCATGCTTTGATGGACAACTGAGACACGCTGACCTGTACCTAAGGCAAAAAATAATGGCAACAGATGCTCGTCACTCGGATGAATATCTTTATAGTCAGGATATTGCTGCCAATCTAAAGCACTAGGAATATCTGTTTTAAGCTGTTGTAGCAGCCATTGCTTAAATGCTTTAGCCGTTTGGTCAACACTATCTGCTTGCCAGCGTAATGCTTGCAGATTATGGGTAATGTTACCTGAACCAATGATCAGTATTTGCTCTTCACGTAGGCGCGCTAGCTGCGCACCCAATTGATAACAGGCGATACTGTCATAATGCTGCGGTAGAGAAACCTGTACGATAGGTATCTCAGCCTCTGGATATAAGTGCCTGAGCGGTGCCCACACCCCATGATCGCAAGCCCGCACCGGATTAACACTACAAGTAATACCGCGTGCAGTGAGCTGCTGGGCAAGGGATTCAGCAAGTGCTGGCTGACCAGATGCAGGGTATTGAAGCTCATATAGCTCAGGTGGAAAACCTGAAAAATCGTGCCAAGTCTTAGGTTGCGGATTACTGCTCATTTCGAGTTTGGCGGATTGCCAATGCGCTGACATAATCAGGATGGCACGTGGCTTTGGTAAGTTTTGCCCAATACGTGCCAGTGCACTGGTCGTGGCTGATTGCTCAATGGCAAGCGTGGGTGCGCCATGCGAGATAAACAATGCTGGTAGCTTAGCTACATTTGACCCTAAAGCAGATACATCTGTCCAAACGCCAGTCGCTGTAATAGGCGTTGGCGAATGAGAGTACGAGTCATCAAGCTGATGAATTGAATGAGGTGTGTTAGGTGTCGCATGTTTTGGATATTTCATGTAGCGTTTATTAGGGCACGCCACGATTTTTCAATCGCTTCTATCATTGATATTGTTGCCCATAAACTATCAGCACAGAATATCGGCAAAAAATATTAGCACAGAGTATAGCAGTGTTTAATGATTGCTTAATTGCCACGATGATAAGGATGATTGTTGTTGATACTCATCGCGCGATACAACTGTTCCATTAGCACAACACGTACCAGCGGATGCGGTAATGTCAGCGCTGATAGTGACAATTTTACATCGGCTTTGGCTAATACTTCTGGCGATACGCCGTCTGCACCGCCGATCACCAGTGCAATATCATCGCCTTGCTGCATGCCATCAGCTAATTTATCAGCCAGCCCTTCTGTGGAAATCATGTTACCTTTGACATCCAATACCCATAGTTGCTCACGCCCTGAGGTATTATGAGCGGCTAATATTGCCTGTCCTTCTTGCTCACGGTATTGTGCCAAATTAGCATCAGACGGGTTTTTTGCACGCTTTGCGGCAGCAATTTCCACGATTTCTGTACTGAGCATAGGTTGGATACGCTTAAAATACTCATAGAACCCCGTTTGTACCCATTTAGGCATTTTATTACCGACGGTTAAAATCCTTACTTTCATAGCCAGTACCACTTTAATTTTAGTCATTAGTCAAATGTAACAAAAGAATTTTACGCTTAAGTGAACGTAACAAACAAGATTTTACGAAGCTTTTTTTATGCTTTACTAATCTTGGATAAATAATAGGTCTTACATCAAGGGCTGTATGGTTTGCGAGACACTATCTTCTGTATTTTGGTCATTACCACTAGCATCAGTTGGGCTGGGTTTTGGAATGATAGTAAGCTTGGCATCAGACTCAAAAACGATGGCTTCAACATCATCGAAACTATGCACTCCTTCAGAGCGCATCGCACATTCAATCTCTTGACGAGTCAGCCGCTCAGTGCGCATGGCATCTGGCAAAAACTGCCCCTGATAAAAAACAATACGCGGCTCTGACAAAATAAAACTGCTAAATTGCGGTGAGATAGAGGCGTATTTGGTGACTAAAAACTGCAATAAATAAAGTACTAAAATCGATGAAACCCCTTCGACAAAAGGAATGTCTTTGAGCAGAATAGTACTGGCACCAAGTGAACCGATCATCACGGTGACGATCCAATCAAAATTATTGAGCTGTGAGGTGGAGCGTTTACCTGAAATTTTGGTCACCAGTACGATCAACACATAAACCATGACAGTCGTCAAAACGATGCGTCCAAGCTTGTCTATATTGTCAAAAAAAACCATGTCCATGATAAATGCTCCTATTAAAATATAAAACCGTTAATCAGCCACAATCATCCAAAAGATTACCCATTAAAGTTAGCCTAACGGATTTTATGTATTAATAGGGAGAAAAATTTGTAGCACCTTGTAGAGGTTTAGCTGAGGTCTCCTCGCTCACATAGTTTTGCGTTTGGGGTCAAGCAGGCGATTGATCGCCCAAAGACTGATGCGAGCACTGACCAGTGTCAGCACCAATATCATCACCAACGATGAGACCAATGGCAGTGGTTGCTGGACGGCCATCTCTAGTAGGACTTCGCGATTTACCGTATCAAACAACCAAAACCATATGGCTAAGAAATAAATGACAGTCAGTAGCCAGACCACCGCGACGCCGCCAAACATTAAGCGATTGATTTCACCGCTATTCAATGCGCGCTGCTGATGTTTGACAAATTTACGAACCGCGATATAAGCCCCGATAATGATAGACAATACCGTTACCAGTTGCGAATTCACAGCAAGCTTGGTTTGAATCATCATAAATATTGCGCTGGCAAGCGTATAGCCAATCGCGAAATAGCCTACATATTGTGCCAATTTAGGCTGCGCTGACTCATGATTCTTCGGCAGCGGCTCGCCACCTGAATGAGTCTTGGATTTATTGAGATTGGTTGTCTTGCGTGACATAAGTGAACCTTTATAAAGGTGGAAAATAGGATGTGAAAAACACTTAATGCTGCGCCGTCCAATCAAGCATCGCATCTAGCACGGGTCTTGCTGTATAAGCGTTATGTGCTTGCTCACTATTGATGAGTCCAACCACGACATAATCCTGTCCTGATAATCCTTTGACATAGCCTGCCATCGAGGTGACGTTGTTTAAGGTACCTGTTTTTATCCACGCCCGACCAATGGCTGCTGATTCTGGTAGGCGTTCACTATGAGCGGTAATGGTGCCACTAACGCCAGCGATACCTAACGAGTTGACGTAAGCGTCAAAACTTGGATGGCTATAAGCATAAGTTAATAGCTCGCTTAGGTTGGCAGCCGTGATGGTGCAGTCGCGGCAGAGTCCTGAACCATTGGTCAAATGGGGCGGTGGTGTGCTTAGATTGGTCTGCCACCATTGATTAATAGTTTGTAATGCGACAGGATAGCTCGTCGAAGTCGGCGTGCCAAATTGATACAAGCTATGTGAACGATTAATAGCTTTATCGAGTGTTTTATTATCAACTTTGTCATAAACACCAATCGATAGCGCCACTTGCTCAGTCATCACATTGTTTGAAAAGTGATTGATATCGTAAATCTGCTGCGTCAAATTCAATGATGGGTAGCTGACAATAGGCAACGGTGATATAGGAAGTGCTGCCAGACCATGCGTTGATTTGGTGCTTTTCATTTTAGTGTAGGGTGCTTCTTGAGTGATGACATGACCACTCAGCGTATTGCCTAGCTCTTGCCATTTTGCGGCAATAACGCGTGCGGCAAAATCTTTGGCATCAGGATAAGCCACATAAAAAGCATGCTCTTGGCAGCTGTTTGGCAACTGAGTATTTAACACCAATTGTTTTTTTTGCCACTCAGGTGCGAGACTATAACGCGCTTGCCCACAGGCCGCCGAACGCGTATTTATGATGCTGGGCAAAGCATAATTTGCTAATTTTGGTGTATAAGTTAGATTTGCTTGGTCATCGTTTAACGGATAGCTTTTGATACCGATGGTACTAAAATTCACCAAAAAACCATCGGGACTGGCGTTATAAGGACGCAGTGGCGAGTTGTCAAAGGCGGCAGGGTCTTTACTAACATTTTTAAAGACGCCGCTGTCAATGATAATATCACCGTCTATATGACGGATACCGGACGACTGGACTTTATAAAGGAGCTGTTTTAAACGCTCGTGGGTCATTTTTGGATCGCCGCTGCCTTGAATAATCAGATCGCCATGCAGACGGTCACCGATGACAAGGCCTGTATGATAGACACGGGTATGCCAGACAAAATCAGCGCCTAGGGTGTCTAAAGCAATAAAGCTGGGAACGAGTTTCATGGTGCTGGCAGGCGTGCGAGCGATATCGGCTTGATGGTTCAGCAACGGCGAAAATGAAATTTTTATGGAGGCGTTATCAGTACTGATGTCATCAGTTTTATTGTTATTAGCATTGTTGTTAATGACAGCTGTTTTTGCCTTATCACCCAATATCGTGGGGATGCTTTCTAAGCTTTGATAAGTGTAAGGGTCATCGGTGTAAGCATGCAGTTTTTTCTCATGCTTTTCAATTGTACGCTGCTCAATAGTAATCAGCGTACTCTGTTGGCGCACATAGTTATTATTGTTTTTGTCATTATTATTTTGCGTGGTTTTTTGAGAATTACTTTTTATATCAGCATTTATATTGGCAGTCGGTTTTGTCTGAAGAGCGGGTTTAGATGAGCGGTGTGTGCTGCTGCTATCAATAACCTGAATGGGAGCGGGCAGGTGACTGGCATTTTTATCACCGACTGGTGTGACGATAATACTAATATCAGCTTCCGTTAAATCGGCTCGTGATAATGCTGCTTCGATGGCTTTTGGTAGTGCTGCTTGTGCATGGATTGGCAATATTGTCGCCGTTGCTAATAACGCCATGATAGGTACGTATTTAGCAGGCGGCTTCGACGGTCGCAGATAACGACAGAAAGGAAATAATTTGGCAGTAAAAGCAGAGGAATGACGGAGTTTAGAGGTGGGTCGCATGAGCATCTTTCATCAGGTGGCAAAAACAGCCTATGGTAACATGAGTTGCCGTTTTCGCGTAGATGGCAGGCGTAGATGAAAACTTGTTTTTATCTGAATATTCAAAATGCGAACGCACGTTAGCGCACATGTAAAAATGCCATGGCGGTCATGATGGCATCGTTGTAAGCATCATGAGCGCCTAGATCGGGTATATTATAATGCGCTAAAATATTGGTCAGATGCTGCGCTTGGCTAGATAGCCCTTGGGTTTGACCACTCATGCGCCGACTATATAAATGGCGCAAATCGATGACTTCGTTAAGCAGTGCTGTGCCCATATAGCGTTTGACCAGAGGGTTTAAAAACGCTGTGTCTAAACTCGTACAAAACCCCACAATTGGGCGATTACCTATAAATGGCAACAACAGCGCCAGCATCTCATCGTAGCTCATACCATGCTCAACGTCGGCAGTACGTAGACCGTGAATCACAATGGTGTCACGGTCTGGCATCACAGGTGGTCTGCATACGATATGCATACCATTGCCAGTGTCGATTGTATTGTCATTGATATGAATCGCGGCGACAGACAATAAATGGTGATTTTTTGGATTGAGTCCCGTCATTTCGCAGTCAATCGCTACCCATTGCTTAGCCACAGGTTTGGTAAACATCGATGCCAATTCTGGGCGCTGTAGCTGCGTTTTTTGCCAAGCGCAGGATAACTGTGTTAGCCAACTCATAGTTGTCGCTCATCCATTTATGCGATTGTTTTACTTATGCGAGTTCTAGTTGATAATGCTGACGTAGCTGATTTTTAAAGCTTTTAACAACGGCCAAACACTCTTTTAATAAGTCGCGCTCAAGCGCGGTCAAGGTCATTGGGTTTACTTGCCGCGCATGTTTATCATCGGTTGATAGAGCGACTGATAGGCGCTGTGCCATAAAAAACTCCAAGGCTTCTAGTAAAGTATCTGCGCGCTCTTGGGTCAAGGCGCGCGCTTGTACCAAAGCTTTAAGACGATTTTTACTACTGGGCAGCTCTAAGATATCGTTTTCTAACGCCAAGGTACGAATGCCATGAACCAGTGGAAAAATACCGGCTTTCTTTAGATCAATGTCTTCTGACCCGGATTTACCACCGAGCAAAGGCACGAATTTTTGCCACCACTGATTGACATCACCGAACTGTAGCGCGGCGCGCGCGAACTGGCGTACAAACATAGGGTCTGACTGCCTGTGGGCAACCTTTAAATGTTGACGCACCTGAGTCAATAATGACTCATCTCCGCAGACATATTCGCCATCGAGTATGGCAGACAAATAAATACCATGCATGGGATCCGTATTTCTAAACCATAAACCAATCTGGGCATTAAACTGTTTTAGCGGCTGTCGCCACATAGGGTTGGTCATCATGATATTACCATCGCACAGTGGATAACCGAGGTCTGCTAAATGCTGATTAAAAGTATCCGCAAATTGTGCCAGATCAGGGTGAGTATAGCCGTCACGTAAGATGAGCGCATTGTCTTGGTCAGTACGCATGATTTGCTCACCGCGCCCCTCGGAGCCCATCACGATCAGGCAGGTATTTGTCATGACCTCATCAGGCACGATAAGTTGCCAGAGCTTGGTAAATACCTGTGCATTCAAGGTCTGTACCATGCGGCTGATATTACCGATTTTGACACCGTTTTGATGTTGTGCGCGAATGTAACGACCGATAAGCTCGACGGCAGTATCTAAGCTCGATAAGTCTTTTGCCTGCTCGATTTGGATACTAATGAGCTGTGAATGATGACCAATATGCGCAAGCATATCGCTTTGTCCCAATATACCGACGACATCCCCATTTTGATCCATCACTGGTAGCCGATGGATGCGATAGCGGGTCATGGTCAATAATGCATCGCCAATCTCATCACTGGCTTTGATGGTGCGCAGGTTAAAATTAGCATAGCGCTGGCAGGGGGTAGTGGCTGGATCTTGCTGGTCACTTACGGCGCGGCAAATATCGGTATCGGTCAAAATGCCCAATAGATGACCAGTACCATATTGCATCTCTCCCTCGTTTTTTAGGTGGTCTA
This sequence comes from Psychrobacter sp. TWP2-1-2, assembly GCF_049896785.1. Taxonomy (NCBI): domain Bacteria; kingdom Pseudomonadati; phylum Pseudomonadota; class Gammaproteobacteria; order Moraxellales; family Moraxellaceae; genus Psychrobacter; species Psychrobacter sp. TWP2-1-2. The sequence goes on along the minus strand of NZ_JAFCVA010000006.1, from coordinate 89,501 downwards.
AGGGTTGCACCAGTACGTGTTTTAGCCCCGCTTTCGTCATGATAGACGCGGCTTCGTACAAGCTGTTACTGGCGTTGACGATATGGACTGGCAACAGATTGACATCAATGACGGGCTGCAACATGATTTGCTGCACTTCTTGTTGGTCATTGTAGCTAGCAGAGACTATGGATTTATTATTGCGGCGCTGCTGTAATGCCTTTAGCCGTTCGGGCAATTTGTCTGATAGCATTTGGCGTACTAGATGATTTTGGGCGCTGATTTTATCGACTGCGCTACCAGCGACTTGGAGCAGCAAGGTATCCTCAGCGGCTCGAAACTGATAGGTCTGCAGGGCTTTAGTATTAAGGCTATTTTCAGTCAATGATTCAGGCAGACGACGGCTGTCGAACCAGTCGTTATTATTGAGATGGTCGGAGTGATTACTACCCAAGTAAGAGGCAACAAACTCACCATCAAGCAATTGCTCAATCTGCCCTTTAATGACCACATACAGATATTGCAACTCTTCGGCAGTTAGATTCTCATTTTTGGCAAGGTAGCGGATTTGGGTATTTTTTCTGATGCTTTGACGTTCAGCCAGACTCAATACGTCAAAGGGCGGCTGGGTAAAATCAAGATGGGGCATGGCATCATCCTTGATGGCATATTGAGTAAAAGATAATTGATGATAAAAGACACTTTACCATAGCATTATTAAAGCAAAAAACCTCTAATAACCACAGTAATATTGTGGTTATTAGAGGTTGCTATTTTTTTTCAAACTTTTGTGTATAAAGCGACTGCTTATGCGCCTAGTAATTTTCTAATACGGTTTATCGCTTCACGGCTTTCATAAACACTCGCAACGAGCGCAATGCGCACATAGCCTTGCCCAGGGTTTTTGCCATCAATATCACGTGACAGATAGCGCCCTGCTAGTGCGTGAATATTGGCCTGCTCGTACAGTGCTTTGACAAACCGCTCATCATCCCCATCGAACGGCTCAGGGACCTTTATCCAAAAGTAAAATCCAGCCTCAGGCATTCGTAACTCTAGTAGTTCACCAAGCTCAGACATCCACAAGGCAAACTTTTCTTGATACAGAGCGCGATTGTGTGCCACATGCTTTTCATCTTGCCAGGCAGCGATCGAGGCGAGCTGATGTGGTATCGGCATCGCACAGCCTTGATAAGTACGATATTGCAGATAGGCTTGCAAAATATTGGCATCACCTGCCACAAACCCTGAGCGCAAACCAGGCAGATTTGAACGCTTAGATAAAGAGTGAAAGACAATACAATTTTTGAAATCATGACGACCGAGGGCAGCGCAGGCTTGCAATAGTCCAATCGGTGCCGTATCAAAATACAGCTCGCTATAGCACTCGTCACTGGCAATAATAAAATCGTACTGATCTGACAGACGAATGAGATACTCCCAATCCTCCATCGTCATGACCGAGCCCGTCGGATTGTTCGGACTACAAACAAACAGCAACTGCGTGCGCGCCCAAACATCTTTTGGTACGGCGCGATAGTTACCTTTAAAGTCATCGTCCAGTGTGCAAGGCACAAAATAAGGCTCGGCTTGCGCCAGTATCGCTGCACCCTCATATATTTGGTAAAAAGGGTTGGGCATGACTATTGTAGGAGCAGTCATAGGAGAAACGGCAGATAACGGGTCAGAGCCAGACAGTGGACTACTCTCTGTATCGCTTACGTTATGATCAACAACTGCTTGTACCAGACTAAAAATAGCCTCGCGTGTGCCCATTACTGGCAATACTTGCGTATTGGCATCGACATGGTTCAAAAAGAAGCGTTTTTCTAGCCAATGCGCGATGGTTTGGCGCAGCTCAAACATGCCATTAGTCGTTGGATAACGACTTATTTTGTCCAAATTTTCACGTAGTACGTCCAGCACGAACGCTGGTGGCTCATGTTTTGGTTCACCAATACCGAGCTTGATTTCACTGTAGTCATGGGCTGGCACACTGTTAGCAAGCAATGTTGCCATCTTTGCAAAAGGGTAAGGATGCAGGTACGTTAAGTTGTGATTCATAAGTAGGGTAACTATAATAGACAATTAATAATAAAGTTATAAAGAAAAATTACATTTAAGCAGTGTAGCACTTCTCTTATTTTTTGTCTTTTACTTCTCTTGCTTAAGCTGCTTAGCTATTTAACCATAAATTATAATAACTAATGAAGCCGTCACAGATTTAAAAATCCTAAAAAAAGCTTATCAATTGATAACTTATAACAATACAAAAAACTGCTGTCAGCCCTAATGATAGATTATGGTGAGGATAATTTGATATGCCTAGTATCTCAAAAACTAATGATCTTAACGCGACAGACATTCAAGATGAAAATTTTGATGATGCGCAACAGCGAGCCAAATTCTACGAGCTATTAAAACAGCGGGAGCAAAGCTGGTGGCAAGCTCGCCAGCAATTAATTAGCCATAAAGAACGAAAAATGTTTTGGTACGGTGAAAACAGCTTGATGATGTGGTTACTGTGGCAACTGGTCAGTTACGTGATCGTTGCGATGGTGCTGATGTTGCTTAGCAATCAGCTCGGTATTTTACTGCCCTTATGGCAATATATAGCCTTATTTATCGTACAGACAGTGATTTTTGTGGCCATGCTCGCTTCCAAAAGTCGAATGGCAGACAGCTTGCAACGTAAAATCGATAAAGATGAGTTGATGCGTGAAGAGGCACTGAATGAGATGATTATCTTAGCAGAGGACAGCCTTTATCCCGATGTGCATGCCAAATCGCCTATTTCTCTAAGACAAATCTATGAGTGTTTTGGCAGAGATTTTCATTTAGCAAGTTTACATTGTTTGCTGCAAAAAGAGGTCAACGCTGGGCGCTTAATACTGACGCAAAAACAGATTGAAGCAGAGATTCTGCCACCAGATCTTGCGGATGATGAGCTCAATGAGCACGCTAGCGAAATGATATATAAAAGCACCTTATAAAAGGTGCTTTTAATATTAACGGGTTAAGAAATACAAAGCATGTCATCAATGAATGGATAATACACACTGAGTATTTATCTTAGACTTATCTTGTAAGCCCATTTGTTCAATCACATTTGCTGTAAGCAGCAGGCTGTTCTCTTTGCATACTGAGACTGGCCATCAAAGCTGATCGTAGTGCGTCAAGTCTAGCAGCAGATAGCGGTTCATCATTTTGATCGCTGATATAAAACATATCTTCTGCACGTTCGCCCAAAGTGGTGATACGCGCCGCATGCACCTCAATTTTCTCCTGCAAAAACACCTGTCCTACTCTTGCCAATAGTCCCGGCTGATCAAGGGTTTCTAAGCTCATAATATGCTGATCAGAAGCCTCGTTAAACTCAAAATTAATCACCGTGGTCACTTCAAAATGTCTAAGCTGACGCGGTATGCGCTTATTGGTAAGTTTCAGTACTGTCGGGTCTTTAAAGGCATTGATTAGGCGCTGTTTGAGCTCTTGTTGACTGTCTTCATCGACCAATAGTGTGCCACTGGGATCGAGCAGTACATAGGAGTCCAAAGCAAAATCGCGGGTAGCAGTAATAATACGGGCGTCTAAAACATCCAAGTTCATTTGATCGAATACAGCCATGGTGACTGCAAACAGGTTCGTCTGATCTTGGGTATAAACAAAGACCTGTACCGCATCAAGGGCCAACTCACGATGCTCACGCAGTACTACCAATGGCGGGCTATCTGCATTAGAAGCAAGACCAATTGGTGGATGGTTCAAAATGGCCTCGGTATGCCATAAGATGTCTTCAGGAATTTCTCTCAAGAAATATTCATCACCCAAATCATCCCATAGCCTCAAGACTTCATCGCGATTCATGTGTTGATTGTTGACGCTATCGAGCATCGCTAAGGCTTGGGTACGTGTGGCACTGATCATATCTTGGCGATTAGTAGGTGCATCGATATCAGCGCGCAAAATGCGCCGAGTTTGTGAGTATAACTGTTTCATTAATGTGGCACGCCAGCTGTTCCATAACTGTGGATTGGTCGCATTCATATCCGCAACAGTGAGCACATATAAATGATTGAGGTGGGTGACATTACCGACTAAATTGGCAAAAATAGTGACCACTTCTGGATCTGAGATGTCTTTTTTCTGAGCAGTCATCGACATCAATAAATGATAGCGAGTGAGCCAACCGACCAAGTTGGCATCTGCCAGACTCATACCATGCGCCAAACAAAATTCAGTCGACTCAGTTTGTCCAAGCTCACTATGGTTGCCACCGCGACCTTTGGCAATATCATGAAACATGGCGGCCAGTACCAAGATTTCCTTGCGCTCGATACGTTGAAAGATAGAGCTAACCAGTGGGAAATCTTCATAAAACCGTGGGTCGGTGAAGCGATGCAAAATCCGAATCAAAAATAAGGTATGCGCATCAACCGTATAACGGTGAAATAAATCATATTGCATCAGACCGGTCACTTGGGCGAACGCAGGAATGTAGCTGCCTAAGACGCCATAGCGATTCATGGCACGCAGGCGATGAAACAGATAATTCTGCTCTTTTAAATTGGCTAAGAAGAGCGCTTGGTGAGCGGGGTTATCACGGTAGACTTGATCGATGCCACGCGCGGCGATTTTTAGCGCACGCAACGTATGAGTGCGCACGTTTTTGATACCGTACTGACCCATCAGTAAAAACATCTCTAAGATAGAGTCAGGATGCTGAGCAAAAACCCGATGATGCGCCATGGCGATTTGGTCACCAACTTGGTTAAAGCGCGCATTGATTGGCTGCTTTTTTGGACGCTCATCATCAGGCAACTGCGGCTCTATAATCGTCTCGTAATAGTGATTGGTCAGCATCTCAGACAGCGTCGATATCTGCATGGCACAGCGATAATAGTCGCGCATAAAACGCTCGACGGCGGCATTTGGTTGATCGTCTGGCTGCGTCTCATAACCCATCAACTGGGCAATTTCACGCTGATAATCAAACAGCAGCTTGTTTTCGTTGCGACCAGTCAATACATGCAGATAATGACGTATTTGCCATAAATAACCTTCTGCAAAGTTCAGCTCATCGAACTCTTTTTCAGTCAAAAAGTTTTGTTGTACTAAGTCATACAGCTTACCCACTCGAAAATAGCGTTTGGTCACCCAGCCGATGATATGAATGTCGCGTAGACCACCAGGGGCGGTTTTTATATTGGGTTCAAGGTTGTACTCGGTGGCATTGTGCTGTAAGTATCGCGCTTTAGCTTCTGCGATTTTTACTTCAAAAAACTCACGTGGCGACCACTGTTTATTGACAATTTGAACGGGTACATCCTGTAAAGCCTCATTACCAATTAATAGCCGAGCTTCTAGCTGTGCACTGGCAATGGTGTGATCGAGCGACGCCTCTAAAGCATCATTAACACTACGTACCGAGAGAGCAGGCTCTAATCCTATGTCCCACAATAGCGCCACCAACCGATCGATTTTCCCACTGGCATCAGCGCCAATCTCATCAGGGGAGAGCAATAAAATGTCGATGTCTGAATAAAGCGACAGCTCGCCGCGACCATAACCGCCTGTGGCAAATAAAGCCAAATCTGTCTTATCCAGCTCAAACCAGTTGAACAAGGCAATCAGCAATTCGTCAATCGCACCAGAGCGTGCCGCGACCAATTGACGAATATTGACACCGCGTTCAAGTGCACGGTTGATATCCTGATTAATTTGAGTCAACCAGTGAGGAATACCCAGTAGCGACTTTTCAGTGATAGGGGTGTCCGCTAGCAGTGACGCGTTTGTCGCCATATCCTTTGATAATAGAGGTAAAGGTGTCAGATCGATAGAAGCGACATCACAAGTAAACATGAGTGTTATCCCGTTAAGAGTTTAAAAATAAAACGTTTCAGCTGAAAAGCGTAGAATCACCAGTGTGCTGGTAGCTGACAAAAGCCACAAATATAAGTTATTAAGTCATCAGAGTATAAAGATAAAAAGTGGGTGAGCACAATACTCAATATGACCTAATTATTGACCAAAAAAAAGACCGCCTAGGCGATCTTTTTTGATATTACTGGGTCAAAAAACTCAAATCTTCTTCAGGGCGAGTGGTAAACACCTCACAGCCATTATCGGTCACGACCATCGTATGCTCCCACTGTGCTGACAGCTTACGGTCTTTAGTAATCGCCGTCCATTCATCAGGCAAAATCTTGGTTTGCCATGTACCTTGGTTAATCATCGGCTCGATGGTAAAGGTCATGCCTGTTTTTAGCTCAAAGCCTGTGCCTTTTTTGCCATAGTGCATGACTTGTGGCTCATGGTGAAACTCATTACTAATGCCGTGACCACAGAACTCGCGAACGATACTAAAACGCTCAGGCTCGACCACTGCTTGGATAGCCGCACCGACATCACCTAGACGCGCACCGTTTTTGACGACACTCATACCAGCATATAGGGCGTCTTGTGCCACTTTGCAGATACGCTGTGCCATGATAGAGCCGTTACCAACGATCCACATTTTTGAGGTATCGCCATAGTAGCCATCTTTTATCACGGTCACATCGATATTAATGATATCGCCATCTTTGAGTAGCTTGTTTTCGGCTGGAATACCATGACAAACCACATGGTTAATCGAGGTACAAATTGATTTTGGGAAGCCATTATAATTAAGCGGTGCAGGAATAGCCTGTTGCACATTAACGATATAGTCATGGGCGATTTGGTTAAGTGCCTCGGTACTGATGCCAACTCGAACGTGCTCATCGAGCATGACAAGGACATCACTGGCAAGTTTACCGGCCACGCGCATTTTTTCTATGGCTTCTGGGGACTGGATAAGGGATTTTTTAGTCATCATTATATTACTTATAGTTATGGAATTAATGGCTTGAATTATAACATAAATGAAGACGCCGCTGTTTTACGTTAAGTGATAGTGAACCTATCATTAATATTGATAATAATTGCTTTACAGCGAAGTAGGGGCAGTTGTGACCCTCTAGTCACGATAATATATTCATATTTTGACAATTTAGTTGAATGTTACAGAAGATATAAGTAATGTAATTTTGCATGCTAAAGGAATTAGCAGCAATCTTTGCCGATATTATGAGGTAAAGATAATCAAAATTAATGATAACAAGGACGTTATTATGACGCTAAAATCTTCTCTAGCTTCGGCTTTCACGCCCAGCGTATTTCTCCCCTCACTTGGTGTTATCGGTGCCGGTGTACTTTTAATGGCTTTACAAACCACCTCAGCTCAAGCTGCTGGTCAATACTATAATTGTGCCAATTCAACCGGATGTAAGCTGGTCAGCAACAAATACTGGACGTCAAATCATACTGATACAAAATACCCAATTGTTATGGCACATGGTCTTGGCGGCTTTACTAACTTGTTTGGGGTTATCGACTACTTCAATGGCATTCCTCAAGAGTTGATGAAAGGCGGCTCAGAGGTATATACCACCAAAACCTCAGCCGTCAATAACAGTGAGATTCGCGGAGAGCAACTGCTACAACAAGTCAAAACCATCACTGCCATTTCAGGTGAGCCTAAAGTCAATTTATTTGGACACAGTCAAGGCGGTATAGATATTCGCTATGTCGCTGGCGTCGCGCCAAAATATGTCGCATCAGTTACGGCAGTCTCAAGCCCAGAACAAGGGTCAAAAACGGCAGATTTTGTCAAAAACACCCTTGAGCCAAACAACACCACAGGTAATCCATCCAATGTCACAACACAGCTAGTCTCAGGCGTGTTCAATTTGATTGGTGGCTTTACAGACGTTGGCTCAGGTATCAGTTTTAAAGAGATACAAGAGCAAGATGGCTGGCAAGCGCTCGTGGCTCTATCAACCGATGGTGCTGCTAAGTTCAATGCCAAATTTCCTGCGGCAATGCCAAAAAACTATTGTGGTCAGCCGACCAGTACTGCTGTTAATGGCATTAAATATTATTCGTTCAGCGGGGTTGGGCAAATAACAAGCGCACTTGATCCTAGTGATTATTTGTTGGCAGCAACGAGCGTGCCGTTTGCAGGCGAGTCTAATGATGGGTTGGTATCTGCTTGCTCAAGTCGTCTTGGTTATGTGATTCGGGATAATTATAGAATGAATCATTTGGATTCAGCCGATCAAGTATTGGGTCTGACGGCATGGGGCGATTCTGAGCCAAAATCTATCTATCGTACTCAGGTCAATCGTCTCAAAAACGCTAACCTTTAATAATGTAAGCTTTTAATAACATACGCTTTTAAAAACATAAGCTTTTAAAAACATAAGCCTTTAAGCTGACTTATAAAAAGAACCCTCATCTATGTCGAATAATCGCCGCCCAGCCTATCTACCAATAGTTATAATCGCCTTGGTTAGCATAGCCATAACGGCGGCGGTGATTATGTGGTTCAAACCTGATAATACACGTATGGCTACAGCGCAACCAGTATCCAGTGCCCTCACTAATGAGGCTGATGCTACTCTATCAACTGCGCTGGATAATGGCCAAGTAGTGCAAACAACTGCCGCCCAAAACCAGTCTCTATTTGTCACTGGATTGGAGCATTTGCCGCGCTCATTACAAGGCACGCAAATTGACGGCGAAATCATCATTGATGAAAATAAGCAGTTGGTTGTCACTGAAGGTCTACGGCGTTTATTCGATTATTTTTTGTCGGCGCTGGGTGAAGAAGATGAAGCGGTTATTTATGCCCGTGTCGAAAGCTATATTCGTCACCACACGCCAGAGCCTGCCGCTAGTCAAGCGGTCGCTATATTTGACCAATATATTACCTATCTTAAAGCCATTTCTGAAATAGAACAACGTTACGGTAATCTGCAATTACAAGCGGCAAAAAGCGGTGAGCTGGATCTAAATGTCGTCGCTCAGCAAAAGCAAGATGTAGCCAAGTTGCGTCAGCAGTATTTTACTAAAGAAACCATTACCGCCTTCTTTGGTGCAGAAGAGGAGTATGATGATTATAGTATGGAGATGGTCAGAATTAACCAAAACCAGCAGCTAACGGATGTGCAAAAAGAGGCGACACGGCAGAACTACATTAGCCGTATGCCAGATAATGCGCTCAAAGCCGGTATCACCCAGCAAGCCAATCTGAACGAGCTGATGAATCGCACAAAACAGATGCAAGCAAAAGGGGCAACGGCTCAGGAATTGTATAACATGCGTCGTGATCTGGTAGGTGCTCCAGCCGCCGCACGCCTCGCGCAAGTCGATGCAGAAGATGCTAACTTTGCTCAACGTTTTGACCAATATCAAGCTCAAAAACAGCGCTTATTAAGTCAAAGTGCAGATAAAACGCAAGCACAAACCCAAATCAATCAAATCGAACAGCAGCTATTTAGTGAGGCTGAACGCAAACGTTTGGTAGGCTATGCTGCTTTGCAACAACAGAACAGTGCCAATCTAGAGTAATGCCTAGCATAAATGAGTAAAACGGTAATTTTAACGAGAAATTATCGGTTTTTAGGGTATATTCGAGAAGTTATATAAAAAGTGTTAGCAGTTAATGTACTGTCTAACAATAGGGGTTAGCAAAAAGACTATAGAGCGCAACAAATAACAGGGTAATCATACACTCAATCTATAATGACAGTTAAGCTCCAGTTGTGCATAATGACCGCATTATTGAGAGTAATGAATAAAACAGTAAATTAATCATAATAAAAACGAATGTTTAGGATAAGAGCTATTTTTTATTCTAAAAAACCACTATAGGAGTTTATATGAAAAACATGACTAAAATGATGATGGCAGCGACGCTTGCGGTAGGTACATTGGCTGCTGGTTGCCAAACCACCCCTAGCGTAACAGCGCCAGTGACTCAACCAATTACTTCTAATACGCTACAAGCATATGATTGGCAGCTAGTTGACGCAAAACGCAGCAATGGCGATAAAGTTAGCCAATTGTTCTTTGATCCAGCGAAGCCGTTGACGCTAAAGTTCTTTAAAGATAGCGGCAGTGACCGTGTGACCTTTATGAACACCTGTAATAACATGGGCGCTGACTACAAGGTTGTGAATGGCAATGTCGTACTAGGCAACGTTTTATCTACTATGATGGCATGCCCTGAGCCACAAGCAAGCTTTGATACTGCGACTTTAGCGACCGTACAAGGTAAATATAGCATCAGCAAAAATGCCAATAACACGCCTATCTTGACCATTACCAATAGCAATCAAGTTGCCCATTTCAAAGCTGTTTCTAAATAATTCAAGCATTGCAGATGGTTTTTGAATAGTATTTGCGAAAAGCAAGGTTGAATAAAAGCCAGATGTAGTTTTAAAAATGCCTCACTATCTAGTGGGGTATTTTTTTGTCCAAAATTTGGCATGGTTTACGCTACACTGTCATTTGCTATTAAGTAAAGTCTTTAGGCTAGGATACCTTAATGCACTCAATCTTTTAGCCTTGATTGTCAAGATTCTCAGTACGCAATAATCAACACTTTATTGGACGTTATTTTATGTCAAAAATGCTTGTATCAAAATCATTCGTCAATATACGAACGATAAGTAATATCACCGCACTAACGACTTTTATTCTGTTGACGGGTTGTCAGACCTTGCCTAGTACGATATCTAAAACGATGCAAGCACCTGCTAATAATATGAGTGCGAGCAATCCACTAACGGCGCGAATGTCAGCGATAGATCGGCAAGGGCGCATTGCCTATGTCGAGGAGCAAGGAGTCGGAGCTGCAAAGATATCGACGCTTTATAGCATTCGTCCTGATGGTAGTGATCGTCAGTTAATCGATCAGCTAACTGGTTATATTTATGCGCCAGCGTGGTCAGCTGATGGGCAACTGCTGGCATATAGTAAACAAGCGCCGCGCCAGCATCCTAAGATTTATATCTATGATCGCAAAAGCAACATCCGCAACCTTGCGGTAAATGCTGAAGGCAGCAATATGTCAGCGTCGTTCTCACCTGATGGTCAAAAACTCCTCTATAGCTCAACGGTCGGCGGCAATGCTGATATCTATGAGATACGTCTGAGCGATGGTAAGACCACACAGCTCACTACGTTACCGAGCACGGAAGTACAGCCAAGTTACGCCAGTGATGGGCAAAGCTTTGTCTATACCAGTGATAAAGTCCGCGCTGGACGTCCACGTATCTATCGCTATCACTTCGAGACTGCTAGTGCCACGCCTGTGCCAACAAGTGGCTATGTCGCCAGTCCGCAACTGAGCTTGGACGGTCAGCGTATGGCCTATCTAAATGGTCGAAAGGCCGCCGTTATGACCCTGAGTACTGGGCAAATCACCAATCTAGCAGAGACTGGACTTGATGAACCAGCGCGTCTGTCACCATCTGCACAGTATGCTGTCTATCCGACAAAGCTTTCACAAGTGGGCGGTCAAAATGGCGGAAGTTTGGTCATTCACTCATTATCTGGTAATACAAGTTATGCGATCGGCAGTAAGGTGGGCGGAGTCGTGCGCTCGCCGATATGGGGACGCTAAAGGCAAAACCTATGTATTATGTAATAGAATATATATATAATCCTTGATAAAGCAACATAAGTTGATTTAAAAAATGTAAACTTGGCAGCATTAATTCGAGTGAGCATCATCCACATAATACCAATTTGTATAACCAAGTCATTGAGCTAATAGATTGGGTGAGCAAAAGGAGAACACGCGCAATGCAAGAAGCTTTTTTAGTCTTTATCACTAAAATCAGTTTATATCCCACGATTATTTTTACGGGGCTTGTGATGTTCGTCACTTTATATTGGGTTGTGTCTTTACTCGGCATGGCAGATATGGATAGCGTAGACCTTGGTGAGTCAGGCGGTGATGCTGATGTCTCTACCTTATCATCGACTGGTTTTTTCACCGGTCTCATGCTCAAGTTTGGTCTTTACGGTGTCCCTTTAATCATCATACTAAGCTTAATTAGCTTGATCGGTTGGTTGCTTAGCTATTTATATACCAGCTTTTTACACCAATATTTCGATTCTGGCGTTCTGTATTATTTATTCGGTACAGGGGCGCTCATTTTCGTATTGGTCGTCTCTATGTGGTTGACAGGCATTATTATTTCGCCGATTCGCAAAAATATCGCCAAAATTCCCAAACGTAATTCGTCTAATAATGTGGGTAAGATCGCTGTTGTGCGTACGCTTAGTGTCACAGATAAACATGGCGAAGCAGAATTAAGTGATGGCGGCGCAGGATTGATATTAAAAATTCGTTCAGATATTGATGATAATTTATTAAAACAAGGCGATAGAGTGATGTTGGTCGAGTATTTAAAGGATGCCAATACCTACCGAGTTGTTGTCGTGGAAGATAAAAAAATATTGTAAAAATATGAATAAAGCTAATTATTTTTAGAAATAATTGATTGTTAGAAATAGCGAGTTTTTAGAAATAGCACGAATCGTTTTAAATTTGGTTATAGTCGGTTCAATGTAGTTCAGATATCAGAATGGTGCGTGACAGGGCTATAAAGCGCACATGCTATAAACAGTGCTATAAATAGTAGAGTTAGCAGGCCTGATAGCGTATCTGATTTATATAGAATTGATTATGGAATGTTTTAATTAAAGGAATGGATATGGACACACTCATTATCGTCGGCGTGATTGTAGTGCTGGCGTTTGTTTTTATGATGGTCGCACTATTGATGCTCAAGGCCTTTTACTTTAAGGTCGAGCAGGGCAAAGCACTCATTATTAACGGCGTGAGTAAAATTGCCGTACGTTTTGATGGTGGTTTTGTTTGGCCAGTCATCAACAAAAAAGAATTGATGCGCATATCGCTCATCACGTTAGAAGTGGACAGACGCGGTAAAGAAGGTTTGATTTGCGCAGACAACATGCGTGCTGATATCACCGTGGCATTTTATTTACGTGTCAATGAAACCGAAGAAGATGTGCTAAAAGTTGCTAAATCGGTTGGGGTTGAGCGTGCGTCAGATAAGGTCGCTGTCAACGAGCTATTTAATGCTAAATTCTCTGAAGCATTGAAAACGGTTGGTAAACAGATTGATTTTGTCAAACTGTTTGAAAATCGCAGCGAGTTTCGTGACAGCATCGTTCAAGAAATTGGTAATGATCTAAACGGCTATGTCTTAGAAGATGTGGCGATTGATTATTTAGAACAAACGCCAAAAGCGTCATTAGATTCCAGTAATATCTTAGATGCTGAAGGTATCAAAAAGATTACGCAATTAACGGCCTTTCAGAACGTCATCACCAACGAGCTTGAGCGTGATGAAGAACTGGCTGTTAAGAAAAAGAATGTAGAAACTAGAGAGGCAATGCTAGAGCTAGAGCGTCAGCAAGCTGATGCCGAAGCCAAACAGCAACGTGAAATCTCGTCAGTGATTGCACGCGAAACTGCTGAAACCCGCAAGATTGAAGAAGAAGAGCGTAAAAAGTCTGAAACGGCTGTTATCTCGGTTGAGCAGGATTTGGCCATTCAGCGTGAGAATCAGCAACGTGAAATCGAAGTAGCAGGTCAAAATCGTCTGCGTGCGGTCGTCATCGAAGAAGAAAAAGTCACGCGTGCTCGTGATTTAGAAATTGTCTCTCGTGAGCGTGAAGTTGACTTGCAGCGTATCGAAGCTGAACGTGCAATTGAGCTTGAGAAAAAAGAAATCGCCAACGTCATTCGTGAACGTATCGCAGTGGACAAAACCGTTGCGCAAGAAGAGGAGCGTATCAAAGAAGTCCGCGAAATTAGCGAAGCTGAGCGTTCTAAGCAAACACGTGTGCTAGCAGCAGAAGCCGATGCGGAAGAAATCAAAGTACGTCAGGTGAAAAAAGCCGAAGCAGAAGAGCTGTCTGCCAAGCATAAAGCCGTCGAAATTACCACGCTTGCCGCTGCGAATCTTGAAGCATCCGCCAAAGATTCAGAAGCCAAAATTAAGATGGCCGAAGGTACCAAAGCAGAAGAGTCAGCACATGGCTTCGCTGAAGCGGCTATCCAAGAAGTCAAAGCGGCTTCTTTGGAAAAAGAAGGCATTGCGAAAGCCAATGTTATCAAAGCGACTGGACAAGCTGAAGCACAATCAGATCGTGAAAAAGGTATGGCAGATGCTGAGGTTATCGCGGCTCGCGGTGAATCTACCGCCAGAGCTGAGCGTGAAAAAGGCATGGCAGATGCTCAAGTCATCGCGGCTCGTGGTGAGTCAAATGCCAAAGCAGAACGCGAAGTTGGATTGGCAAAAGCCGAAGTTACTCGTGCACATTTCCAAGCCGAAGCAGATGGTCTGGTCGAGAAATTCAATGCCATGGGTAGCATGAGCAAAGAGGCACGTGAGCACGAAGAGTTCCGTATGAGCCTAGAAACAGCATTGCAAGAAGCGCTTGCTTCGATTGACGCTGGTAAAGAGATTGCGAAAGAAAATGCTGAAGTATTGGCAGTCGCATTACAGAAAGCCAAAATCGATATTGTTGGCGGCGAAGCGCATTTCTTTGATAACTTTGCCAAGTCACTGTCTATCGGTAAAGCCATTGATGGCCTAGCGGGTAAGTCGGACACATTGAGCGGTATCATCAATGGTGTGATGGCCAGTCAAGCCATGAAATCAAACCAGCAAAATGATGATAAAACGACTTATTAATAGGGTCTAAATGTCTAGGGCGAGTCCTCAATTCAATCGATAGTTATCTAAATAGGTTAAAAATGGCTAAATCTTGCCAAACAGCGTCAAATAGCTGACTAATATCTCGATATTATCTGCGCTATTTTCCTTGTTTGACTGCGATTTATCTCATTTTTATCACCATTTTTAAAATGAGGACACGCCCTAGCCTTAATGGGTAAGTATTAGTGAGCAAGTTTTTATCTAACAGTATGAATGAGTAATATTTTCTAAAATAAAAAATCTGTCGTTTAGGCGGCAGATTTTTTTGCTAACTCAGGGTGATTCGGAACGACGAATCATGATGAGTTGGCTAATCTAAAAAATCAGCAGTGATGATTCGCTTTTTTAGATTAGCCAAGTGCTTCTTTACTTTCAATGATTCTTTATCTCACATAGCTTCTTATTTTTCTTATTGCCCAAAATTCTCTTATTATGTAAAAACAGAAACGGACGAGCAACGATGGCGGATACGCAAACTTCAAAGAACTCAGATAGCAACGATAATAATAGCGCTAATCAAGCTAACCAAACCGATCAGGCAGTTGCTTCAGGCAATGCTTATGAGCTCATCAAAAAACGTTTAACCGAGCAAGGCAGCCGCTTAGAGCAGCAGACCGCTACGCTCAATAATTCGCGTCTCGAAGAGTTTGGCAGCACCCAGATGCAAGTCATCGCCCGTACTCGTATTCGTACTGAGTACAACTGTGTGGCACAAGACATGGTGCAGGTCGGTGATTATTTGCTGTTTGGCTACAACGTTTTTATGGGGCTTAAACGCGCGAGCAATATTAAAGACGTATTGTCGTTATATCGTCTGAACGAGCCAGTTGGTAATGAAGAAGAGTATCAGCTCGAAGAGGTTGACTTAAAAGGGACTTTTTTGGCTCAAGATGCCTTTGTCCAAGACTTTAATGAGCTATATAGATACTACAAGCAAACGCGCCTGATTCAAATAACGGTGAAAGACAGCAAATTGCTGTTGGCATTTCAGATTGGCGAGCGTATCACCGATATTCGAGTGTTTCGCTTTGCGTTAGATTTTAGCCAAGGTACGCCAGAGTCGGCGCAAGTCGCTTATGTGGACAATCGAGGCGAGCGTGACATTGAACTGCCGCCTGCTTATGATTTTGACTGGATTGATACCACCCGCGATCAAATGGTGAATGGCAAATATCCCCATATGAATATCTTAGACACGATATTCGTAGAAACGGTCGGTGGTGATTTGACCATTAAGATTGAGGACAATACGCAATCCGGTCAAGGTATTTATAGTGAACATGTCAATGACCGTACCCAGTCGCTGACGGATGCTGAGATTGCGTATGCCAAAGTCGGCAGTCTAATACTGCTTAAGATATTGCCTTATCGTGAAGAGGACTACCGTTATTTCGTTTATAACACCTTGACCGAAGCGGTGCTGCGTTTGGATGCGATTGGACAGTCGTGTGTTCAGCTACCAGAAGACCACGGCATCATGTTTCCGGGTGGTTATTATCTACAGACGGGTGAGTATAAGCTGTTCGAGGCCAATAACGTTGGCGCTACTGACTTACGGTTTAAGCGGAAAATTGTATCGCCAAATGGGGAAGATGTTTTATTCTTATTTTACGACAGAGACTTGGGCGTCACGGGGCTGTTCCCTTATAATCTGATTAAAAAGCAATTGGCAAATCCTATTTATTGCAACGGTATGGCTTTGGCTGAGAATGGCCGCTTGGTGCTGTTTAGTGACCAAAGCGAGCCATCTCGTATTCATCCGATGCAGATATGGCACACGCCTTATGCCTCACACGAGTATGTCAGTGAGTTGCCAGAAAGCACGAGTTTTTATGGCAAGATTGGTAATAAAGAATTGGTGCGCGGTATCTCAGACCTTTATAGCATTACTCGCCTGATTGATAATCAAAGCGTGTCACAAAAACTATATGAAGAGCTTACCAATAATACCAGCCGACTCTTTGACAGCTATTATTGGTTGTCTGAGCCTGAGCTAAGCGAAGTCGCCAGCAGTATTAAAGAAGTGACGGCCACGGCTGAGCTGGTCATTGATGAGTTCGCCAAAGTACAAAGTATCCAGAAGCAAACCCAAACCGCGCTAGCCGATGCTGATACGCAGCAAAGTGAGATTTTACGACAGATACGCGTCACTAGCTTTGAGTCTGCCAGTGATTATGTCGATCAGTTGTCAGCATTAAGACGTCAAAAAGGCCGTTTGGTCAGCTTAGAAGATTTGCGTTATCTGGATGCTGACAAGTTACAAGCATTGCAGACGCAGTTAGAAGAAGCCGAAAGCGAACTGGCTGAAAAGACTGTGCTGTTTTTAAGTGGCGAAGAGGCGCTCTCAAGTTACGAAGGCATATTAGTCGATGTCAGTGAGCGCTTAAACACCGCAGAAACCAATGCCGAGCTAAAACCTGTATTAGAAAAAATTGATGAGACAGCGCAAGGGTTGGATTTATTAACCGAGTTGTTAGGCACGTTGGATGTGGCTGATGCCACGGTACGTACGCAAATTATCGATGACATATCGACCATTTATGCGAGCCTAAACCAGAGCAAAGCCAAGCTCAATCATAAACGCAAAAATCTAGGATCAGCGGAGGCTGTGGCGCAATTTGGTGCGCAGTTTAAGCTGTTTGGTCAATCGATTGCCAATGCATTATCCATTGCCAATACCCCTGAGAAATCAGATGAGCAAATGGCAAAATTGTTGGTACAGCTAGAAGAGTTAGAGAGCCAATTCGCTGATCCAGAGACCAACAGCGGCGATCAGTTTTTAGCCGATATCATCAGTAAGCGTGAAGAGATTTACGAGACCTTTGAAAATCATAAGCAGCAACTGCTCGATGCTCGCAACCGTAAAGCGCAAAATTTAGGTGATGGCGCGCTGCGAATGCTTGAGAGTATTAAAAAACGCACGCAAAGCACTGGCGTCACCGGCTTTACAGAAGAAGAGGCGTTAAATACGTATTTTGCGGCTGATGGTCTGGTGCAAAAAGTCCGCAACATCGCAAAAGAGCTGCAAGCGATGGGCTTTAGTGTAAAAGCTGATGACATCGACGCGCGCCTAAAAGCCATTCAAATCGAGAGTTATAAGAGTCTAAAAGACAAGTCGGACTTGTTTGAAGATGGTGGCCAAATCATCAAACTGGGCAAGCACCGCTTTTCAGTTAATACTCAGCCACTTGATTTAACTTTATTAAGCCGTCAGCAATCAGATGGCAGTCGTGTTTTAAATCTGCATCTCACGGGCACAGACTATTATGAAGTACTTAATAATGCTGAGCTAAACGCCTTGCGTCCGTATTGGGATATGAATATCGCTTCTGAGTCGAATGCCGTTTACCGCGCGGAGTACTTAGCATATAGCATTATCGAAAGTGCCAAAAATAGCCAAGAGGGTTTGACGGAAGCGCGTCTATATCAAGCATACGATGCGACTGTCATTACCCTCGATGTGAATGGCGATATTGATAATGACAGCCCCTTGTCCAAACTGGTCAAAGCCTACGCCACTCCTCGTTATCAGCTCGGCTATGACAAAGGCATTCATGACCATGATGCCACGTTGTTACTGATGCAAATACTGCCGACTTTGCGCGAGGCAGGGTTGCTGATTTATACCCCACAAGTACGTGCATTGGCGCAACTATTTTATTGGCAGCTGAATATCGTCCAAGCGCTGGGCTTAGACAGCTTACGCCAATTTGGTTATGACACTTGGTTAAATGAGTCCGTGCTGACGCGCGCGAGTAACTGGACGGATAGAGCCGCGACCGCCGAGCAACTGCGCCGTGCATTGGGCAGTGATACTGCGAAGTCTCTATTGGTTGAAGACATGAGCCAAGTGATGCGTCATTTTGTTATGGCTCATAATGATGACAGTCTTAGCGCTGATAAAGATGTTAGCGTTGATAACGGCACTGGCATTAATAATGGCGCTGGCAAGCAGTCCACATCTAAATCAGGGTCAAAACTGGATTCAAATACCAGTGATGTTCATAACACCAATATTTTCAAACCAAGCTACGTTCAGCTTGCTTGTGAATATTTAGTGAGCGTGATGGGGCAGTCGGCTGAAACCAATGCAGGCGCAAACAGCACAGTAAACTGGCAAACCAGCCAACAAGCGCAGCAGTTGTGTGAACAGCTAAGCCAAACGCTAAATAGCGCTTCAGGCAGTATGCAAGCGACAGCCAGTTTTGATCAACTACAGTCTTCAATTGGCAAGCTTGGATTCCAACCCAAGTCAGCCTATGAGCTATTGGCAACCTGGTTCCATGCATTGCTTGAGAAAACTTATGGTGGGACTGAATCGGCTAACGTAGCGACTGATAGCACCAATGAAGCAGGCGAAGCACTCAGCGAAGCTCAGCTTGCCGAGATTGACGCACAAAACGCGCTACGCAAGCAGCAGTTAGAAAGTGGCCGTCATTATGTGCCGGAGGCGATAGCCGTTTTACTTACTCAATTGAACGATGCCCAACGTGAAGCTTTGGTGCAACGATTGATTGATTCAGGTGCTAGCTTTGATAAACGGATGGGTGTTAAAGGGTCAGGTAATAAAGGACTAAATGCTAAAGGACTAGGCAATAAAGGTTTAGGCAGTACAGGCACCAATGCCACGACATCTGCCTTATCATTTTCCTCAATTACCTCGTCGGCTACGTCAACGCCTTCATTGACCAGTATTAATAATCCGCTCAACCAAGTACAAAGCTTTGAGCGTAGCACGGGTAAGGTATCGCTTGAAATACAGGTTAATAACTTGCTAGGTGAGCATGCACGTATTCATCAGCAGACCTTAACCTTTGCCGTCGATGATTTCTTAAATCGTTTGCATTATCATGATACCCAAGTCATTCCTGCCTATAGACGTTATCTGGCCATGCGCTCAGAGATTTTGAATGATTCAAAAGAAACGTTGCGACTGGACGAATTTATGCCACGTCCATTGTCCTCCTTTGTGCGTAACCGTCTGATTAACGAGAGCTATCTGCCTCTCATTGGTGATAACCTCGCCAAACAGATGGGTACGGTCGGTGAGGATAAGCGTACTGATTTGATGGGTATCCTCATGATGATATCGCCACCAGGGTATGGTAAAACCACCTTGATGGAGTACGTGGCAAATCGTCTCGGCCTTATCTTCATGAAGATTAACTGTCCGTCACTCGGTCATGACGTAACGTCTTTAGATCCTGAAAAAGCGCCCAATGCCACCGCACGAGAAGAGCTGAATAAAATCAACTTAGCCTTTGAGATGGGCAATAACGTCATGCTCTATCTCGATGATATTCAGCATACGCATGCGGAATTTTTGCAGAAGTTTATCTCATTGGGTGATGGTACACGCCGTATCGATGGTGTCTGGCAAGGTAAAACCAAAACCTATGACATGCGTGGTAAAAAGTTCTGCGTGGTCATGGCTGGCAACCCATATACCGAAAGCGGAGAGGCATTTAAAGTGCCTGACATGCTCGCCAACCGTGCCGATATCTACAACTTAGGCGATATCATGAGCGGCATGGAAGAAGTGTTTGCGCTTAGTTATATCGAGAACTCGCTCACTTCTAACACCGTTCTCGCGCCACTGGCCAACCGTGACCTAGCGGATGTGCATCGTCTCATCAAAATGGCGAAAGCGGACAATGCGAATCTTGCCCAAGCCCAAATCAGTGATTTGACGTATCCGTATAGCACCTCAGAGATTAATGAGATTGTCGCGATTTTGCGTCATATGTTTACGGTGCAAGAGGTCATTCTAGACGTTAACCAAGCGTATATTGCTTCTGCCTCGCAAGATGACAAGTACCGCGTTGAGCCGATATTTAAGCTGCAAGGCAGTTATCGTAATATGAATAAAATGACCGAAAAGCTGTCGGCGGTCATGAATAAGAGTGAGCTGAACCAGCTGATAGACGATCACTATTTGGGAGAGTCACAGCTACTGACTCAAGGTGCAGAGAGCAACTTGCTCAAGCTTGGTGAGATGCGCGGTGTGTTGACCGAAGTAGAACAAGAGCGTTGGGCGCAAATCAAAGCTGATTTCTTACGTAACAAAGCCATGGGCGGAGAAGACGGTGACACGGGCGCGCGTATCGTTGCTCAGTTGGTCGACTTGGCCAGTGGTTTCAATGCCATCAGTAGCCAGTTTGAGACATACTTAACGAAAAATGATCCTGAACAAATCGCTCGATTACGAGAAGCAGGTCAACAAGCGCAGCTCGATGCGCAGTTAAACGGCCAATTAGAAGCACAGAAAATCCTTGCCGATAGCATGATCAATAATGCCAAAGTCGTCAGCGACAGCATCGATAATGGCTTTGAGAAAAGTCTGAATCAGCTGATGCAAATATATAAGCATGATCACAATGCTGGAAAGGCAGAAGGCGAGTATCTCAAGCAAAACCAAGACGTGCAAAAAGCATTGATGGTGCAGCTGGTCAACGCCGTTGAACAACTGGCGCAAAAAATGGCGGATAGCCTGTCTAATAGTTTAACTGAAAGCCTGATTAAAAATGAAGAGCATCAAACCGTAGATAGCGATGCGCCTGATATCACTCAGCAGACCGCACTTATGGCAACTGCACTCAAGCAAGCGTTAGAGCCACTGACGATGCGGATGGATGAGAAGCTGGCGATTGATAGCAGCACCGATCAATCAGGCAAGTTAATCGTCAATAGTCTCAACAGACTCAATAAAATCTTTGACGACTATGATTAATTATTAACGCTTATGAGCAATGCTGATGACTTGCACTTATGAATATCACTATAAATAGGGCTTATGATTAAGAGACAGTGGTAATATAGTCGGCAACAGCTACTTTGGGTACGATGACGGCGAGTAAAGTTGCTACAAACAGTAGGTGAAGCGAGCCTAATACCGTATCCGATGATAGTGAATCGACTATAGATTAAACAAACCAATGAGAGAATTATGGCGCATAAAAAGAAGAACGTCCGCAAAAAACTTTGCCCTGTCTGCGAGCGCGAATTTAGCTGGACTAAAAAGTTGGATAAAAATTGGGAGAGCATGGTCTATTGCTCAGACCAATGCCGACGAGTGAAAAAGTATGAAGGGCTGGATCATCAAAAAGAAGATAAATAGGCAGTAAACATTAATCATAGATATACGGCAGAAGGGAGCAGACGATGGCACATAAAAAGGTCAACCTACCGCAAAAAACCTGCCCAGTCTGTCAACGCCCGTTTACGTGGCGTAAAAAGTGGGAGAAAGACTGGGAGCAGGTGATTTATTGTTCTGAAGAGTGTCGGCGAGGTAAGGATAAAGCAGATTGAGGTATTCCAAAACATTAAGGTAAATTATGAGTAAGCATTTTGAATATTCAAGTTTTCGAGAAAAGCTTATTGAACACCTATTCATTGGTGAAATGCTTAAGCTATCTTGGTCAAAAGATGATTGCCAATTAGAGGTTATGAAACCTGAAGTTGATAACGCAGGTTGCGATGTTGTTCTTGAAGACAATAATATTATCCGTCATATTCAACTAAAGACTTCAAAATTTGGTGCTAAGACATCAGGTCAAAAAGTCAATGTTCGCTTAGCTAATAAGCCATCAGGATGTATAGTTTGGATATTATTTGATGAAGATACATTAGAGTTAAAATCTTTCTACTTCTTTGGCGCAGAAGCAGGAAAGCCACTAACTGGATTAGAAAATGCCAAAGTAGCAAAACATACTAAAGCTAATGTAGAAGGGGTGAAAACTGAGCGACCTAATATTCGTACGATCAATAAAGGACAATTCACTAAATACGATAGTATAGAAGCTTTATACAATGTATTGTTTGTTCCAAAATTCTAAACTAGTGATTATTGTCCTTTATATGCTGAAATATTGATTCGCATAATTCTGTGGCTGATGGTGTTAGCTCCCATCGCTCACTCTGCATCAGTTCAACTATGTCTTGGCAGAAATTAGTTTTACTCTTAATAGTACCTTGGTTTCCATCTAAAAAAGTAAAAGATTTTTCATTATTTCCTAGCTTAGGTACGACTCCATCCTTACGCATTTTACTTAAAATATTATCAAAATATTTGCCTATTCCTTTAGACGATGTCTGATAACTGTCAGTAAAATACTTTTCATAATTATCGCTGTAAGCGAGCTTTTTCTTATTCCCTTGCCTAGCTAGACCGTTATCAGGACACATTTCAAAGAATTTTCTTACTAAAAGTTTTTTAGGTATTGAGTTTTCAGTCTCTTTTCCTTGAGTGATGATTATTCTCTCTCCCAGCTGTTGCTCAAGCTCATTAAACCTAGGCTTGTCTTTCAAGTCAGCATCCGCTATCACTAAGGCATTAGAAGTTACAAGTACAGCATTTAATCCCTTTGGCTTACTACTATCAACTTTTTCTGAATTGTCTATTTCAAAATCCCAATGTTCTAAGTTTGAACCTTGATATTCGACAAACGCATAGTGATAGCCATCTATAAAGCGTGAATAATCTTCCAACTTCTCTTCATCAGTTACCTTCAACTCATCCAAGTACTTTTTTAAATATTGGACGAAATATAGGCGGTCAGTAATTCCTTCAATCCAAATAGTGCAATTGGCTAAGAAGACCGACGAAGGAGATACACCAAGCGTTTGCAGTATAGTGCGATCACCATCACAGCGTCTAATTACAGTTTCGTATTTTTTTTCTTCATTATTAACATTTTCTTTGTCTACACGATATAAAGCAATACGTTTGTCTTCATTAATCATATCAAGCAAATAGTTTGAATGACTGGTTGCCATGTAGTAATGGTCAGTTTCATTTAACAAGAATTTCATAAGTTGTTTGACGTAGCCTGCATGCAAATGCATTTCTGGCTCTTCGATGAGAAAAATAGATGGCCTTCTCATTACATATGATGTGTAGGTTAAAATAATTATTTGCTGTAGTCCATCTCCTAAATCGGAAATAGGATATTGTTCACTGTTACCAATTTTAATTTCTATGCTTTTACTTTTCTTATTGGGAATAATTACAACTTCTTCATTATTGAAAAAATAGTGTGATAATTTGTGTTGATAACTTTTAACTTGCTCTCTTCCATCAGGTAAACCTAATAGTAAGTCAGTAAGAGTTTCGAAAAATCCTTCTCCAGAAATTATCTCACTAGGAGAGAAACGGTAGTCATAGGCTACTCTCAATGTTAATGGCGAGTTTTTAAGAAAATTTTGAGCCTCTTCTACAGACAAATGATACTCTGTGTCAATACCTTTATCTTGAGATATTAACTCATTTATATATTTATCATCGAAGTTGGTATAGCCTAAATCTTTCAGGGTTCTTAAAGAGTTAATATAATGAATTTCAAACTCTGTTATATTAAAGTAAACTGCTTTTAATTCTAGAGTACTCAATTTTTCTAATACTTCATGGAACAGTGAAGTAGTGGTAGATATATCTCCTTTAGTGATTGAGTAGATACTTTTCAACCACACATCGGCGTTGCTATATAGCGTGTTCTGATTTGCGAAGTAATCATTGTGTAAATGCAAATAACGATCTACCTTACCCGAAGCTTCATTTATAAGTTTGCTAATTATAGAAAAATCTGTTGTATCCATTTGTTTTAGATTTAAATCAACTGAAGTCAAGCTTAGAAAATTATCGTTCAATTCATTCAGATTTTGCAAAAACATTGAAGGTGGAAAAATATTGACTCTTTTAGACTGTATGTGCATTGCTAAACTCCGCATAAACCTACTTTTGCCAGAATTATTTGCACCAACAAGTACATTTACTCGTTTTAGTTCTAGAGGATTAGCAGAGTCTAATCCTTCCTCTGAGTCAAAATCATTAAAATCCTCTTTAAACCATATTTTTACTGCTTCTTCCATAGCTTCCGCCTATCTAATTAATACAAACCTTTCTACAAATTCGGATTCAACCATTTCTCAGCAGTCTTCATATCCCAGCCTTTACGCTCAGCATAGCTCTCTAGTTGGTCACGACTGATCTTACCGACGTTGAAGTATTCACTATCAGGATGTGAGTAATAGAATCCGCTGACCGATGACGCAGGCCACATCGCATAGCTTTCGGTCAAAGTCGTACCGATAGCATCTACCGTACCGAGCCAATCAAACAATTTGCCTTTTTCGGTATGCTCAGGGCAAGCAGGGTAGCCAGGTGCAGGGCGGATGCCGACATATTTCTCTTTAATCATCTCATCATTGGTGAGTGACTCAGTTGGCTGATAGCCCCAATATTCTTTACGGATGAGTTCATGTAAATGCTCGGCAAACGCTTCAGCTAAGCGATCAGACAATGCCTGTACCATAATGGCATTATAGTCATCGCCTGCTGCTTTATACTTTTCAGCCAGTGCTTCTGTACCCACGATAGAAACGGTAAAGCCGCCCAAATGGTCAGTATGTGTCTCTGATGGCGAGATGAAGTCTGCCAAGCTAAAGTTCGGCTTGCCACTGGCTTTATCGCTTTGTTGACGTAAGTGCTCGAATTGATATTCTGCTGCACCACCTTCAGTGGCATGGTCATAGACAGTAACGGTATCGGCACCAGTACGGCGAGCTGGCATGAGTTTAAACACCCCTTTGGCGACGATTAATTTTTCATCAATCATCTTTTGCATCAGCTCATTGGCATTATCGAACAAATCGCGTGCCGCTTCGCCCACCACATCATCTTGTAATATTTTCGGATACTTACCGACCAGTCCCCAAGAGATAAAGAATGGTGTCCAGTCGATATAAGTCAGTAGGTTAGCGATTGGATAGTCGTCAAATATCACTTGCCCCAGCTTATTGGGCACTGGTGGCACATAGTTTTCCCAATCATACTGAAAGCCAATTTTGACCGATTCGGCATACGTGACCTTCGCCGCCTTTGGCTGACGCTTGGCAAGGCGTTCACGTACTTTGACATACTCTTCGCGAGTTTCATCGATAAGCGCTTGACGGTATTCTTTGGAGAGCAGTTTAGTGACTACACCGACTGAGCGTGAGGCATCAGATACATAGATGACGGCATCATTTTGGTATTGTGGCTCGACTTTGACTGCGGTATGCGCTTTGGAGGTCGTTGCACCGCCAATCATCAAGGGTAGCGTCATGCCGCGCTCTTGCATTTGCTTGGCGACATAGACCATCTCATCGAGACTTGGGGTAATCAGACCTGATAAGCCAATGATATCGACTTCTTCTGCGATAGCGGTATCGAGGATTTTTTCACACGGCACCATGACGCCCAGATCAACGATATCATAACCGTTACAGCCTAGCACCACGCCGACGATATTTTTGCCGATATCGTGGACGTCGCCTTTGACAGTTGCCATGAGGATTTTGCCTTTCTTTTCACCCTCGACTTTTTCTGCTTCGATATACGGATTTAGCCACGCAACGGATTGCTTCATCACGCGAGCTGATTTGACCACTTGTGGTAAGAACATTTTACCGGCACCAAATAAGTCACCGACGATATTCATCCCGTCCATGAGTGGGCCTTCGATGACTTCTAGCGGCTTGGGGTATTTCTCCCATGCTTCTTTGGTATCAGCTTCGATAAAGGTAGTGATGCCTTTGACCAGTGCATGGGCGATGCGTTCTTCTACCGTGCCTTCGCGCCAGCTCATATCAACGGTGCTGTCTTTTTTCTTACCACCGTTTTGGTAGTTCTCAGCCACAGTCATCAGACGTTCGGTGGCGTCTTGACCGCTCTCACCTTGGTTGCGGTTGAGCATCACATCTTCGATGGCGTCACGAGCTTCCTTTGGAATATCATCGTACAGTTCAAGCATGGCAGGATTGACGATACCCATCGTCAGACCGTTTTGAATCGCATGATAGAGGAATACGGAGTTGATGGCTTCACGGATAGGGTTACCACGGAAACTGAACGAGACGTTAGATACACCACCCGATACCATCGCATTGGGTAAGTTATCGGTAATCCATTTGGTCGCGTTAATAAAGTCGGCACCATAATTATTGTGCTCAGTGATACCAGTGGCGACGGCAAAAATGTTCGGGTCAAAAATAATGTCTTCTGATGGGAAACCAACTTCATTGACCAACACATCATAGCTGCGTTGACAAATCTGAATCTTACGCTCGTAAGTATCGGCTTGCCCGTCTTCATCAAATGCCATGACGATCACGGCGGCACCGTAGCGCATACAAAGCTTGGCACGCTCAACGAACTCAGCATGTCCTTCTTTTAATGAGATAGAGTTGACGACGGACTTGCCTTGGATACGCTTAAGACCTTCTTCGATGATGTCCCATTTAGACGAGTCAATCATGAGTGGTACGCGGCTGATATCAGGCTCACCAGACACGAGGTTGACGAAATGAATCATCGCTTGCTTGGAGTCGAGCATGCCTTCGTCCATATTGATATCGACGATTTGCGCGCCGCCTTCGACCTGATCTCGTGCCACATCGAGCGCTTCGGTGTAGGCTTCGGTTTTAATCAAGCGTAAAAACTTTTTAGAGCCTGTCACGTTGGTACGTTCACCGACGTTGACGAACAAGCTATCTGCATTAATGGTAAATGGCTCAAGACCTGACAAACGGCAGGCAGGTGGGATTTCAGGAATCACGCGCGGTGGATAATTTGCCACCATTTTAGCGATTTGGCGGATATGCTCAGGCGTCGTACCACAACAGCCACCAACGATGTTTAAAATACCCGCTTTGGCAAAGCCTTCGAGTAGGGCAGCGGTTTGTTCGGCTGTTTCATCATATTCACCAAACTCGTTGGGCAGACCTGCGTTCGGATGCGCTGACACATAGGTATTAGCAATGTTCGACAGCGTTTGAATATGTGGACGCAGTGCATCAGCGCCTAATGCGCAGTTAAAGCCAACCGATAATGGCTTGGCATGGCGGATTGAGTTATAAAAGGCTTCGGCGGTTTGACCTGATAGCGTTCGACCTGAGGCATCGGTAATGGTGCCCGAAATCATAATTGGTAATTCAAAACCAATGTCATCAAACACGCCCGTAATGGCAAAGATTGCAGCTTTGGCATTGAGCGTATCAAATATTGTTTCGATGAGGATGAGATCAACACCACCTTCTATCAGGCATAAAGTCGCTTCACGGTAATTTAGTACCAATTCATCAAAGGTAATGTTACGAAAAGCTGGGTCATTGACGTCAGGTGATAGCGAGCACGTGCGTGAGGTTGGCCCCACGACACCAGCGACAAAACGCGGTTTCTCAGGCGTTTTTGCCGTAAATTTATCCGCCGCTTGACGGGCAATCTTGGCTGCTGTCTTATTCAGCTCAGGCACTAGATACTGCATATCGTAGTCAGCCATCGACAGACGCGTACCGTTAAAGGTATTGGTCTCGATAATATCGGCACCAGCTAGCAGGTGATCGTGATGAATGTCTTTAATCATGTGCGGCTGTGTCAGTACCAATAAATCATTATTGCCGCGTACGTCTTGATTGATATCGGCAAAACGCTCACCACGATAATCTGCTTCTTCTAATTTATAGGTCTGAATCTGTGTACCCATCGCCCCATCTAACATCAAGATGCGTGATGCCATTTGCTCGGTGATACGTGCACGTGCCGTCAGTTGCTGCTCTTTATAAGGAAACACGGCAGGTGGCGTTAAAATAAAGTCATCAGCGGATGATGGACTAGAAGTAGGATCAGATTGAGAAGTCATCGTTTGAGTCATAGGAGCGCTGCTTATATCGTCAATGTTATAAAAAGGGGAGTAATAGGAATAATAAATAGCGTGCAACATTCATAAAAGGCGTAGGCAAATCCGCATTATTCTAGCATGAAAATCATACCTCACGTGGGACAGTACTTATTCCTCTTTGGCAATATGCTAGACAAAAAATCTGCCTGTTGATTGAGTGAGCATGATGTTCAAAGTTTATGGCATTAAATGATTAGGAACAAATGAATATCATTTCGCTTAAAGATTACATAAAGCTTTGTTTCTATAAATGAAAGCACAACGATTGTGCTTAAAAGTCAGACAGAGTTTACACCTGTACTACAAAAAGTTGCGTAAAGAGGAATTGATAAAGCTTGGTTATATGTTAATTTAATTTCAGAAGGATTGATGTTTCATAAGCAATACTTACTAGTAAATGTTAATAGTTGTATTAGTGACATCTAACATTTACCACTATTATTAGCGCCAGTATTTGCTATAAGGGAAGACGATCTAATCTGCAAGACAGTTATAGAACAGTCAATAAATACTCAATCATTAAGGATAATGTTATGAAGCTTACTAAAATTGCTACCATCGGTACATTAGCACTCTCAATCGCTGGTTTAAGCGCTTGTAATAATATGATGCCAAGCAAAAGCGCAGCCATGAAAGCGCCTATGCACAGTCAATCTATGGCAAAAATGAACGTGGTACAAGTTGCCCAAAGTAATCCTGACTTCTCGCTACTGGTCGAAGCCGTCGTAGCGGCAGATTTGGCCGGTGCTTTGTCTAACCCGAATGCAAACTATACAATATTTGCGCCGACCAATGCCGCATTTGTACAAGTTCTGCAAGAAACAGGCATGAGCAAAGCACAACTATTTGCCAACAAGCCACTATTGACTAAGATTTTAGGCTATCACGTGATTAACGGTGCTGCGCCAGTATATGCGAAAGACGTTAAACCGGGCAATATTACTATGTTCAGTAAAGATACTCTGATGGTCACCAATCAGAGCAAATTGATGGACGAAAATGGTCGTACTACCAATATCATAAAAACCGATATTGCTGCTAATAACGGCGTAGTACATGTTATCGATAGAGTATTACTGCCCAAATAAGATTGATCTCAAAATTACAGCTAAAGAATTATATCCCTATTACTTTGTATGATGCAGTTGGTATGAGTACCAGCTACCGTCTTTGATGACATGATTATTAAATACACGCTATTTTGATTGCTAACGGTTTTAGATGAAGCTTTTCTAAATGAAATTGCTGGCATTTAGAATGTTTGAGATATTTTTTAAGCGTGTCATCATTATTGTTTAACACTACGACAATAAACGACAGTCATCTTTGTTTCTTGTTGAAAGCTTTGATCATTTAACAATTTCAATCATTCGACGGATGCTACTGACAAAGTAGATGGTTCATCTGAACTCATACATAAGGATATACTCATGCTAAAAAGAACCCTATTATCTCTGGCGCTTGCCATGACCGTTTTGCCGCTAGCCGCTTGTAATGACGATGACAATGATTTTTCAGTTGTTGTAGAAGCGCCAACACAAAATATTGCAGAAATTGCTGCTGAAAATAAAGATTTAACCATTCTTAACGCTGCGTTAAAGGCATCTGGACTTGATAAAGTTTTGATGTCATCAGAGGACGAATTTACTGTATTTGCACCTACTGATGCTGCATTCGCTGAATTATTGGAAGAGCTTGATGTGACGTCAGAAGAGTTATTGGCTAACAAAGAGCTATTAACCATGGTCTTAACTTATCATGTTATCCCCAATATGACAGTCAAAGCTGCTGATATTCCTTATGGCGACAGTATCGAAACAGTCAATGGTCAAGCGTTCTCTATTAGTGATGCCAATGTCATTATGGATGCAA
This sequence comes from Psychrobacter sp. TWP2-1-2, assembly GCF_049896785.1. NCBI lineage: Bacteria > Pseudomonadati > Pseudomonadota > Gammaproteobacteria > Moraxellales > Moraxellaceae > Psychrobacter > Psychrobacter sp. TWP2-1-2. The sequence continues at coordinate 59,305 of NZ_JAFCVA010000006.1, read as the reverse complement.
GTGGGGATACCTCTAAAATTATCAAAACAGATGTATTAGCCACTAATGGCGTCATTCACCTCATTGACGACGTACTGTTACCTACTGACAAGTCTATAGTGGATCTAGCCGTTGCCACAGAGGATCTCAGTATCCTCAAAGAAGCAGTGGTAGCAGCAGGATTGGCCGATGCCCTCGCTGATAAAGCCGCTGACTTTACCGTCTTTGCACCCAATAATGCCGCTTTTGCTAAATTATTAGCTGAACTTAATATAAGTAAAGAACAGCTATTACAAGATAAGCCGCTGTTGACTAAAGTGCTCACCTATCATGTGATTAAAGACGACCGCGTCTTTGCCTCTGAAATTATGGCAGGCAGTCAAGAGATGCTGGAAGGCAGCAGCATCACATTTGACGCTAAAAAACAAATTACCGATGGGAGAGATCGTACCTCTAATATCGTTACCGCGAATATACAAGCGAACAATGGAGTTGTACACGTGATCGATACAGTGTTGCTACCTAAGTAAGCATTAATCTGAAATTAATCAGTTAAAATTATAGTTATTGGTATAGCAGAGGCGACATTATTACTATTGTTTAGTTGCTATCATTTGCAACAGATAAGTGGTTCGCTGTTATATACATTAACTGGGTTAAGTTATTTGTCAAACAAGTCACTTAACAGACCATCCCTTTATAAGGAAATACTTATGTTGAAGAAAAACTTACTTTCTATTGCTGTCGTTACAGCTGCCATGTCATTAGCCGCTTGTAATGATAAAGAAGCAGCTACTGATCCTGTTGAGCCTGAAGTGACTACTGAAGAAGTGGTTGTAGAGCCCGTTGCCGAAGTTGAGCCAATGACTGAAGCCGATCCAATGGCCGATACTGCTGCGACGCAAAGCATTGCTGAAATAGCAGCTGGCAACGAAAATCTAACGATTCTAACGGCTGCATTACAAGCTGCTGGCTTAGATACAATGATGATGGATGCTGGGACTTATACGGTATTTGCACCAACTGATGATGCATTTGCTCCTGTGTTAGAGAAGCTAGGCGTTACTAAAGAAGAGCTATTAGCCGATACAGATCTACTGAAAAAAGTACTTCCGTATCACGTAGTGCCTATGGTTGTTATGGCAGCTGACATTCCTTATGGTACTGATGTTGCTACTGTAAATGGTGCTACTATCAATATTAGCGATGCTAATGTCATCACTGATGCGACTGGTAACACGGCTAATATTACTGGTACAGATATCATGGCAACGAACGGTGTGGTTCACACTATCGATGCAGTATTGATGCCTGAGTAAGTTGTTTCTATAGTCTCTTCATTTATGATTAATTAATTATTTAAATAATGACGTCGAAGAAGCCTAGCTATTGAGCTGGGCTTTTTTGCGTTTGGGGGATACCTAATGTTTACCATAGCATTGATATAAGTCAGTCGCATGAAAACGGTTCAATGTAGTGGAGAGTAAGATAAATGAGCCTCTCATTGGTTTAAAATGATGCAAGTTTAAAGAGTAATGATGAATGATGAACGATGAATGATGAATGCAAAGGTTTGAAACAGAAAAGCCCGAAACGATGGTTTCGGGCTTTTGTTTTGGAGGTTTGAATAACAATTATGTTAAAGAATGATAGCTACGTTATAGAATATTACTTATGCTCTTTACGTAGTGGATCTGCTGCCATTCTTTGTTGCTCTTTTAGATGACGCTCTTCCCAATAAGGGGCGTTTTTGATGCCGAATTTTGCAGGATCAAAACTGTAGCGCTCAACACCTGCTTTACGCTGTGCTTCATAATCTTTTAGCATAGTAAGCGTTGGACGAGCCACAATGAAGATGACCAAAATACCAACGATGTTCAACCAAGCCATAAGCCCAACACCAATATCACCAATAGCCCAAATGTAGCCAGCTGAGTTTAGGCCGCCGTAAGCAACCATCACCATGATTAAGATTTTGACTAAGAATAGACCAGTCTTGTTGGCACTGCGCCCGACAAAGCGCGTTAGATAAGCAACGTTCACTTCGGCGATGTAGTAGTAAGCCAAGATAGTGGTAAAGGCAAAGAAGAAGACAGCAATAGCGATAAAGGTATTACCAAAACCACCATAAACAGATTCCATCGCCATTTGCGTGAATGCAGGGGCGTTGATTTCAGTGGTAGCAGCGACGTTCTGTACGATGAACTGACCGTCTGGTAATGTTCCTTGAATGTTATAAGTACCCATGGTTAGGATCATGAAGGCAGTAGCAGAACATACTAAGAGAGTATCGACATATACTGAGAATGCCTGAACCAAACCCTGCTGTGATGGATGCTCAACTTCAGCAGCAGCAGCAGCATGAGGACCTGTACCTTGACCTGCTTCATTTGAGTAAATACCACGTTTTACGCCCCAACCAATCGCTGCACCAAAACCTGCTTGAGCAGTAAATGCATCGCTCACGATTAGACCGAATACTTGTGGAATCATATCAAAGTTAGTAAACATGATGATCAGTGCAAGAACGATATAGCCCAATGCCATAAAAGGAACGGCATACTCGGTAAACGTTGCGATACGCTTGATACCACCAAAAATGATAATACCTAATACCACAAGGATAATGGCTAAGGCTACTAGACGCATTGAGCCAACTTCTAAGGCGCCAATACTCATAACAGACCCTTCGCCCATTACCTGTGCGAAAGCATTGATAACGCCGTTTGCCTGTACACCTGGTAAAAATATACCACAAGCGAGGATAGATGAGATTGCAAAGAGGATGCCATACCATTTTTGGCCAAGTGCGCGCTCAAAATAATAAGCTGGGCCACCGCGATATTCGCCAGTGATGACATCTTTTTCTTTATAAATCTGTGCGAGCGTAGACTCGACATAAGCAGTAGATGCACCTAAGAAGGCCACGACCCACATCCAAAATACGGCACCTGGGCCACCGAAGCCGATAGCCGCAGCTACCCCAGCGATGTTACCCATACCCACGCGTCCTGCGAGTGATACGGCAAGTGCCTGAAATGATGAAATACCTTGATCACTAGACTTACCAGTAAAGAGTAATTTGATCATTTCACCGAACAGGCGCACTTGTACGAAGCGCGTCATAATGGAATAAAATAGGCCCGCGCCCAAGCACAGATAGATCAGTGCGGGGCTCCAGATAATTCCGTTTACTAAGTTAACTAAACCTTCCATATGTATATTCCTAGTACTGTCTCAAAGTGGCTCTGTATGCTAGGAGTAAGCTAACTGGTTAACTTACTTATTTAAGTTAAGCAGTTAAATTATCTACATTGACTCATGTATATCCGTTAAGTCTCATACGAGCTTAGCCACTAAGAATGGACTGTAGTTGTCTGTAGTTATCCGCTTGGTTTATCAGTAATATTGACAGTTTGCTTAAGCTTATTACCGACGATATGCGTATCAGCATAGTTGCAAGGCGTAAGCTGTCTCAATTACTGCGACATTTATCTTATCACTTAATATCTGCGATGAATGTTCAGTAGACCAGTGGATAAAACAGGCGGTTATAATATTAAATACTTATCATGCCGATAGCATTCAACTTTTTGTGAGCGGTATCGATTGACTACAGGGTTGGTGTGGCTGATTGAAACGATTAAGCGAATCTCTAATAATTGAGTAATATTTTACATAGAAATCAACAAATCGCTAATACTAATCAAGCTATAAGTCCACTACCAAATGTATTCAAACCGTACGGCTACGTAACTGCAATTTGCCATATTTTTGTCGTAATTACTAGAATTTTCTTTGTACAGAAGCATATATATTCATATTGAGTCAGACAGATATGACTATAAATAACGATAAAATATCGCATGTTTTGACCGTTGTTAGATATCGAATCAATAGATAAAGCCACATCGACTACACAAAAACAGAGCGGTTATTCATCGCTCATCTGTCAATCCTCTATGCTGGACAAGCTATGCACTAAAGATAATGCCAGTGGTTCGATGATATTTGTGATGTAGATGTTATGAATGATAGGTAGTAAAAACGAGCAATAGTCATGGGATAGCAGTGTGGTTTTGCGGTTGTGTTTTGGTAACGGCTAATTGTAAAAATATCGAGATAGCGCCATCATTGTGTAAGATATCTTATCCTATAGTTTCGTTATCGTTGATAAGAAGAGACTCTAGTAGAGCGGCATACGATTGCTATCGTACTCATTAACTGCTGTTTTTATGTTTAGTGTGGCTTTAATACAAGTGATGTGCCTTTATTATAAAAAATATACGGCTTCAATATAAATAGACATACATTTGCATGACCTCATGTATCAGCTTCAAAATATAAGCTTCAAAAAATTATTAAAAAAGTGTTACTGGCTATTTATTATTTACCATTATTAGGAGAAACAATGATGACGCGTCAATCAATTGTAAAACCCATATTGCTCGCGGCCGTGTTAGCGACGTCTACCGTCGGTCTAAGCGGTTGTGGCTACAACAACCTGCAGGCTCAAGATGAGCAAGTTACCGCGTCGTGGTCAGAAGTGGTGAACCAATATCAACGCCGCGCTGATTTGGTGCCAAACTTAGTCAAAGTCGTGCAGCAGTATGCTGAGCAAGAACAAGAAGTGTTTACTCAAGTAGCTGAGGCACGCTCTCGTGCTGGTAGCATTACGGTGACGCCAGAAGTACTGAATGATCCAGAAGCGATGGAGCGTTATGCAGCGGCACAGGAACAGATGACAGGTGCACTATCACGTTTGATGGCTGTCTCTGAACGTTATCCTGAGCTAAAGTCAGATGCTTTGTTCCAAGACTTACAAGCCCAGCTCGAAGGCACTGAAAACCGTATTGCCGTCGCTCGTAACCGTTATATTCAAGAAGTGCAAAGCTATAATACGACAGTGCGCCAGTTCCCAACCAACATTACAGCAAAAGTATTTGGTATGAATGCCAAGCCAAACTTTAGCGTGGCGAATGAAGACGCTATTTCAACCGCACCAAGTGTTGACTTCGGTGATGATAAGTCAGCGACAGCTGAGTAGTGGTGATTGAATAGAGATGAAAACAGAGCGGAATTTGCCGCTCTGTTTGTTTACATTTTTATCGTTTAGCTCAGTTAGCCACTAGTTTGCTTAGCCACATTTTTAAAGGTATTGATGGATATGAATGCCTATTAAACTTAATACCAAATCCAAAAAGTACGATTAGCTATGTCAAATTTGGTTTCTTTGCTATGCTAATTTTTGTGAATGGTATCACGTAGATTCACTCAGTACAGATGTCACTTGAGGTGGTATAGATTAGATGAACAATTCAAAAGCAATCCTATCAGTATTACTGCTCACACTCAGCGTCAGTAGTGCGTCTGTGTTGTATGCTGCGCCTAATGAAGCCATTGATAGCACCTCAGACATGCAAAGTCGTAGTGTTGAGGACTTGGTAGCGATTGCCAAAGCGGGCGAGTCTAATGAAGCGCTCAATGACGCTGTATTGGGTAATGATGCAATCAATGATGCCATTTTAGGTAATGAGGCGATCAACCCTAATGCGGCTAATAATGAGGCAACAGTTGGGTCAACAGCCGAAAATCCTTCTCCTATACAGTCAAATGCACCCAGTGTCGATGCCGATAAGCTCATATTAAATAATCCTGTCGTTGATCAGGCTAATATTCTAAATCCGCAAGAAAAACAGCGTCTAGAGGCGCAGCTTAGAAATATTTATCAGCAAGGTCTTGCGCAAGCAGCGGTGGTTATCGTTCCTACGACCAATGGTGTTCCTATCTTTGACTATGCTCTACAAGTAGCTGAGAAATGGCAGCTGGGTAATAAAGACGTCGATGATGGCTTACTCATGGTAGTCGCCGTCAATGACCGTGATATGTACATTTTGACGGGTTATGGACTAGAGGGTGTCTTACCAGATGCTGCCGTCAATCGTATTATTCGTGAAGATATCACGCCGTTATTTAAGCAAAATAACTATGGCGCTGGGATAATAGCTGGCGTTGACGCACTCAAAACGCGGTTGACTGCTGATCCTGAGGTATTGGCTCGTGCTGATGCGCAAGCAGCCGAGCGTAGTGCACAACAAGGTTCAGACGAGCTACCATCGCCCATATTTTTATTCATCATGGCAATGATATTTGGAAGCTTTATTACCAGTATTTTTGGTCGTGTATTTGGTTCTATTATTACTGCTGGTGGGTTTTTTGCGGGATCGTTAGCCTTAGGCGGTGGTTTTTTTATGACCGTTATTATGGCTATATTCTTATGGCTATTTTTGATTTCACGAGGTGGCGGTGGTGGTGGTAAAGGTGGATCTGGCGGCGTTCGTAGAGGCGGCGGTATGATATTCCTACCTGGTATGGGCGGTGGTGGCGGCTCTGGAGGTGGTGGTTTCGGCGGCGGCGGCTTCGGTGGTGGCGGCGGTGGTTTTGGCGGCGGCGGTGCTGGTGGCTCGTGGTAGATGCTTAAGTAAGAACGGATACTAAACGACCGTCAGCAATGACGTATTTGAGGAAATAGTAAAATGTCAGAAAACAACGCGTCAAATCCCAGTTTTGCCCGCTGGTGGCGTCAAGTCTTATTTATTCCTATATTGCATAGTAAATGGTTAACAGCAGCAGCCAAAGCACGTTTGACAGACGAGGTGACCCGTGCAGAGCGAGGGCATCGGGGTGAGGTGTTTTTGATTGTAGAAAACCATCTGCCGATTCAAGAGGCTTACTATATTGGCTGTCGCGAACGTGCGATTGAGCTGTTTAGTGAGTATCGAGTTTGGGATACTGAAGAGAATACAGGCGTCTTGGTGTATGTCAATATTTGCGAGCACCAGTTAGAGATCGTAGCTGATCGTGGTATCAGTGCTCATGTCAGCCCCACCGTTTGGCGGGCGATGTGTGATAAGGCCGTATCAGGTATTGCCAATCAAAAAACCGAAGAAAGCTTGGCTGAATTGTTAGATGAAGTTGGGCAAGTGCTGCGTCAGTATTATCATTTGGATCAGGATCCAGCGGGTAACGAGTTGTCTGATACTGTGGTGTTTTTGAAGTAACGTTGATGAGGGAATCTGATGGCTTGTTATTTTGCTAGCATCGTGTTCTTTTATAGGGTTTAGGCATCAATTACAATATAATAGCGCCTCTAGAAATCGAGGGTGATTGATATATTGCTCAAGCGTCTATACAGGCTTTGCATTTATAAAGGCACTTCTCAAAAGCACTTATCAAAAGTACTCTACTACAAAAAGCCGTCACTGGAATCCTATGATTGATTTAATAAAGAAATTACCAAAAGCTGAGCTGCATTTACATATTGAAGGCTCACTAGAACCTGAGCTGATGTTTAGATTGGCCAAAAAGAACCAGATAGAGATTCCCTATAAAAACATAGAAGATGTGCGCAACGCCTACAACTTCACCAACTTGCAAACCTTTTTAGATATCTACTATGCAGGCGCAAATGTCCTGATCACTAAAGATGATTTCTATGATTTAACGTGGGAATATATAATTAAGTGTGTTGAAGATAACGTCATTCACACAGAGATATTTTTTGACCCGCAGACGCATACTGAACGAGGCATACCTTTTGAAGTGGTGATAACAGGCATCAAAGAAGCGCTTGCAGATGCCAAAGAAAAATATGGTATCACCTCTTGTATTATCATGTGTTTCCTAAGGCATTTATCACAAGAAGAAGCGTTTGAGACCTTAGAGCAAGCACTGGCATTCAAAGATGACATCATTGGTGTCGGTCTTGATTCGTCAGAGCTGGGCAATCCACCATCAAAATTCAAAGATGTCTTCAAAAAAGCTAAAGAAGCAGGTTTTAAGCTGGTCGCCCATGCTGGTGAAGAGGCAGATTTTTCGTACATTTATGAAGCACTGGACTTATTAAATATCAATAGAATCGATCATGGTGTGCAATCGATAAAAAGCCCAGAGTTGATGCAAAGACTGAAAGATGAGCAAATGCCCCTGACCGTTTGCCCGAACTCAAATATTGAGCTAAAAGTCTTTGATAATTACAAAGAACACAATATCAAAGAGCTGCTAGATTATGGTCTAAATATCACCATAAACTCAGACGACCCAGCCTATTTCAAAGGTTACATGAATCAGAACTTTATAAATATATGTGAAAATTTACCGCTAACAGAAGATGATGTTGTTACTTTGGTAAAGAACTCCTTTAATGCCTCATTTATTAGTGATGAATTAAAAGCAGCATATTTGGCGAAAGTTGATCTGGCACTAAAGTAAATAAACTATGATTAGGTTTTATATCCGAGGCTTAACGGTTGATATCAATCGTTAAGCCTTTTCTTTTTTATACGGTATGCTTTTTAAGTTCAAGTGACTTAAGTTCAGGCGACTTAGCTGCAAGCGACTTAGGTGCAAGCGACTACAGCGCAGTGATTTTCTGGATTAATAACGGCATAATCACACCAGCTTTTTCTGCTAAGATGATATCCACAATAGTATTCGGCGTTGGATTGGGATTTATCTCGATAATTTTGGCACCATTTTGCGTCGCTAACTGTGCGAGTCCAGCGGCAGGATAGACGAGACTGGAGGTGCCAATACTGATAAATACCTCGCAGTTCGCCGCCGCATCTTCTGCCGTTTGCCATGCTTGTACTGGTAATGCTTCGCCAAACCAAACGATATCTGGTCTGATATAGCCATCGCAATGGCGACAGGTCATCAGTTTGTCATCAAAATTGATTGTATCCTCGCTATGATACGAACCCCTCGATTGACTTTGGTAGACTGTCTCACATTGACTACAGCGGTTATGCCACAGATTGCCATGCAAATGAGTTACCGTACTGCCAGCTTGCTCATGTAAATCATCAACATTTTGAGTGATAAGCGTTAATGATTGATTGGACGACTGAGTATGGTATTGCCACTGCGCTAAGGCAAAATGTGCAGGGTTCGGTTTTTTATCTGCGACCAATTGCCTGCGCCATTGATACCATGACCACACCAGTTTTGGATCACGAGTGAAAGCCTCAGGTGTCGCCAAGTCTTCCACACCATAGTTTTCCCACAAGCCTGTTTGCTTATCTCGGAAAGTTGGAATGCCACTTTCTGCTGAAATCCCTGCACCCGTTAAGATGCAAATATGCTGTTTGGATGTCAATAATTTAGCAGCAAGTTCTACTTCTGCTATTAACGCTGGTGATAATTCTGCTAACATGAGCCAACCCTTGCTAATAATGGATATCTCTTCTAATGATAGATGGAATTTGGTGGCTTGTCATATTGTTTGCCGTTATTGCCGCTTTATGGTTGTTGGCAAAGTCACGCGGCGTAAAAGTGGGTGAGACAATTCATAATAAATCGTCTAAAAGCGTGAGAAAACCTATTAATGACGATTTGCAAAAAACATCCGTACTGATTAAACAGTATTTTCCTGATTATCGAGTCACACGCAAGACCAATCATTTGTTGCTCAGTAAACAAGATAAAAAAATTGCAATGATTACGATGGATAAGAAAATTGCTTCAGGTCAGCGCCTGTTAGGTAATGTGCCCGTGATTAATTATCATCGTGTGCCCAACCGTGCCCAGCTAGCAGCTAATTTGCAGCAAGCAAAATAGGCGAGTGTTATAAGCGAAATGCCTATCATATAAGAAAACTATCTATCAATAGACGAGCACGCACGGCGAAATCCGCAAATATTTTGAGTACGGAGTTAATGGGTATTTGAGATTTAGGATGATACTAGGGAGGGATGAAACAAATATTACCGATACGATGATTGGTGCGCTCGGCGGGAATCGAACCCACGACCCTCGGCTTCGGAGACCGATACTCTATCCAACTGAGCTACGAGCGCATAATAACAATGGCGTACGGTATTATCCACATCATGCCTAAACGAGCGTTCTGAGCAGTAAAGATGTCGAAAAATAAAGACCGCTTAGTCTAACAAATAAAATCCATAAAGCCAATGAATGAAGACAGTGATTGATGTTTTTTAAGAAAAAACAGGATAGTCATTAAACAGGCATGGCAATCTACCTGCCTTTTCCCTTATAATGACAGGGAGAATTCATATTTATAATCACCGATTACAAGTGTGCTGGTACGTGGGATGGCTGTTTGCTATTGATAACTATTTGGTTGTCAAAGGAGGACAAGCAAAATGTCTGAGCCGTACAAGCCTTTGTATATGTAATAAGAGAACGTGACGAATGAGAAAAGTAGTTATGTTATCGGCAGCTGCCATTCTAGGAATCGCTAGTATCGCGGTGAGCCAAGCTGAAAGTGTTGTAGACACTCCTGTAACTGTTTCTGATGCAGCAGCAGCGCAGGAAGTGGTAGCAAATGCGCCTGAGCAGTTGGGTGATGATACCCAAGCTGCTGCAGATACGACTGATGGCGATGCACCTGCCGCTGCCGCACCTGCAGTTGATGAAGAGCCTATTCCGCAAGATACGCCGCAAGTGCAAAAGCTGATTGCTTTGTATCCTAACTTAATTGCTCGCATTCAGCCAGTTGCTAAAGTGTGCTTTGAAGACGATGAAGTTTGTGATGTGACGGCACGCGCCGCTGGCCCAGCAGCGGGTGATGGTCCTCGTGATGGCAAAGCAGTATACAATGCCGTATGTCAGACTTGTCATGCTGCAGGTCTACTTGGCTCACCAATCTTAGGTGACGCTGGTGCATGGGGACCACGTATCTCCAAAGGTAAAGAAACATTATACACTCATGCTATCAATGGTTTTAACGCCATGCCTGCTAAAGGTGGTGCTGATATCCCTGATGAGGAAGTTCAAAACGCTGTTGATTATATGGTTGGTGAAGCAAGCTAATTGTATTGAATATCTGGCTAAGCCTTTTACTATATATATCAGTGGAGCGCCTATTTCATTAAATGAGATAGGCGTTTTTTTAATGATGAGTATTATCAATACGGTACTTCTAAGGCATTACAGTTGAAATTTACCAACACTAGCCTCACTTTATGACACTACACAGTCTCTTCTGTCTGTTTATATTCTAAAAACGTTTTTACATAAATTTATAACCAATAAAGAGGTTTTCATGTCTGAGGTACCAGCACTTGCTATCCAGAATTTATCCAAAACCTATAGCAATGGGTTTTCGGCACTCAAAGATGTCAGTTTAACCGTTCCGCAAGGAGGTTTTTTTGCGTTGCTGGGGCCAAATGGTGCTGGTAAATCAACCATGATTGGTATTATTAGCTCGCTTTTTAAACCAACAACTGGCAGCGTAAAGATCTTTGGCACCGACTTACTAGAGAATCCGTCTGTTGCTAAACAGTATCTTGGTATCGTCCCACAAGAGTTTAATTTTAATATGTTCGAAAAAGTCGAAGATATTTTGATTACACAGGCCGGTTACTTTGGTATTCCTGCCAAAGAAGCACGCCCACGGGCAAAACGATTATTAATGGCGCTAGGTCTGTGGGACAAGCGCAATAGCAAATCACGTGAGCTATCAGGTGGTATGAAGCGCCGGTTGATGATTGCAAGGGCGCTGATTCATAAACCAAAATTATTGATTTTGGATGAGCCAACCGCTGGGGTAGATATCGAGTTGCGCCGCTCTATGTGGGAGTTTATGCAGCAGATTAATATCGAAGAAAACACCACGATTATTCTGACGACTCATTATCTTGAAGAAGCGGAGCAGCTGTGCAAACGCATTGCGATTTTGGATCATGGTGAGATTCGTATTAATACCGAGATGAAGGACTTGCTAGCGCAGCTATCGGTTGAAACCTTTGTGTTTGATTTGGAGACACCGCTTACACGTCAATTGGTTTTGGCAGGAGTGACAGACACATCGCAGCCTGATGATCAGACGCTTGAAGTCACACTGACTGAAGGCGAATCGTTGAATGGTGTTTTTGACCAGTTATCTGAGCAAGGTATCACGGTAGCCAGTATGCGTAATAAAGCCAATCGACTAGAAGAGCTATTTATGCGCTTAGTAGACAAAAATATCCAAAGTGCAGACAGCATGAAGGAGGCAGGATTGTGAGTCAAGAAATGATAGATCCTAATAAAACCATGTCATGGAATAAAAAGTGGATTGCTTTTCGCACCATTTTGTTAAAGGAGGTTCGCCGAATTCTGCGTATTTGGCCACAGACCTTGCTGCCACCAGTTATTACGATGAGTCTCTATTTTGTCATCTTCGGTAAGATGATTGGATCGCGTGTGGGTGAAATGGGCGGCGTGCCATACATGCAGTTTATCGTGCCTGGTCTCATTATGATGTCGATTATTACCAACAGTTACTCCAATGTGGTTTCGAGCTTCTTTAGTGCCAAATTCACCTCCAGTATCGAGGAGCTGTTGGTCTCTCCTGTATCCAAACATGCGATTTTGATGGGTTATATCAGTGGTGGTATCTTTCGTGGACTGGCCATTGGTATCATCGTCTCAATAGTCGCACTATTCTTTACTGATCTTGGCATTGAGCATTTATTTGTGACGGTATTTACGGTACTGGGTACGTCTATCTTATTTTCACTTGGTGGCTTTATAAACGCCGTGTTTGCTCGCTCATTTGATGATATCTCTATCATTCCAAGTTTTGTGCTTACGCCATTGACCTATCTTGGCGGTGTGTTCTACTCGATGGAAAACTTGTCACCATTTTGGCAAAATATTTCGCTATTAAATCCTATCGTTTATATGGTGAACTCGTTCCGTTACGGTATTCTCGGTTATTCTGATGTGAATGTCTGGTATTCGATGGCTGCTATTTTTGTCTTCTGTGCGGTATTCTATACCATCGCCTATCGTTTACTCAGTAATGGCTCACGTGTGCGCTTGTAGATTAGTTTGTAAAATATAGCTTGTCACCTTATTATAAGAGTCCAACATTGTTGGGCTTTTTTTATGCAAAAAATTTCAATAAGGCATAAGCTTTTGATAATAGCGGTATTAAGTGGCTTTTCCAATGCTGCTATTGCGGCATCGTTTGCTAATATGGATGATTATGTTTGGGAGACTATAGAAGCGCCTATTTATCCTAACTGGGGTAAGGATTGTAATAGTGAGGATGAGCGGATTTATCAAGATTGCTTAGATAAAAGCTTGATGATTTATAATCAAAACCTCATCGAAAAACTACAATTATCAAAATATATTTCTCGTCAGCTAAACCAGACCACTATTACGATACCCAGTCATGAATCTCCTGTCATATTGACCGATAAGTCTGTACAAGACGAAAACGGGGACAGCCTTAGGTATGTTTATCTTATAAATAGCTATGATAAAAATAAAAACTGGCTTTATCTATCTGGACAAGCCTATGAAACTAATAACACAGTATTGGTTGATCTAAACACGGGTGTTATACAAGAGTTTGAAGGATCGCATTTGACATTTTCACCAGACATGACTTATGCAGCCACGGTTAAAGTTGAGTTTCCAGAAGAAGAAGAGGTTATCATTTGGAAAAAGGACAAGTACGGTAGCTATCAGTATGATAAAAACAATATGGATTATGGAAATTTTCGGCAACATTTCAAGTTTTATGACAGTCGGAAGTATAGTCCAATGCCTTACAGTGCAAAGCTTGAATGGGTTACCAATGATAGCTTATTGGTAGATTTTTATTGTAATATGAGTGAGCATGACACTATTACTTATCGAGTACGATTTAATTATGTGAAGACAGAGCCCGCATCAGACTGGCAAATGATTCCCATAAAATAGCCCATTGCTGTAAAATGACTGGTTTTTATTTCATTATATTTAAGCATAAAAGGTAAGTAACTTATGAGTATCCACGGTATTTTAGGTGAGCAAACCACTGACTATCCAACCGAGTATAGTCCAGAGACCTTGTATCCTATCGCTCGCAGTATGGGTCGCGATGTCATTGGCTGGCAAGACGATAAGTTAATGGTTGGCATCGATTGGTGGCAGGCATTTGAGATGTCTTGGTTAAATCAACAGGGTATCTCGCAAGTGGCTATCGCGCGTTTTGGTATTCCGGCCAGCTCGCCATTTATCGTTGAGTCAAAGTCACTTAAGCTCTATCTAAACAGTATCAACTTTACTGAATTCGCTAGTTGGGATGATGTGCAAGCGCTGATTGCTAAAGATTTATCAGCCTGTGTACAAGCAGACGTGCAAGTTGAGTTGTTTGGCTTAAATGACGACCTGCATAATAAGACAACAGGGTTATTGGTGGCTCAACCTGAGGGTGTTTGTATTGATGACGCGCTTGCTAATACTAGCGAAAAAGTCGCATTGTGTGATCATCCTGATGCGTCATTGCTAAGTAGTGATAAAGATTTAAACAGTAGCTCTATTTTAGAGAATACTGGCACTGAGCCTTATACTTTTTATTCTAATTTGCTGCGTAGTAACTGTCCGGTGACCAATCAACCAGATTGGGGGACGTTAGCAGTTTCGATTACCAGTAATAAAACAGTCGATGAGGCTGGAATGCTGCGTTATATCTTAAGTTTTCGTCAGCATAATGGTTTTCATGAGCAATGTGTGGAGCAAATATTTGCTGATTTGAGTCAATACTATGAGCCAAGTGAGCTGATGGTTCGCGCTTGGTATACACGCCGAGGCGGTATCGATATCAACCCTTGTCGCGTCAGTGATATCCGCTTAATGCCACAGCCAAGCCGCTTGATTCGGCAGTAAATAAATATTAATTTTTAGCTTTCATAGATGAGCGTTCTTTCTTATACTCAATAAACCTTATTTTATGAATATTGAGATGCAGTTATGAAGTTAAAAACCGGATTTTTAACCGCTCTAGGGACTGCTACTTTGTCTCTTTCTACCTTGCAGTTAGCACAGGCTGCATTTGTGGAAAATCAATATAACTGTGAAGACGCTTATATGGAAGTGGCTTATGATTGTGGTAATAATGCAATTATAGTCGAAAAAAATCGCCTTAATAAAATCTATATGAGCGTTTATCGTACTTTGAATACGACACAACAACAGCAGTTGGATAAAGAACAGCGTATATGGTTAAAGGATCGTAATGATAAGTGTGACTTTGAATATGACGGTCCAATGAATAATTCTGTGGTATACGCCCAGATTAGCGCTAATGTTTGCACCGCTAATGAGACACAGAAACGCAGTAAGGTCATTGCTAAAAGATGTAATATTAAGTAGTTTTTTTTAGCTATATTACACGCGAAAAAGCGCCTATCTCATTTAATGAGATAGGCGCTTTTTATGGCACAGTTTTAACGAGTAAAACTATTTGCCGCTTACTTTTGCCATGACGTCTTCACGGCTCAGCATTTGCTTTTCTGCTTCACGGCGATTGACGTATTCGTACTGGCCTTCAGCCAAGTTACGGTCTGAAACCACGATACGATGAGGAATACCAATCAATTCAAGATCAGCAAACTTGACACCTGGACGCTCGTTACGATCATCAAGAAGTACATTGATGCCTTGTGCTTTTAACTCTTCATAGAGTGCCGTCGCTGTCTGCATGACGGTATCTTCTTTTGACTTCATCGGTATGATAGCGACTTCAAAAGGAGCGATTGAATCATTAACCGTTGGCGTCTGTGGCCACATGATACCGTTTTCGTCGTTGTTCTGTTCGATAGCAGCGGCAATGATACGGCTCACACCAATACCGTAGCAGCCCATCATTAGGGTTACAGGCTTACCATCTTCACCAGATACGGTAGCATTTAACGCTTGCGAGTACTTATCACCCAACTGGAAGATATGACCGACCTCGATACCACGTTTGATTTTTAGGCTGCCTTTACCATCAGGAGAAGGGTCGCCTTCTTGTACATTGCGTACATCAACGACACGAGTAATGCTCGCATCACGCGCCCAGTTCATACCAGTGGTGTGTTTGTTGACTTCATTGGCACCGCATACAAAGTCTGACAAAGTTGCTGCCGAACGATCAACGAAGACAGGCATATCCAAATTAACACCAATATAGCCTTTATGCAGACCAGCAGCTTTCAGTTCTTCATCAGAAGCCATTGTCAGCGGCACATTGGCCTCTTCGATTTTCTCGGCTTTGATCGTATTTAGCTGATGATCACCGCGTAATACGATAGCGATAAGCTGTGGCTCATCATTTTCGGTATGACCATGGACGATTAACGTTTTGACCGTCGTTTCTAACGGTAAGCCTAAATGTTCAGCAACCATTTTACAGCTGGTCATATTTTCCGTCAGGACGTCTTCGCGCTCCATCTTCGGTGGCTGGCGCTCAGCGGTGCTCACTGATTCGGCAAGCTCAACGTTGGCCGCATAATCAGAAGAATCAGAGAAGGCGATATCATCTTCGCCGCTGTCTGCCAATACATGAAATTCATGTGAAGCAAAACCACCAATAGAACCAGTATCCGCTTGTACTGCACGGAAATCTAAGCCCAAACGGGTAAAGATACGCGTATAAGCGTCATACATGTCATGGTAAGTTTTTGCCAACGATGCTTGGTCAACGTGAAACGAGTAAGCATCTTTCATGGTAAATTCGCGTGCGCGCATCACACCGAAACGTGGACGAATCTCATCACGGAATTTATTCTGAATTTGGAAAAAGGTGATTGGTAGTTGTTTATAACTACGCAGCTCGCCTTGCGCCAGATTGGTGATGACTTCTTCATGCGTCGGACCAAGCACAAAGTCGCGATCATGACGGTCTTTGAAGCGCAATAGCTCAGGACCGTAATCGTTAAAGCGTCCGGTCGTTTGCCAAAGCTCGGCAGGCTGGGTCATCGGCATGAGCACTTCTTGTGCACCAACTTCTTGCATCTCTTCACGAACAATACGTTCGACTTTTTGCAAGATGCGTAGCCCCATGGGCAACCAAATATATAACCCAGAAGCAATCTTTCGAATAAGACCGGCACGCACCATCAATTGGCTTGAGGCGATATCGGCATCACTTGGGGTTTCTTTTAGAGTGGCAAATAAAAATTGACTGGCTTTCATAAATAAAGCGTAACCTTATCAACGATAAAATAAATAAGAAATAGTAGGATATTGAGCGTGTGCTTTGATGGCCGACGCAAGCTTACCTTTGTATCACTTGGTAATAGTCTAGGACATGCCTAGCTAAAAAGTACTGCGACAAACAGTACATGAATAGAAAGTGCATTCATAAAACGCCTTACAAAAAGGCTGGAACTGTTCATTTTGTATTAAAACGTTGATGTTGGCAGCGTCATACTTTACGCATAAAGACCAGAAAAATAGATGTACGCCAACATTTTGCTTATACAATCTGACTATGTTAGGTAAAGTTAGCCTAAGACGCAATGACTTTTTGTTTTTTCAGACAGAACGTGACTTAAACGTGACTTAAACGAGCAAATAAGGTCACTACAACTCGATTATTTACCAGCTTTTAGGGTATTTATAGTAAATGGTAGCGCTAGTCATTATGTAGCGTATTGGTAGTTATTACTTGAAGTTGCTGCTCAAAAGTAGCATTTATCATTTAGACAGTTATTTGTTATACGTTTAATAAAAATAAATGATAAAACTCTGAGGGTGTTTATATGAATAATCCTGATAATCGATCTCCTGTTAATAATGATGCGACTAACTCACAAGCGAAAAAATCCATTGCGATGATGTCGTGGATAATATTGCTCATCGGTTTAGCAGCTATCGTCTTTGCTATTTATAGTTTGCAGAATATAACCAAGGAAGAGCCGATAGAAACCATTACTCGTGAAGGCGTGGTCACACAAATCCAAAAGTTAAATCGTTTGGAAACGGTGGCGTTTAGTGTCGATACCGTCATTACCAGTCAACGTCCTGGCAGTTGGATGAAGCTGTGGCAAGACGAGCAAAAGGGTTTGTTTATCGCGCGCGGACGAGTGGAGGCGGGGATTGATTTAAGTGCACTTACCCCCGAGATGGTACAAGTGGTGCAGCCTGAAATTAACGTCGATGAGGTACAAGAAGCGGGTGCCAATACGCCAGTCTCAGTGATGCCGCAAATCAATATTACCATCCCACCATCAGAGATATTTTCGGTTTATCTAGACGATATCGAGATTTATGATTGGCAGACGGGTGCTTTTGGCATGATGCAAGTCGATCCGAAAATCTTGCAACAAGCGCAAAGTATGGCAAAAAAAGAAGTACTCGAACGCGCTTGTCGCGGTGATGTCATGAATATGGCACTAGAAAATGCGCAAACCCAACTGCAACAGCTATTTTCGTTAACTGGTGCAGTAGTGACGGTAACGACTCAAGGTGCAGGCGCGTGCCAGATGCCAGTAAAATAATATATACATAATTTTATTAGAGCCATAGACTAGATAATCATACGTTAGCTTATTAATTGGAAACACTTAAAGTAACGCCATTTATATTGTATAGTAGAGCTTATCTATTATTCATAATGAACTTATGAATTTCGTTGATAATATAACACTACATAAAAAGGTGGCGTATATGACAACTCTTAATAATAAACCGTCTTCTGACTCTGAAGAGCAGCTTAATAAGCGCCCTAAAGCGAAAGAATCGCTTTCTTTTGCGACATGGGTGCTGTTAATCATAAGCTTCACTCTACTAGCCTATGCCTTATACATTATCCAAACCCGCATATTATAAGCAGCCAGCTGATACTAGGGCGTGTCCTCAATTCAATCGATTACTTTCTAAATGGGCTAAAAATAGCTAAATTTTGCCAAACATTGTCAAACATTGTCAAACATTGTCAAATAGCTTCTTAATATCTCGATATTAGGTGCGCTACTTTCCTTGTTTGACGGTAATTTATCTCATTTTTATCACCATTTTTAAAATGAGGACACGCCCTAGGAAGGGTAGATAATGTGATTAAAATACAATAGCTGAAATTCTTAGTAAATTGAGGTTTTAGTGTTGATGTAATGCGTCGCTATTTTTTAAATTCAGCAATCGCTAATTGGCGAGCCGCTTTATGTTCGACCATCGGTAATGGATAATCAATGTCAGCAAATTTACCGCCCTTTGCCAGTGCTTGACGCATTTTATCCTCGCTATGCAAGATGCTGGCAGGAATGGCTTTTAGCTCAGGTAGCCAAGTTTTAATAAATATCCCATCAGGGTCATGGCTTTTGGCTTGGCTAAAAGGGTTCATAATGCGAAAGTAAGGTGCAGAGTCGGTGCCAGTCGACGCACTCCATTGCCAACCCCCATTATTGGACGAAAAGTCACCATCTATCAGCTGCTGCATAAAGTAGCGCTCACCTAAGCGCCAATCAATCAATAAATCCTTGGTCAAAAACATCGCTGTCACCATCCGCAAGCGATTGTGCATAAAGCCCGTCGCATTCAGGCAGCGCATTGCTGCATCGACTAACGGCACGCCAGTTTTACCTACGCACCATGCATTAAATTCCTGCTGATTATATGACCAATTAGTCTTGCTATCGGTTTCCTTTTTATACGCTTGATGGCGAATCAGCTTGGGCTTATAGTCTAAAACATGGCGATAGAAATCTCGCCAAGCCAGCTCACTTATCCAGCGGTTAATGTCGTTATTATCAGTATTGTCAAAGCTATCCCCGTTATCTAGGATGTCTCTGTCATTCCCATGTAATTCTCCCAGTGCTTTGCTTAATTGTAGGGTAGCTTGTAAGTAGCAAAGTCTGGGGCTGATTGCGCCAATAGTCAGGTAGGCAGATAGCTGACTGGTGGCATTTAAACTGGGTACATCGCGACTGATATCGTAGTTATCAATATCCTCAGCGATGAAGTCCTCTAAACGCTGGCACGCCGCCGCTTCGCCAGCAGGGTAGGCTGCCCGAGCGTGCTCAAGCTGTACGTCTATATCCATGGGCTCTAATAAACCAGCATTTTGCAGTGCCTTTTGATAATCTTCGACTACTTCTTTACTTACTCTTTCTATATCTTCGATAGTAGCACTGGCGTTCGAGACTTCTAGTTTGACTTTAGTGTTGCCATTTATGGCGGATGCCTCATGCATTTGTATGGTACTGATATCCAAGGTATGCCGCCATTTTTTATAAAATGGGGTAAATACCTGATACATGCTGTCATCGTTCGTGGTGATGGTTTGTGGTGGCAAGATACATTGATCATGCCAGCGAATAAATTCTATATCGTTGTTTGCAAGCTGTTTGGTTAATTGTTCATCACGCTTAATCTCATTGCCTTCGTACTCGTGATTTGCCATCACAGTGCTGATCTGGTTCGCGCTACAGATATCTAGCATCGCCTCAACACAGTCAGAAAAGCTTGGACAGAGCTGTACTGTTAAGTGGATATTTAATTGTGTTTGCAGAGATTTGGCTAGGATAGGCAAGATGCGTGCGATATGGTCGAGCTGTGTCAGCGACATGTCATGTGCTTGCCATTGTTCAGGCGTCACGAAGTAAATAGCGCTTACTGAGGCGTTATCCGCATTTGCCTGCTCGCAAAGCGCAGCTAGCGCGGTATTATCATGAACTCGCAGGTCACGACGAAACCACATTAAATAATGTGCTGGGTTTACGCTAGTGGCATCGTCGCTATTGTTGAAGTTGCTTGTTTCGGTGCTATCTGTGCTATCGGTGTTATGAGACGTTTCCGCCGCCGTTTTAGACATTCAACTATCCCTCTATTAATCAATCGCAATCATAAACAAAACTGGTAATAAAAGTATGCTAGGATAAGTTTTTGGATGCAATGGATTTACCATTCAATTAACAAATCCTCATATTTACGCTTTAGCGTTGGCAATTGACGTTTACCTTCCGTCAATGTAGCGAAGACAGTCTAATAATGTCGTACTGAGTGTTATATCTAAGGTCACATCATGCACGTTAAGTTTTGCGGATTTACCCAGCCTAATGATATTAAAATTGCTGCCCAGTTGGGTGCTGATGCGGTTGGCTTGGTATTTTATCCGCCCAGTCCACGCGCTGTTACTATCGAGCAGGCGCAATCGTTAAGTGCGTCTTTGCCAGCTTTTATAAGTATAGTGGCTCTAGTGGTGAATATGCCGCGCGCAGAGCTGATAGAATTAGCGAATCAGGTTGCTTTTGATATCATTCAATTCCATGGTGATGAAACACCAGAGCAATGTGCGCAGCTGGCCAGTGCGGTCAATAAACGCTGGATAAAAGCGCTGCGTATCAATGCTGACCAACACACTGCCGCTAGCGTAAGCGCCGAGATTAATGAGTTTGCCGCCGCTGGCGCGAACAGTATCTTATTGGATGCTTACCATCCCCATAAATATGGCGGCACAGGGGCACGTTTTGATTGGGGTCTGCTACCGCAAGACAGCTCGCTACCTATTATTTTAGCGGGCGGACTGGATGCCGATAATGTCGCTGCCACTTTAGATTTGCCTATTTATGCGGTCGATGTCAGCGGTGGGATTGAGTCTGACAAAGGCAAAAAAGACGCTGCCAAAATGCGTGCCTTTATGAAAGCGGTAAAACGCGACCGATGGCAAAATGAGACGCTTGGCGAACCTTCGAATATCAGTAACTAGTTTTTTACCCGTGAATTTTTATCCGTTAAATAGCTAATTACTTGGAAAAATTTCCCCCTTATTTATCTTAAAAAATACCACTTATTATAGTAGGAATTATCATGAGTCATGTCGCAAGCAAAGATGTATCGGCTACTGCTAAAGCTATCAATACCTTCACCAATCCAGAGAACGTGCAAGATTTCAATCAATATCCTGATGCCCGTGGACATTTCGGCGTGCATGGCGGTCGCTTTGTCTCTGAAACCTTGATGGCAGCACTAGAAGAGCTAGAAACGTTATATAACACAGTCAAAAAAGACCCTGCGTTTTGGGAAGAATATCACAATGATTTGGTCAACTATGTCGGCCGCCCAACGCCTTTATATCATGCTAAGCGATTGAGCGATGAGATTGGCGGTGCGCAAATTTATTTCAAACGCGAAGACCTGAATCATACTGGCGCGCATAAAGTGAACAACACCATTGGACAAGCACTACTTGCCAAAATGAGTGGTAAAAAACGCATTATTGCGGAAACTGGAGCAGGTCAGCATGGCGTAGCGACGGCGACAATCGCCGCGCGCTTAGGGCTTGAGTGTATCGTCTATATGGGTGCGGATGATGTCGAGCGCCAAAAGATGAACGTCTATCGTATGCGTTTGCTCGGTGCAACGGTTGTGCCAGTGACTTCTGGTTCACGTACCCTAAAAGATGCCATGAACGAAGCGATGCGAGATTGGGTTACCAATGTGGATAGCACGTATTACATCATTGGCACAGTTGCTGGTCCGCATCCTTATCCTCTCTTAGTACGCGATTTCCAAGCGATTATTGGTAAAGAGGCACGTATCCAGCATTTGCAAATGACGGGTAAATTGCCTGATGCCTTGGTCGCTTGCGTTGGCGGTGGCTCGAACGCCATTGGTCTGTTTTTTGACTTCTTAAATGATACTGACGTTAAAATGTATGGCGTTGAAGCAACGGGTGACGGTATCGAAACGGGTCGTCATTCAGCACCATTGGCTGCTGGTCGTATCGGTGTACTGCATGGCAACCGTACCTATTTGATGGCCGATGATGAAGGTCAAATTCAAGAAACGCATTCTATTTCAGCGGGTCTTGATTATCCTGGCGTTGGTCCTGAGCACAGCTTCTTAAAAGACATGAAGCGTGTTGAATATGTCGGTTGTACCGATAAAGAATCGCTAGAAGGCTTCCATGAAGTGACGCGTAAAGAAGGTATTATCCCTGCGCTCGAATCTGCGCATGCCGTTGCTTATGCATTGAAGCTAGCTAAGACGATGACCCCTGATCAAACCATTATCGTTAATATGTCTGGTCGTGGCGATAAAGACTTGCATTCAGTGATGAAGGCGGAAGGGATTGAGTTGTAGTGGCCTCTATTTTTATAAGCTATTTTACGATTTATCCATTATAAGAAAAATTGCTTAACACCCTTTGTTTAATATTGATTCTTAAATAAAGGGTTAACTAGGCCAGTTTATAATAATCAAGAGAACACTATGACCAGAATTGAAAGCACTTTTGAAACCTTAAAAGCACAAAATAAAAAAGCCCTGATTCCTTACGTGATGGCAGGCGATCCAAACCCAGAGACTACCGTCGGTTTATTGCACGACTTGGTCAAGCATGGCGCAGATATGATCGAAGTCGGCTTGCCGTTCTCTGATCCAATGGCAGATGGTCCTGTGGTTGCATTGGCTGGTGAGCGTGCATTGGCAGCAGGGACGAGCACTCGTGACGCGCTAAAAATGGTGGCAGAGTTTCGTCAGCAAGACACGCAGACCCCCATTACTTTGATGGGTTATCTAAATCCCGTGGAAATCATCGGCTATGACAACTTTGTCGCGCTATGTGAGCAGTCAGGTGTCGATGGTATTTTGATGGTTGATTTGCCGCCAAGCGAGGCAGGCAGTTTTACCCAGCATTTGACTGACCATGCGATGAACGAGATTTTCTTATTGTCACCAACCACTTTACCTGAGCGCCGTGAGCAAGTATTGACTCATTGCGGTGGTTATATTTATTATGTGTCATTAAAAGGCGTGACAGGTTCGGCAACGCTTGATACTGATGATGTTGCGACTCAAGTGCAAGCGATTAAAGCAGCGACTGATTTGCCAGTATGTGTGGGTTTTGGTATTCGTGATGCGGCTTCTGCTAAAGCGATTGGAGCACATGCGGATGGTATTATTGTCGGTAGTGCCTTGGTTCAAAATTTTGCTGATATAGATGCCAATGATAGCACTGCGGTTGCCGCCGCTCAGCAAATAATCATGGCAAAAATGGATGAGCTACGCGGTGCACTTGATAGTTTAAGTGTCTGAGTTAAACAAAGTTAAATTATCGTCACTTAAATCGTCATGGCAATATGAATAACAATGTTTATAAAGACAGGGTTAAATGACTTTGCTAAAGTTAGTTTACGTGTGTAAACTAACATCACATATAAATTGTTACAGTTTCACGTAAGCGTGCCTTATAACTGCGCTTTATAACTGCGAAAGTTATGGGGATATGTGACGATTAAACTGATTCTTATAAATGGATTCTTAGGGACAAGCGAATGAGCCAGCTTGTCGATAAGCCTTTGATAATGGCGAATAATATGACTGATACGATAATAAAACCTGATATGACGACTCTGAACCATACTGAAAAAAGTAACGCTGAGCCAAACGGTAATACTGCTGGGCAATCGTGGTTTAATCGCCCGATACCGGGTATTAAACAGCAACTGACAGCGCCTTTGACAGCAGTAGAGACGGAACCGTCAACCAAGTGCAGTAATTGTCATTCGATGATTACCAATACGGCGCTGATTTTTAACTGCTATGTTTGCCCGCATTGTGATCATCATTTACCGATGAGTGCTCGTGAGCGCTTAAACTGGTTGCTCGATCAAGTAGACGGTGAGCTTGGACAACAATTTACTGCCAAAGATCCGCTAAGGTTTGTGGATAGTAAGCCGTATCCGCAGCGTATGACCGAAGCACAGGACAAAACCGGCGAGTCTGAGGCGCTGATTGTGATGTACGGTAAATTGCGCAATCTTGATATCGTTACTTGTGCCTTTGATTTCCGCTTTATGGGCGGTTCTATGGGCTCTGTAGTTGGTGACCGTTTCGTAGAGGCGGCTGAGAAAGCCCTTAAAGATAAAGTGCCCTTAGTTTGCTTTGCTGCCTCTGGCGGCGCACGTATGCAAGAAGGTTTACTGTCCTTGATGCAGATGGCTCGTACTGCCGCAGCGATTGAGCGTTTGAGAATTGCTGGCGTACCGTATATCGTGATATTGACCAATCCTGTTTATGGCGGTGTGACTGCGTCGCTCGCTATGTTAGGTGATATTCATTTAGCAGAACCAAAAGCCATGATTGGCTTTGCTGGTAAGCGCGTGATTGAGCAAACGGTTCGTGAGACGCTAGAAGAGCCGTTCCAGCGTGCCGAGTTCTTGTTAGAACATGGTGTGGTCGATGAAGTGGTACATCGTCATCAATTAATTGATACCATTTACCGTCTGCTGGCAAAGTTAAGCCGCATTCCTAATGTTGATGCCTAACTTGCTCATCGGCTTGACTAATGGATAACTGAGTTTAATATTCCACAGGACTTATGCTTAGTAGCATGCTCAATTTTGCTGACTAAGTAAGATCAATCAATAGCATTTATCGTCAACAGCGGTAAATGCTATTTTTGCTTTTTGGACAGGTAGTTATATACTGTCTGTACTTTCTTAATGAATGCTTTCTCATTGACCATTTTTTATTCAAATATTTCAATATAGGCTGTGTCCATGTCCGACTCTCTACTTTTTAACCCTAACACTCCCAACAAGCATTCTAGTTTGACCGAATGGCTCGATTATATGCAGCAGATTCATGTATCGGCAATAGACATGGGGTTGTCGCGAGTTTTGCCAGTTGCCGAGGCGTTAGGCGTGGTACAGTCAGCCAAAGACGATGCTTATGTATTTACGGTGGCGGGCACCAATGGTAAAGGCTCAACGACGGCTGTCATCGCGCAGATGTGCCAAGCAGCAGGTTATAAAACGGCTCTGTATCAATCACCGCATCTAAGTGTATTTAATGAGCGCGTGCGTATCAATGGCGAGATGGTCAGTGACGAGACGTTAATTGAAGCCTTTAGCAAGGTAGAAGCAGCGCGATTAACGTGTGAGCTGACCTTATCATTTTTTGAGATGACCACACTTGCTGCATTATTAATATTTGCTGAAGCGGACTGTGATGTCTGGGTGTTGGAAGTCGGGCTGGGTGGGCGCTTAGATGTGGTCAATATCATTGATCCTGATATGGCAGTGATTACCAATATCGCCATCGATCATGTCGATTGGTTAGGTGACAATGTTGAAGATATTGGCCGTGAGAAAGCAGGTATCTTACGTGATGGTATCAGCGTGGTTTATGGTGCTACCGCGATGCCAGTCAGTGTGCAGCAAGCGATTGATAAGCATCAAGCAACTTGTTATCAAGTTGGGCAAGACTTTGATTATCGTGAAGTGGATGCAAGCGCTTGGCAATATAGCAATGCTGCGGTCACCATGCAGTTACCGCGCCCAGCACTGTCATTGACCAATAATGCCACTGCGTTATCAGCAGTGCTCGCAAGTTCGTTAAATGTCGATAGCACTGCTATCGAGCAAGCATTACAAACGGTCAGGCTCGCTGGTCGCTTTGATTATCGTGAGACCCACAATCGCCATTGGCTGTTTGATGTCGCGCATAACGAGCAAGGCGTTGAGTTTTTATTGGCGCAATTATTACCGCTTTGGCAACAGCATCTAGCCAATCAAAATAGCTTTGATGCTCTCAATCAAAGTAGTAGTCAAAACAGCAGCCAAAAAAACCAAGCTGAACGCAGACCTGCCAGCATTAAAATGCTATTTTCTATGTTGGGTGATAAAGATATCAACAAAGTCGTGCAGCATTTGACGATAGCGGGCTTACCGATTAGCGATTGGTATATCGCTGAGATTGATTATCCACGTGCCGCGAGCACCGAGCACTTGCAAGGTATCTTATCGAGCTATGTCGATGATGCTCAAATACACGAATTTAAACGTTTATCAGAAGCGACCGATGCGGTTATCAATGCCAGTCAGCCGCAAGACCTTATCGTGGTATGTGGCTCCTTTCACACGATCGGCGAGGCACTGGCAGCACTTGCGGTTGATAATTAACATTAAAATGGTGCTTATTTAATGTTAATCTTAGCAGTAGCATGATGGCAGACAGTATGAAAAATATGCTTTATAATCAAAGTGATTTGGCAAGTTGCTCTATAATGGCATTAAACGCTTGGCATAACATTTAAAAACGGATGGACGCAACTGGTGGCAATGACACCTATCAAGGCTATTAAAACTATCTAAACACAGTTTTGAGACGACAGTTGCGCCGCTCAATCAACCTTATTACCAACTAAGAGACGTAAACGGATGAACTTTTCGAGACAAGCCTTATTGGGCATTGGGATGATTATCGGCGGTAGCGTGATGCTATACGCCATGGTGCAACAGATTGGTGATAGTAATGAACCACAACCAGCGTCAGCAATGGTAGATAAGCCAAGCCCTGAGCAAGAGTCTCCTCAGCCGCTGACGACGGATATCGAGACTGAAAAACGTATCCTGGCAGAAAAACAAAAAGAGCGCGCTGCTCGTGTTGCTGAACAAGAAAAACGTGCCCATCAGTTCTTAACTGAACAAGAAGCCGCTGAGGCGGAAGCATTAGCAAAAGCCCGTGCAGAAAGTCAGCAGTATATGGCCAGTAGTGCAGCAGCTGCTGAAGAGAGTGACAAATCCAAATCCGACGCGGAAAAAAATGACGCTACAACGCCAATAAAAAAGACTAGCGCTGCTGCGTCAGCTGAAAGTGAGACAAACACTGGCAACCAGCAAAAAGCTGCCCAAGCGCAACAAGAAGCTCAAAGGCAAGCGGCGATTAAAGAGCAGGCTGCCGCCAAGAAACTAGCAGACAGTAAAAAAGAAGCGGAAGCAAAAAGACAAGCGGAAATTAAGAAACAAGCGGATGCTGCGGCTGAGAAAAAACAAGCGGCAGCCGAAGCGGCTAAAAATGAGCCACCAAAATCGCCTTCTGATTATCAAGTTAAAAGAGGAGATGGGCTGATTAAGCTGGCGCGGCAATACAATATGCCAGTAGAAGTATTGGCACAAGCGAATAATCTGTCACCCTCGGCATCGCTACAACTGGATCAAAACATCACCA
The DNA here is from genome assembly GCF_049896785.1 of Psychrobacter sp. TWP2-1-2. Lineage (NCBI taxonomy): Bacteria > Pseudomonadati > Pseudomonadota > Gammaproteobacteria > Moraxellales > Moraxellaceae > Psychrobacter > Psychrobacter sp. TWP2-1-2. The sequence goes on along the minus strand of NZ_JAFCVA010000006.1, from coordinate 31,603 downwards.
TTCCATCACGTAAGCAAGTGGAGCGATTAGCACGTGAAGCGGCAGCGGCTGAGCAGGCACGTGAAGACAAGCGTCAGAAAGAAGAGGCTTTAGCCAAAAAATCAGCGGATGCTAAGCGTGAAGCACAGCAAAAACTCAGCGAAGCCCGTAAAGAAGTCAAAGAAACCGACGCCAAAGGCAGCTTTGGGGTGCAAGTAGCATTGGCAAACGATCAAGCCAAAGCGGATGAGCTGGCAAAGAAATTTAAATCCGCAGGCTACCAAGTTAAGACCAGCCCTACCAGCCGTGGGGTTCGCGTCATCGTCGGTCCTGAGCGCGGTAAAGTGGCAGCGTTAGCGTTAAAAGATAAAATTAATAGTGATCCTAAGGTCAATACGACCAGTGCTTGGGTTTTATACTGGCGCTAAAATAGTGTGAAAATCACTATAATCAGATGACTGTTATTGCTAAATAAACAGCAGAGTCTTGGTTAGATTTTATTGTTTTATCTGATTTTTATTCAAACACGACATTTATTGTCGTGTTTTTTGTTTTAGTGTTTGCTGATTGGCGCAAGCTTAGCTACGATGTGCGCCGACTGCCCCTGATTTTTTCTGTATAACGGGTCAGCCTATAAGGGCTGCCCTGTCGCAGTTGAGTATGTATATCACTTTATGGAAGTCGTCATACATATTTGGCTGCCTTAATCATGTATAAGGTAAAACCATGTCATTTGGTGTTATGTTTTTAATATTGGCCGTTGGATTTTTAGGGCTGATTACCGTACCAAAGCTGTTGAAAAAACCCCCAGTTGTTGAGCCTGATCCAAAGCCAGTACGCGGCGATGAGTTGGCTATTTGGCCGTTTGCGCCGATGCCGATTATGACGGATACGGAAGTCATTTTCTTTAATAAGCTAAAAAGTGCGTTGCCGGAATATTATATTTTCGTCCAAGTTCAACTGTCACGCATTATCGAAGGCAATAGCAGTGAGGCGTCCGAGCGTAGCTTTTGGTTCAATCGTATCTGCCGTCAAAGCGTCGATTATGTGATTGTGGATATTGATGCGCAGACCACGCTGGTTGCTATCGAGCTTGATGATTGGACACACACGAGTAAAGCGCGTCAAAAGGCGGATGACAAAAAAGACAAAGCCCTTGCTAGTGCCGGTATTGCTATTGTGCGCTTTCACGCTGAGCGCATGCCAAGCGCAGATATGCTCAGGTACGAGCTGATGCAAGTGATTGAAAATTATTGATAAAGTGTCCTTGGTAGACAGTCAAGATTAGTCGCAACAACGGCATTTATTTTTTTGTGTAACATTGCTGTTATATCCGTTTACTTTATAGATAAGTTGTTTAAATAAGAGTATTACTATTTTAAAACAAACTTAAGTTTTCTAAATTAAGAAGTGCTTTTGAGAATTAAGGCATTATTTGCTTAATTAGATAAAGATTTTGGTGCTTCTCGTTTTCAAAATTACTCTATAAAGGACTGTGTTATGAAATTTTTTAAATTGAGCGCATTAGCGTTAGCCAGCACGTTAGCGTTAGCAGGCTGTGGTGATGACAATAATAGTAGCTCTTCTGGTAATGGTACTAATACGCCAGATGTGCCAGTTAAGCCGCCTGTCGATAATAGTTTGTCTGAGATCGAGCAAGCGAAAGAGATGATTCGTACCGCCAAGTTATTTGTCAGTGACAATAAAGCGGTTACAGATGCTTACGAAGATGTAAGTGATATCCTTACAGAAAAGCAAGATACGCGTCTGGGTTATACCTTCGATATCCCAAGTGATCTAAAATACTATATGGAAGAGAATGATGTATCACAGCTCACGGCAGCTGATATCTTAGCATTAGCCAATGATGCAAAATTTGAGGTCGCATTAGGCAATATCACTTTAACGCCCGAAAATGGTTTTGTCGCAACGCTAAGTACTGACGGTAAGTTTACCTTGAATGGTACAACCAAAGTAGATGTTGAAGAATACGATTATGTGTATAACCCGCAAACAGGTTTGTATGACCCTGTTATTGATAACAAAGACGTTTTCACCGTAGTGTTTGATGGTTATGAAGATGCGTTAAGCTCAAACACCAGTACAGATAACTTTAACGGTAGTTTGGGCTTCAAGAGTATTAACATTGGCACTGGCACTGGCACTGGCACTGATACCGTTACCCTCAACTCAAGTACTAAAGGCGCAACAGTCAGTGGTCAATTCAGTGATAAAGTCGTGGTCAATGATGAGTTTGATATTAATTATGCAAATAAAGAAGGCATCACGCTAGAAAAGGCAGTCATCAAATTAAGCAGCCTGAAGTTGACGGCTAATGATAGCGTGATTGAAGCAAAAGATTTTGAATTTGCCGCACTGGATGTCAGCAGAAAGCTAGCAGATAACAGTCTGGTGGTTAGAACAATCCCTTATAAGTTTGCTATAACGGGCAAGATGACCAAGCAAAAACCGATGACTGATGTAGAGATTACACTGAACGCGACTGCCAATGACGCTGATATAAAGAAATTTATCATAATCGATGAAGTCGGTGATATCGAAGAGGCCGCCAATAAATACGTAGGTATGGAAATAGTATTGGCGATTAAAGGCAAGGTAACGAAAGAGAGTACAACGACGATTCCGCTTGATTTCCAAGCCAATCTTAAACGTACTGCTCGTAATGTTATTGAGCTACAAGGTCTGACTGCTAGCGTAGAGGGCAAGAAGCTATTTGTAACCGGTAAGTCAAGCTTAGATAATAACTATGATGTGGTTAGCACCCAGTTTACCGTTGAGCAAAATAAAGCGTCGATCAAGTTAAATGTTGATGCCAATGGTGATTTTATTAAAGATAAAATGGGTAAGCTCGGCGATATCATGGTTAACGGTAAAGACTACGGTGATTTAATGGATAATGATGGCAAAGTTACTGCCAAGTTTACTGATAATAGTTTAATTATTTTATAATCAAATCATGTGTCACATCGACTCTCAAACGTTGTTAGTAGCGATTGAGGTATAGCAACAAAAAAAAGAGACAGATTCCTGTCTCTTTTTTATGCTCTCTAATAAACGTGAGAAATTTATGCCATATAACGTTTCAAGTCTCTATGATTTTTTACCTAAAAGCTTAGCATTGCATTTATACAGCCGTACCAAGTTAATCACTACGCCAGCGATTGCCGCTATGATGATATCCAGCGCTGCGGTTGCTGATAGTGCAGATATACCAGCTGCTGACACGAATTTTTACTTCTACCCCCAAGCGACAGGGTTGCTAGACAGTCATATTGCTCAGTCAAACGCGCAGATAGAGTGGAGTCTGATGGCAACGGCTCATAGTCCAACACAGCCTATCTCAGCATTTTTAGATGATTGGAATGCTCCTTTAGATTCCGGAGATCATGCTTATGCCCAAGGTCGGACGTCGCTTGAGATTCGTCCTGCGGGCAGTGCGATTAGCTACGGTCTAGGTTGGCGTTATGATTATTTAATGACGTTTAGCAAAGAGACTGCCGAAATTTATTGGCAGTATGAAAATAAACAGCCCTCAAGTACCAGTCAAACTTATCCGTTATTTTTGGAAGCCAAGCACAATGAAAGATTCGGTGCTAATATTGGCCTGACGCAGCAGCTCATGCCTAACTGGCAATTGACGACTCGGGCCAATCTCTGGCAAGGACTGCATGCATTAGAAGGTAAGATAGTTGGCGATTTAAGCACCAGAGTGTTACCAAATAATGAGGTGACAGACATACGAGACAGTTTGGATAAAACCAACGCTTACATCGATTATTACTATGATGAACCAGCCTTAGGGGAAGAAAATTTAGACTGGAACCCCGCGAAACCTTCGGGATATGGTTATTCGCTCGATTTGCAGCTCACAGGTCAGTTGTCTGATAGCACGCAGTTATCTCTGCGCGGCTACGATATCCTTGGACGCATGCATTGGAAAGACATGCCAAGCACTCGTTATGCGTTGGATTATGACGTCAACGGCAGACCTCTCTATACGATTGAAGGGCAGCTTAGCACTGACGATGTCACACAGACATTGCCATGGCGAGTTGAAGGTAGCCTTCAGCATCAGCTAGACAGTCAATGGCAGCTCGGTCTACATGGTCAAGTGAATGACATTCAAGACTTATATCAATTATCCGCAGGCTATCAAACGTCCAATGACGCTTTTCCCATTACGGTGACGGGCTTGATAGAGCCGCAAACGCAAGCATTGGGTCTCGCTGTAGACAGTCGTTATGCTGGCATCAAATTGCTGACTGACAGTTTCGATTCAGAAAAAGCCAAACGCAGTGAGATTAGCTTGTATGGACGCTATGCTTGGTAGCTTGATTCATTGCATTGCATTAATAAAGCAGATGGCTAAAGCGTCGATGTGCATATAATGCGGTGGACGTTACTAAAATTTGTCATACGTTTTGTCGCGCTGTTCAGGATAAATGACGATCGGACTATGACCTTCGAAGTATAGTCCTGTCGTAGGCAGTGCGTCGTTTGACCAAGCTACCTGCGGCTGTCGTCCATCATAACAGTCGCGCCTAGTAAACCATTCGATATAATGGGCGGTTCGTAATGCCCTTATATCAATCTTCGCAAGATTAAGCTTATCATCTTTATCACACCATTCGTGCATCGGAAAGCTTGGTACTAACCAAGATGGATAATTAAAGTTAGTGGTGTTGATTGGCAAAAAGAATCGCCCTTTAATCACGCCATAACGCTTATCGATTTTAACCTGTCCGTGTTTCTCCGTATCCACCCAAACCGTACGAAACTGTTTGGTTTGCATATGGGTCATTTTACGCTGTAGATTGTCCTTGGAATTAATACCAACCCAGTTCTCAGGAGCAAACGGCGCTGATCCCATAAAAAACTTAATCGCCAATTCCCAATGCTCGACCAGATTTTCTCCATGATTATATAAGATTAAATCCAGCTCACCAGTCGTCTGCTTACCGTTATACAACTGGACGTTACTGGCTAGCGTTTCATACGGATGTAGCTTGCGCGCAAAGCCATCTGCTAGCCAAAAGGACAGTAACCCTTCAAAGTGAAAACCCAGTCGATTGGGACTTGGGCACTTGAGTAAATAGCGAGTCAGCGCCTGATAAGCATTGGTGCTATCTAGCTCTTCTAAACGCTGCTTATACGCTGCAAACTGCGCCTGCCAAAAGCTGGCATTATGCACTGAAATCGCATGTGTATTCTCATGCGGTGCAAAGTCTATCCACTGTGTCAAGACGTTAGGACAAGCCAGCGCATAAGCCAAATCACGCACATAAGGTCGCTGGTATACGTCCCAAGGTGCGTCAACTATAAGGTAATTCGAGAGGGGCTGAGCGATAGGCTCTGACATAGGATAAACCAGTGTAAAGGTGTAGCATTTACCCTAGCTGCTTGCTTGCCAAAAGTCTATGGTCAATCGTATTATGTTAATGTTGTGACCACTTGTCGGCTAATGCCTGAAAATAACAAGATATTCTATCCATAACTTGTATCAAGCCAAATATTGTTGCTCGATAATGCCTTACTATTAATACTAAGATGATAATCTATGATAAATAAGCATCTGTAAAATATTTCATGCATGATAAGTCCACTGCCTGTGCGTCTATGGGCGCAACTTTGACTATGGCACAGAAACCTACTTTGCCCTAAGAGCATATTTCACAAGATATTCAGTAAGCAATTAATCATGTTATGGTGGTTAATGACAGCTTAAACTATGACAAGGTTCGAAGGTGCACTCTATTTAATAAAAAAGAAACTTCTAATTATGAGAGTAGGGAGTATGTGAGTGAAGACAAATACTGTATTGCTGCTATCAAGTATAAAATTGAGGAAATAAATTGTGAAACTAGGCCATATTGGTAATGAGAGTAATGGAAAATCAAGTTTTGATGAAAAAAGTAATTATATGTATAATAAAATCAAGCAACAGTTTGAATTGTTTGAATAGATAAAGATGATCGTTATGAGAGGTAATATATTATGAAAGCATGGCTAGTTACTGCTGTTCTGATGGGTGTTACATTCGCTACCAATGCCAATGCCAATGCCAGTGCCAGTGCCAGTGCCAGTGCTTTTGATGCTATGGATAAGTATTTTAAAGAGTTTGAGGTCGTAGATGAAAACTACCGTTACGTAGACTTAGAAGCCGCGTCTACTTTTTTTGACTTAATGGATCATATGTTTAATAAAAAGATTAAAAATGAGCAACCTGATTTTAAATTGGGTGGTAAAAATCACTTGATGAGCTGGCATGTCGACCTATACTCAAGCTCACTCGCTTTTAAGAACATGGAGCCTAGTTTCCAAGAGTCGGGTATGACTGAGCTTTGTAATGATTTTTATGGCGCAAAATACCAAGCTGCTAATAATGTTGTGGTTAAGCTATCTAGTTATGACAATCAGGATAATTTGGTAGAAACAGTGGTTTTGAACAAAGATGTCTGTGCAGGGGCTAGTAATCTGTAGATTTGTCATCAAAGTAATTTAAATGTCATACCTACACCTACTAAAAGTAACAACTGTAAGGCATTGCCCAAATTTTAATCAAAAAAAAGCCAACCATTGAAAACAATGATTGGCTTTTTTCTTTACTACTATGTTTGGTCGGAACGGCAGGATTTGAACCTGCGACCACTACACCCCCAGTGTAGTGCGCTACCAGACTGCGCTACGCCCCGAATGACTGACTATTTTACGCAAAATTACGCATATTGCAAGAGCTATTTATTTTGCTCAAGGTCTACTGCGCAACTCCACGTATCGCCATTCACCTTAACCCAAAAGCTCTTTTAAGATTTGGTTCACTTGCTGCGGATTAGCACTACCGCGACTGGCTTTCATGACTTGACCGACCAGACCATTAAAGGCTTTTTCTTTACCGCCGCGATACTCTTCGACCATTGCTTCATTTTTCGCGATGACTTCTTCTACCATGGCCTTGATAGCACCAGTGTCCGTTTCTTGCTTAAGACCTTTGTCTTCGATGATCTTATCTGCTGCATCATCTGTGTCGCCGCCCGCGCGCTCGTATAGAGCACTAAAAACTTTCTTAGCCAATTTACCAGATAGCGTGTCGTCTTTGATACGTTTGAGCATGCCAGCCAATTGCTTGGCGCTGATAGGGGAGTCAGTGATTTCTTTATCGTCTTTATTTAGCGCACCAAGCAAATCACCCATGACCCAGTTGCCAGCCATTTTGGCATCTGCTTGCCCAACTTCTGCGACCACAGCTTCAAAGTAATCAGCAATTTGACGACTGCCAGTCAAGATACGAGCATCGTATTCCGATAGACCAAGCGCTTTTTCAAAACGCGCACGACGAGCAACGGGTAGCTCAGGCATTGCTGCACGAATGCTATCAACCGTATGCTGTTCGATACGCACAGGTAGCAAGTCAGGGTCAGGGAAGTAACGATAATCGTTGGCGTCTTCTTTGGTACGCATTACACGAGTTTCGTCGCGCTCTGGATCATAAAGCATCGTTGCCTGCAGTACTTTGCCACCGTCCTCTAAAATATCAATTTGACGCTCGATTTCACGATTGATGGCGCGCTCTATGAAACGGAACGAGTTGAGGTTTTTGAGCTCAGTACGCGTACCCAATTCTGCACCAGGCTTACGAATAGAGACGTTACAATCACAGCGGAATGAGCCTTCTGCCATCACTGCGTCTGAGATACCAAGCCACGTGACCAGCTGATGAATGGCTTTGATATAGGCAAGTGCTTCATGAGCCGAGCGCATATCAGGCTCAGAGACGATTTCGATTAGCGGCGTACCAGCACGGTTCAAATCCACACCAGTCATACCATCGACGGTGTCGTGTACTGACTTGCCAGCATCTTCTTCTAAATGCGCACGCGTAATACCCATACGTTTGGGATATTCGTTCTTTTCCCCTTCATTGACCACCACGTCGATATAGCCTTCGCCAACGATAGGGTTGGCCATCTGAGTGATTTGATAGCCTTTAGGCAAATCTGGATAGAAGTAGTTTTTACGGTCAAACGTATTAAATAGACCCAACTCAGCGTTGACGCCGATGCCGAATTTTAGGGCACGATCGACCACGCTAGCATTGAGCACTGGCAATACGCCAGGCAGACCTAAGTCTACGATGCTAGCTTGGCTGTTTGGCTCATGACCGAAGTCAGTCGGCGCACTTGAAAATATCTTACTTTCCGTATTTAGCTGGCAGTGAATCTCAATGCCGATGACCACTTCATAACCATCGACGAAAAGCTCTTTACGCACGGCATGCTCGCGCACGGCATTGTTATCAGTAGTAGCTGTACTCATTATACCGTCTCCTTTGCGATGGCAGATTGTTGTAAATGATGGTCGGTATGCTGCTGGAATAAGTGAGCAGTCGTGAGCAATTGGCTCTCTTGCCAATGTTTACCGATTAATTGTAAGCCAACAGGCAAACCTTCTGAGGTTAGACCAACTGGCTGACTGAGTGCAGGTAGACCCGCTAAGTTGACCGCGATAGTATAAACGTCACCCAAGTACATGGTCGCAGGATCAAGGTTGTCAGTAAGCTTGTAAGCAGCGGTTGGTGCTGTTGGGCTAGCAATCACATCACAGCTAGTAAAGGCTTCATCGAAGTCTTTGACGATTAAGCGGCGGATTTTTTGTGCTTTAGTATAGTACGCATCGAAGTAACCTGCCGAAAGTGCATAAGTACCTGTCAAAATACGGCGCTGTACTTCAGGACCAAAGCCTTCAGAGCGTGAGCGCGTGTATAGATCTAGCAGATCGGTTGGATTCTCACAGCGATAGCCAAAACGTACACCATCGAAGCGTGACAGGTTTGATGATGCTTCGGCAGGGGCGAGCATGTAGTAAGTGGCAAGGGTAATCTCAGGGTCAGTGATATTCACCTCCACAATCGTCGCACCTAGCTCTTCATATTTTTTCAGAGCAGCACGTACGGCCGTTTCTACCTCAGCGTCTAATCCAGCACTAAAGTATTCTTTTGCCACACCAATGCGCAAGCCAGAAAATGGCTTATCACCAGCCGCGGCTTCAGCATCATTGATGTCTTGTACGTAGTCAGGCATATCGTATTTGATAGAAGTCGCATCGCGTGGATCGTGACCAATCATTGGCTGTAGCAGATAGGCACAATCTTTAGCGCTGCGTCCCATGCTACCAGCTTGATCCAGACTTGAGGCATAGGCAATCATACCAAAGCGTGATACTCGGCCATAGGTTGGCTTGATACCGGTTAAACCACAAAATGAGGCAGGCTGGCGAATAGAGCCACCAGTGTCACTACCCGTTGCGACTGGGACAAAACCTGCGGCAACGGCGGCAGCACTACCACCTGATGAACCACCGGGGACGCGCTCTAGATTCCAAGGGTTCTGTACCGTGCCGTAGTATGAGCTGCTATTGTCTGAGCCCATCGCAAACTCATCCATATTGAGCTTACCTAAACTAATCATGCCCGCTTTGTCGATGTTAGAAACGATGGTAGCATCATAAGGTGAGATAAAGTTATGCAGCATCTTAGAGCCACAAGTCGTCAGTACACCTTGAGTACAAAAGATGTCTTTGTGAGCCATCGGTACGCCAAGTAATGGACGTTTGTCACCTTGCGCGCGCATCTCGTCAGCTGCCTTTGCTTGCGCGCGTGCTGTCTCAGAAGTATGAGTGATAAAGCTGTTAATCTTATTGTCTAGCGCGTCTATACGTTTGATGTAGTGTTCTGTCAGCTCAAGGCTGCTAAATTGTTTGTCTTGCAAGCCCGTAATAAGCTGCTGGGTACTTAATAAATGAAGTTCTGACATAAGGTGTCGTCCGTCAAAATGTGAATAGCATAAAGTAAAATAGAGTAGCGGTTAAAGCAGCGCGCTGCTTATTCAATCACTTGTGGAACCAAATATAAGCCATCTTCAACAGCTGGGGCGACTGACTGATTGCGCGCGCGGTTGATATCGTGTTTGGCCACATCAGCCCGCAATTCTTGGCAAGCTTCATGAATGTTTGCTAAGGGTTTGATGCCTGTAGTATCCACGTTAGATAGCGTATTCATAAGTTTTAATACTTTACTAATATCGTCGGCATAGCTATCGGCTGTGCTTTCATCGACACCCAAACGTGCAAGGTTGGCAACTTCTAGGATTTCTTCACGGCTGACGTTGCTGTCAGACGTTGCTGGTTGCTGTGACATAGTTTCTCCAGTGAAGGACAGTTTTTGTTAGAGTAGAATGCGGCTAAAATAGGCAAGCATTAGATATAGATAATTATTAACACAAACTAAAACAAGGGGTTTATCTTAAGATGTATATATAGTGGCTTTATTATAAAGCATCTGGCTTAAGTTTACAGAGCATGACGCTTGATTGATGCACAATATCAACCAAGATGGCATGATTTGCAAAATTGACCGTATAATTCACGATTGATTCTCAATTGCTTACCCATTACGTTCTGAAATACGTTACAGTATGCACCTGTGCTGCTAAGCAAAATTATCATTTGCCTGTAGAGCCTTGTTAGTTATTGAATTAAATGATGTTTCATTAAGTCGAATGGTGTTTACTGCTATTTTAAACTTTGTAACAACTTTTAGCGTTTAAGACCAAAATCCTGACTTACTGATGCAAATATCTGTGTTTTTTTTGAGCCAAATCGGTATAATTTAGCTCAGTTTTTCCATTGCATCATTATTGCTTAGGTTTGACTTGTTGCGAGGTTCAAATTTCGCCATAAGTGATGTCTAACGACGACCTGCTCAACGCTGACGAGTAACGCCTCAGTCAATCTCAGTCAATCTCATTCGCCTCATTTGTAATACGCTGGAAATATTAGTCATGAACCTGTTTGGATTTTTATCAAATAATATCGCTATCGACCTCGGTACTGCGAACACTCTCATTTTTATTCCTAATAAAGGCGTCGTGCTTGACGAGCCTACGGTGGTTGCGTTACGAAGTAATCGTACACAAAACCCTACCGTTGCGGCTGTTGGTATTGATGCCAAGCAGATGCTTGGTCGTACACCTGCCAATATTACAGCGATTCGCCCATTAAAAGACGGCGTGATTGCTGACTTTGAAGTGACGCAAAAAATGCTCAAGCATTTCATCATGAAGGTAAAAGCCAAGCGTTTTATGGCGCAGCCTAACGTGGTGGTTTGTGTGCCTTGTAAGTCTACTCTGGTTGAGCGTAAAGCGATTCGTGAAGCGGTATCTTCGGCAGGTGCGAGTAAAGTACTATTGTTAGAAGAACCAATGGCGGCAGCGATTGGCGCAGGCTTGCCAGTTCATGAAGCCAGCGGTTCGATGGTGGTTGATATTGGTGGCGGCACGACGGAGATAGCCGTTATCGCTTTATCTGGTTGCGTTTATGCTGAGTCGATTCGTATCGGTGGCGATATGTTTGATGACGCGATTATCACCCACGTACGCCGTACCCATGGTTGCGTGATTGGTGAGACGACAGCTGAGCGTATCAAGCATGAAGTTGGCTCTGCTTTGAATGAAGACAGTCAGTTAGAAGTCGAAGTTCGCGGTCGTAGCATGGCAGAAGGCGTGCCAAAAACCTTTACTGTCAACTCAGAAGAAGTACAAAAAGCTCTGAGTGATCCGCTGAGCGGTATCGTTAGCGCGGTGAAAGCTGCACTTGAGCAGACGCCACCTGAGCTGTCATCAGACATCGCAGAGCGTGGTATTGTCTTGACGGGCGGCGGTGCGCTGTTACGTGATTTGGACAAATTGATTTCAAGAGAGACAGGTCTACCTGTGACCGTTGCCGAAGATCCGCTGACTTGCGTTAGCCGCGGCGGTGGTATTGCACTTGATTTTATCAATAACAAAAGCTTGAACATGATTTTTGTTTAGATTACTTTAGTTAAGCACTGCGGTATTGATAAATCATCTTCGTCGTGCTTGATGATAGCTTGCGTAAAAATAGTGGGTTAAAACAGTATAAAATTAAAGGTAGCCAGTTGCGCTGCCTTTAATTGCATTAATCAACTAGAACCCAATACTGGCTACTGCTTATTTTATAACTCCTGAGTTAGACGACTTATGACCCCAAGTATTTTTGCGCGCCAGCCGTTAGCACTTCGTAAGACTGCCATTGTATTAATAGCAGCTCTAATACTGATGTGGTTCGATAGCAAAAATTCAGAATGGTTTAATCCAGTACGTAGTACCAGTCATGCCGCGATGCAGCCTATTTATGAGCTATCACTGTTACCGAGTTATGCCAAGCATTGGGCAGGTGGCAGCTTACAGTCTAAAGAAGCGCTGCGCCGCGAAAACATGCAATTGAAGTCTCAGCTTATCCATGCGCAAGCCAAGTTGCAGCAGCAAGATTATATTTTGGCACAAAATGCGCGCCTGCAAGGTATTTTATCAACGACAAAGCCTGAACAATTTGATCTTAATTTGGCACAGGTAATCGGTACAGACACCAATTTACTCAGACAAATCGTGGTGCTCAATAAAGGCGTTCAAGACGGGGTTCAAGTTGGACAGACAGTGATTGATGAGGACGGTATTTTAGGGCAGATTATTAATGTCTATCCCAATACCAGTCGCCTACTATTGATGACTGATGAGCAGCAATCGGTTGCAGTTACAGTCAAGCGCACAGGTCAACGCGCTATCGTGACAGGGCAAGGGATACCAACCTCATTAAGCCTTGACTATGTATTCAAAACCTCAGACGTGCGTGTGGGTGATGAGCTGGTGTCATCAGGATTGGGTGGGCGTATTCCAGCAGGGTATCGTGTCGGGCGTATAGCCCATGTTAAAGATACTCAAGCCGATAACTTTAGAAGTATAGAAGTGACCCCAGCGGCGAACTTTATCGATAATGCATATGTATTAGTTCTGCAAGATAAGCTGGTGAATAAAAATAATATGACTCTTAATGACCGTTAAGAAGTTAGGCGCTCAATACGTAAGCACCAATCAGATAATGGCTGGCATCTATTTATTAACTGGTCTGTTTGTTGATACATTTTCAGCCATGGTTTTTACCCCATCAATGCCCACTCATGCTTTAACAGCAGCCATCAATACATTCGTTAAGGTAAGTACCCATGTCGTATCCTGATTCTGAGAATGCAACGGTACTACTGATTGCTACCATCATTCTAAGTTTTGTTATTGCGTCATCGCTTAATGTCTATCCGTTAAGTCCTAGTATGGCTACCTTACGCCCTATGGTCATGATCATGGTGCTGATTTTTTGGTTGTTATTTCAGCCACGCTATGTTGGTATTTTTACAGCATTTACCATCGGTCTCATTGCTGACTTACTCATGGATACCCATTTGGGACAGCAAGCCTTTGCCGCCGTGGCAGTCGCCTTCTTCATAAAAATAACCAGTATTTATATTAGGCAACTAAATACCATCAGTGCATGGTTATTAGCGAGCTTAGGATTGGTTGTTTTTCAATTATGTTTATGGATATTGCAGATGTTTATCCAGAATGTCTTTGTCGCACAATCTGCCTTATCACTGTTGATGAGTATCATCAGCTGGCCATTGGTACTACTGGCTTTACGTAAATTTGCGTCATAAGAAAAATTCTGCTGATAGCCAATAAAATTGTAGCGCTGGTGTTTATTATTCATGGCTAACTAATGTTAATGCACTAACAGGCAGCAATTTTCGGTAGTAGGCAGATAAATTCAGATATAAAGAGAGTAGCGATGGATATTATTTTAGCTTCTGGTTCGCCGCGCCGTCGTGAGCTGTTAGAAAGAGCACAACTAGAATTTAGCACATTGAGTGTAGATATTGATGAAACACAGCATGATGATGAGTCACCTACAGACTATATCGAGCGCATGGTCGCTACTAAAGCTGAGGCTGCCATACAGCAACTAGCATCACGCTTGAAAACGGATAAAAGCTGTTTTTCGGACTCACTGATCATTCTAACGTCTGATACCATCGGTGTGCTGGCAGATGGTCAAACAGTGCTGGTCAAGCCAGTCGATCGTGAGCACGCTTATAGCATGTGGCAACAGATGTCTGATAATGTCCATGAAGTATGGACAGCGGTTCAAGCAACTTATGTATCATTATCTTCTAAAGCGGTCAACAGCACAACTCATGAGCCAGTATTTCAAATCATTAATCAGCAACAAATCACTGAGCGTACCGAAGTGACCTTTATAGCGCTCACTGCAGAGATGATGAGTAACTATTGGGAAAGTGGTGAGCCTGCTGATAAAGCGGGTGGTTATGGTATACAAGGTCTGGGTGCTATTTGGGTCAGCCGTATCAATGGTAGCTATACCAATGTCGTGGGTTTACCACTTCCACAAACGCTGGCGTTAATTCAAAACGTCACAGATATTAGTATCAAGTAAAATACGAGACAGAACCTGATGGAGATTATTGGTCTCTCAGAGATTGGTTGTCACTCTAACCTGCTGCACATAATAACACGCGAGAGTAATGGGCGAGAGCCAGCTGCATTTGTTACACTATAAAGATAATAGACGATGAACGTCTAACAAGAAAGCTGAGAGATAAGAGAAAAACATTATGTCCGAAGAGCTGCTGATTAATATTAGTCCAATGGAATCCCGTGTCGCAGTTTTAGACAATGGCATCTTGGGCGAAATTTATATTGAACGTCATCATAAATTGGGTCTGGTCGGCAATATCTATCTGGGTACAGTCGTACGCGTTTTACCTGGTATGCAGGCAGCATTTGTTGATATCGGGCAGTCGCGGACAGCATTTTTACATGTCAATGATATGCAGCGTGAGCCGCGTCCAGTAGCAGAAAATAAAAGTAAAGCGGCTGACAATAGCGATAAAAACTCGGATAGCAATATAGAAGATGCTGTGGTAGAAAATAGTACTGATAACTTGGCTGTCACGCCACCGGTGATTAGTATACAAAATACCGAAGTCATCCCTGTGTCTAAAACGTTGATTCAACATCGCTTGCATGAAAGCCAACGTATTTTAGTGCAAGTGACCAAAGATCAGTTGGGCAGTAAAGGCGCTCGCTTGACCACCAATATATCCTTGCCATCTCGCTATTTAGTGTATCTGCCCTCAAGCGAACACATTGGTATCTCTCAGCGCATTGATGGCGAAGAAGAGCGCACTCGTCTGAAGACTGAGCTTAGTAGCCTGATGCAAACGGTCAATCTAAAAGGCGGTCTCATCGCTCGTACCGCTGCTGAACGTGTCCCTGTCGATAAGCTTGAAGAAGACATTTATTATCTATTGCAACTGTGGCGTACCATCTGCGCGCGTCGCCAAGAGATGAAACAACATCAAAGTTCTGAGCTTATTTATCAAGAGCTATCATTACCGCTGCGCTCTATCCGTGATTTGGTACACGCGGATACCGAGAAAGTCATCATTGATAATGCACAAATTTACGCACAAGTCAGATCCTTTGCCAAAGAGTTTGTGCCTTTTGTCTATGACCGCATTGTACATTATACCGCTGAGCCATCCTTGTTTGATGTCCATCGTGTCGAAGATGATTTGCGTGATGCTTTAAAACGCCGCGTAGATTTGAAATCAGGTGGCTATCTCATTATCGACCAAACAGAAGCGATGACCACAATCGATGTCAATACGGGATCATTCGTAGGCGGGCGTTCGTTAGAAGATACGGTTTATAAAACCAATCTTGAGGCAACTCATGCAATCGCCCGTCAGCTGCGTTTGCGTAATCTAGGCGGTATTATCATCCTAGACTTTATTGACATGCTTGAACAGCAGCATAAAGATGATGTGTTAGAGAGTCTGCAATCACAGCTAGTACAAGACTATGCCAAAACTAAGATTACTCAGGTCAGTGAGCTTGGGTTAGTAGAGATGACGCGTAAACGTACGCGTGAGTCGCTCGGACAGCAGCTATGTGAGCCGTGCTCGACCTGTCAAGGACGCGGCTTTGTCAAAACGGCTGAGACAGTGTGCTTTGAGATATTCCGTGAAATCATGCGTTGTGCTCGTACTTATAACTCTCCCAAGAAATTTACGGTCGTTGCTCATGCCGCAGTCATTGACTTACTTCTCACTTCAGAGTCAGACACGGTGGCAGATTTAGAGTATTTACTTGGTAGAGTGATTACCTTTGATGTCGAAAATCTCTATACTCAAGAGCAATATGACATTGTTTTGGATTGATGTTTCATAGCTTTAGATTAACAGTGCATAGTTATTGATTCATATAAGCGTGATTATTAAGCACAGATACTGTTGTTTACATATTACTGTTTATAAAAGGTAATATCCTAAGTCGCTACAGATATTACCCTTGCAATGACTGAAATACTATGTATAATATACACCACTGAATTATATATGCGCCGCCAATCAAACAGCGGGCGCTATGACAGCTAGAGCATCGTTTCTAGCACTATTTCATTATGCCTTTGCTGACATCCTATAATGGAAGGGTCGGCGGGGCTTTAAACTATTTTGCTTTTGGCACGCTACAAGTTCGGATAAAGAACTCATTCTGGTTAAGAACAGAAGGCCGCTTTAAGTGAATATTTAACCAAACGGCTTTTGATCATATCTTTGCAAAGCAAAAATGACAAAAGCACATATTAGGAGCTTGCTGGCATGGCTAACCAGAGAATCCGTATCCGTCTTAAGTCTTTTGATCATCGTCTGATTGATCAATCTGCACAAGAGATTGTCGATACTGCAAAGCGCACCGGTGCGCAAGTTTGTGGTCCTGTACCGTTGCCGACTCGCATTGAGCGCTTCAACGTTCTAACTTCACCACACGTAAACAAAGACGCTCGTGATCAGTACGAAATCCGTACTCATAAGCGTATGGTTGACATCGTTCAACCTACCGACAAAACTGTGGATGCGCTAATGAAGCTTGACTTGGCGGCGGGTGTTGACGTTCAAATTGCTTTGGGTTAATGCACATAAACACCCAACCCATTAATATAAGATATAAAGAGGTCTAAAATGGCGATCGGTTTAGTCGGTAAAAAATGCGGCATGACCCGTGTCTTCACTGAAGCAGGCGCATCTATCCCTGTAACAGTGGTTGAGATCAGTGCTAATCGCATTACTCAAGTAAAAAATACTGATGTAGATGGCTATCAAGCCATCCAAGTTACCACAGGTACCCGTCGTGACAGCCGCGTAGCAGCAGCTCAAAAAGGTCACTTCGCTAAAGCTGGCGTTGCCGCTGGTCGTGGTGTTTGGGAATTTCGTGCCAATGATAGCGATCTTGAAGGTCGTGAAATTGGTGGTGAGATCCTAGCTGACTTGTTCGAACAAGGTCAGATGGTTGATGTCACAGGTAACAGTAAAGGTAAAGGCTTTCAAGGCGGCGTGAAGCGTCACAACTTCAGCATGCAAGATGCCACTCATGGTAACTCAGTATCTCACCGTGCCATTGGTTCAACTGGTCAAAACCAGTCACCAGGTAAAGTCTTCAAAGGCAAAAAAATGCCAGGTCAGATGGGTAACAAACGCGTTACCGTTCAGGGCCTAGAAGTGATATCGGTTGATGTTGAAAAAGGGTTACTTGTCATCAAGGGTGCTATCCCAGGTGCCACCGGTGGCGATGTCATCGTACGTCCGTCAGTCAAAGCCTAAGCAAGGGGATTAACGTGGATTTAAAAACAGTTACAGGGGCGGCAGTTGAGCTTTCTGATACGGCTTTCGGTCGTGAATTCAACGAAGCACTAGTGCATCAAGTCGTCACCGCATATCTTGCTGGTGCTCGTCAAGGTACACGCGCTCAAAAAACCCGTGCCGAAGTTTCTGGTGGTGGCATTAAGCCATGGCGCCAAAAAGGTACTGGTCGCGCTCGTGCAGGTTCTATTCGTAGCCCAATCTGGCGTGGGGGCGGTCGTGCATTCGCGGCTAAACCACAAGATTGGTCACAGAAAGTTAACCGTAAAATGTATCGCGGTGCTATGCAGTGTATCCTAGCCGAATTGATTCGCCAAGAGCGTTTGATTTTGGTCGAAGAGCTAAGCGTTTCTGGACCTAAGACTAAAGAGTTGATTGCAAAGTTAGGTGAGTTAAATGCATCACGTGCATTAATCGTCACTAAAGAAGTTGACGAAAACTTATACTTAGCTGCTCGCAACATCCCACATGTCAATGTACTTGATACAAGTGAAGTGGATCCAGTGAGCTTGATCGCTTTTGATAAAGTGATCATGACAGTCGAAGCTGCGAAACAATTTGAGGAAGCACTAGCATGAATAACGCAAGACTTTATCAGATCCTAAGAGGACCTGTATTCTCAGAGAAATCTCAAATGCTTGGCGACTCACTTGGTGTGCAGGTATTTAAAATTGACTCTAACGCTACTAAGCTTGAAGTCAAAAAAGCGGTTGAGATGATGTTTGAAGGTGTTGAAGTTTTAAAAGTAAACACTTTGAATGTTAAAGGTAAGACAAAGCGTTTTGGTAAAAGTATCGGCCGTCGTAATGACTACAAAAAAGCCTACGTTACCTTAAAAGCTGGTCAAGATGTACAAATGGCTGATGCTGGTGAAGAGGTCGCGAATACGACTGCTTCTACTAGTGAAACAGCGAACAACGAATAAGGATTACACTCATGCCTATCGTAAAAGCAAAGCCAACATCACCAGGCCGTCGTTTTGTTGAAAAAGTGGTGCATCCACACCTTTATAAAGGTCGTCCGTTTGCAGCGCTTCTCGAATCAAAAAGTAAAACTGGTGGTCGTAACAATAATGGTCGCATAACGACTCGTCATATTGGCGGTGGTCATAAGCAGCATTATCGTATTATCGATTTCAAACGTACTAAAGACAATATCCCAGCCACGGTAGAGCGTATTGAATACGATCCTAACCGTACTGCGCACATTGCTTTACTTAAGTACGCTGATGGCGAACGTCGCTATATCATTGCTGCTAAAAAACAAGCAGTTGGCGATACAGTAATGTCAGGTGAGCTATCACCAATTCGTCCAGGTAACTGTTTACCGCTGAAAAATATCCCATTGGGTACTGTGATCCATAATATCGAACTTAAAATCGGTAAAGGCGCACAGATGGCTCGTTCTGCGGGTGCTAGCGTTCAGTTGTTAGGTCGTGAAGGTATTTATGCTATTCTACGTATGCGCTCTGGCGAAACACGCCGTGTACACGTGAACTGCCGTGCCGTTATTGGTGAAGTTTCTAACACTGAAAACAACTTGAAATCACTTGGTAAAGCCGGTGCTTCACGTTGGCGTGGTGTTCGTCCTTCTGTTCGTGGTGTTGCTATGAACCCGGTTGATCACCCACATGGTGGTGGTGAAGGTCGTAATAAAGGTCGCCATCCAACCAGCCCTTGGGGTCAGAAGTCTAAAGGACTTAAAACGCGTAGTAATAAGCGTACTGACAATATGATCATCCGCCGTCGCGCCAAGAAGAAATAAAGGAAGAATTTCATGCCTCGTTCATTGAAAAAAGGTCCATTCATAGACGCGCATTTGTTTGCCAAAGTTGAGAATGCATTAGACACCAACTCACGCAAGCCAATTAAGACTTGGTCGCGCCGCTCGATGATCCTACCACAAATGGTTGGCTTAACCTTGTCTGTTCACAATGGCCGTACTCATGTACCGGTTATCGTGAGTGAACAGATGGTTGGTCATAAACTAGGTGAATTTGCCCCGACTCGTACGTATCGTGGTCATGGCATTGACAAAAAAGCTAAGAGATAAGGTGCTTACCATGGAAGTAACTGCAAAATTACGCGGTGCCGCCATATCGGCACAAAAAGTTAGACTCGTTGCCGATGAAGTTCGTGGCAAATCTATCGAGCGTGCTTTGGATATCCTAACGTATAGTAATAAAAAAGGCGCTGTATTTGTTAAGAAATGTCTTAACTCAGCCATCGCCAATGCCGAACATAACAACGGTCTAGATATTGATACCCTTAAAGTATCAACCATCTACGTTGATGAAGGCATTACGCTAAAACGTATCCTACCACGTGCTAAAGGTCGCGCTGATCGTATCAGTAAGCGTACCTGTCACATCACTATAAAGGTAGGAGAATAAGTTATGGGTCAAAAAGTACATCCAATCGGAATTCGTCTTGGTGTTGTAAAGAAGCATAACGCAAACTGGTATGCTAACCCTAAACAATACTCAGAATACCTAATCAACGACATTCAAGTTCGTGAATATCTGCGCAAAAAACTTGATAGTGCTATGATTAGCAAAATCATGATTGAGCGTCCTACCGGTGCTGCTAAGATTACCATCGCCACTGCGCGTCCTGGTATCGTTATCGGTAAGAAAGGCGAAGACATTGAAAGACTTCAAAAAGAATTGACCAAAATTATGGGCGTACCTGCTCAGGTCAACATTGAAGAAATCACCTCGCCTGATCTTGATGCTCATTTAGTAGCGGAAGGTATCGCAAGTCAGCTTGAGCGTCGTGTTATGTTCCGCCGTGCTATGAAGCGCGCCGTACAGAATAGCATGCGTTCTGGTGCTAAAGGTATTAAAGTTGAGCTGTCTGGCCGTCTTGGCGGTGCTGAGATTGCTCGTACTGAATGGTACCGTGAAGGTCGTGTGCCATTGCATACACTACGCGCTGATATCGACTATTCGTCAGTACGTGCGGAAACTACTTACGGCACCATCGGTGTAAAAGTTTGGATCTTCCGTGGCGAAATCCTTGACGGTATGAACAGTGTATACAATCCCGTTAAAGAAGAGCAGACTCGTGCGCCAAAACGCCGTGGTCGTGGAAACGGAAACCGTCGAAACACAGACAGAGGTTAAACTATGTTACAGCCAAAACGTACCAAGTTTCGTAAAATGCACAAAGGTCGTAACACTGGGCTAGCTCATCGTGGAAGCACCGTTGCATTCGGACAAATTGGTCTAAAATCGTTGACTCGTGGTCGTATGACTGCCCGTCAAATTGAAGCAGCACGTCGTACCATCACTCGTAAAATTAAGCGTGGTGGTAAGATTTGGATTCGTGTATTCCCAGACAAACCAATTACCAATAAACCACTAGAAGTACGTATGGGTAAAGGTAAAGGTCCTGTAGAATATTGGGTATGCGAAATCAAACCTGGTAAAGTGCTATATGAACTCGAAGGGGTTTCAGAAGAACTTGCTCGCGAAGCGTTCACGCTTGCTGCAGCAAAACTGCCCTTTAAAACTACCATTGTTAAGCGGACGATAATGTAATGAAGATCAGTGAATTACGTGATAAATCATTAGAAGAACTGACTCAGTTACTTGATGAAAAGCAACTTGATGCTTTCCGTATTCGTATGGCTAAAGCAACTGGTCAGTTGGGTAATACCCATGAAGTACGTGTTAATCGTCGTGCGATTGCTCAGCTTCAGACTTTGATTAACGAGAAACAACGAGGCGACTCATGAGCGATAACAATCAAACAGCTAATGCTAGCGTATTGACAGGACGAGTTGTCAGTGACAAGATGGACAAGTCCATCACAGTTTTGATTGAGCGTCTGGTTCGTCATCCTTTGTATGGCAAGCAGCTTCGTCGTTCTACAAAAATCAAAGCCCATGATGAGAATAATGTTTGCCAACAAGGCGACCTTGTCCGCATCAAAGAAACGCGTCCAATCTCTAAAACCAAGTCTTGGACTTTGGTTGAAGTGGTTGAAAAAGTAGAAAAAATCTAAGTAAATTGCATTAAAAGCCAGAAGCTGTTAAAATAGCCGCCTTTTTAAGGGTGCTGATTGCGCCGAGCGTATATCACTCACATTAAGAGTAGCAGCGGTTATTATTATTAAAATGCCGACTACTCATACTGTGCTAGCGGCAGCAACTGGTTTTTATTGCTCATACGTGTGGAGTAACGCTATGATTCAGGTTGAATCGATGCTGGAAGTTGCAGATAATAGCGGTGCAAGACGAGTTCAGTGCATTAAAGTACTGGGTGGCTCTCATCGTCGTTATGCATCAGTTGGCGACATTATTAAAGTAACGGTTAAAGAAGCCATTCCTCGCGGTCGTGTTAAAAAAGGCGACGTGATGAATGCTGTAGTTGTACGCACCAAAAAAGGCGTTCGTCGTCCTGATGGTTCTGTTCTGCGTTTTGACGACAATGCTGCGGTATTGTTGAACCAAAATAAAGCACCGATTGCAACTCGTATTTTTGGACCGGTAACTCGTGAACTACGTGGTGATCAGTTTATGAAAATTGTATCACTAGCACCAGAAGTATTGTGAGGTAATCCATGTCAAAATTACGTAAAGGCGATACAGTTATCGTGATTGCTGGGAAAGACAAAGGCAAGCAAGGTACTGTACAAGCTGTAAAAAATGATCGTATTAAAGTTGAAGGCATTAATATTGTCACTAAACATCAGAAGCCAAATCAGGCAACTGGCGTTGAAGGGGGCATTCTTAAGAAAGAAGCTTTTCTACATATCTCAAATGTCGCAATATTAAATGCGCAAACCCAAAAAGCTGATCGTATTACTTATCAGTTCGGCGAAGACGGCAAGAAACAACGCGTCTATCGTTCGAACGGTGAAGTAGTGGCGACTGCGTAAGACACTAAGGGTGTAATGGTAATGGCAAGATTAAAATCTTTATATAACGAAGAATTAAAGCAGCAAATCAAAGAAGAGCTTGGTTTGGCTAATGTGATGCAAGTGCCTAAAATCACTAAAATCACACTTAACATGGGTGTAGGCGGCGCGTCTCAAGACAAGAAATTGCTTGAAGGTGCAGTAGCTGATATGACTGCTATCGCTGGTCAAAAACCTGTCGTCACCAAAGCGCGTAAATCAGTTGCTGGCTTTAAAATTCGTGAAGAATGGCCAATTGGCTGCAAAGTAACGCTACGCGGTGAGCAAATGTACGAATTTTTAGATCGTCTCATTGCCATTGCAATTCCTCGTATTCGTGATTTCCGCGGTTTTTCACCTAAAGCCTTTGACGGACGTGGTAACTACTCATTGGGTATCAAAGAACAGATCGTATTCCCAGAAGTAGATTTTGACAAGATTGATCGTATCCGCGGTATGGATGTGACAATCACCACGTCAGCTCAATCTGATGAAGAAGGTCGCGCGTTGCTTAAAGCATTCGGCTTCCCATTTAAATAAGGTAAAGACGTTATGGCAAAGAAGAGCATGATTAACCGCGAATTAAAGCGCGAAAAAATGGTTGCTAAGTACGCTGATAAGCGTATCAAGCTAAAAGAAACTATCAGTGATATGACTGCAAGTGACGAAACTCGTATGGAAGCGATGCTAGAGCTACAAGCTCTTCCACGCAATTCATCGCCAGTACGTCTGCGCAATCGTTGTGCTATCACCGGTCGTCCTCACGGTTACTTCCGCAAGTTTGGCTTATCACGCAATATGCTGCGTGAGCGTGTCATGCAAGGCGATGTGCCTGGTGTTCGTAAAGCAAGCTGGTAAGGGGTAACTATATGAGTATGCAAGATACCGTTGGGGATATGCTAACCCGTATTCGTAACGCACAAATGGCTAACAAAGTATCGGTAGCAATGCCGAGCTCTAAATTACGTAAATCAATTGCTGATTTGCTAGTTAGCGAAGGTTATGTGGCGAGCGCTGTTGTTACTGAAGAAGCAAACAATAAAGCAACCCTATCTATCGAATTGAAATACTTCGAAGGCCGCGCTGTCATCGAAACGATTCAACGTTTTAGCCGTCCTGGTTTACGCCAGTTCCGCGGTAAAGACGCTATCCCTACTGTTAAGCAAGGTATGGGTGTTGCTATCGTATCAACTAGCCAAGGCATCATGAGTGATCGTGCTGCACGTGCTGCTGGTATCGGTGGTGAAATCGTCGCATTTGTAGCGTAAGCTACACGACGATAAAGTCTATTTGATGATTGTTAGACTTCTATTGATTGAGTAATAATGAATTATTTCAAATTGATAGGTGTCTAACGCAGTCAACTATGCTAAACTAACACGCTTTTTAGCCTGTTAGTTTTTTCGCTAATATAAAGAAGTTAATTTTTTAAGGAATATTCCTATGTCTCGTGTGGCTAAAGCCCCAGTGACACTGCCAAACGGCGTAAGTGTTACTTTGAACGATCGGCAGGTCGAAGTGAAAGGCAAGAACGGCATTTTGTCTTTACGCCTGCATGAATTGGTCGAGCTGAAACAGGAAGATGATGCGATCATTTTCTCACCTACAGTCGATTCAAAAGAAGCTATGATGCACACTGGCACCATGCGCGCTCTTGTTAACAACTATGTTAAAGGCGTGAATGAAGGCTTTGAAAAGCGTCTTCAGTTAATTGGTGTTGGTTATCGCGCACAAGTTGCTGGTAACAAGGTAACTTTGAACGTTGGTTACTCTCATCCAGTAGAATATACGTTGCCTGAAGGTGTGTCAGCTGAAACCCCAACGCAAACTGAAATTGTTTTGAAATCAAACAATAAACAGCAGCTTGGTCAAGCAGCGGCTAATATCCGCGGTTTCCGCCCACCTGAGCCTTATAAAGGTAAAGGTATTCGTTATAGTGACGAGCATGTGATTCGCAAAGAAGCCAAGAAAAAATAAGGTGAGTTGAAATGTTTGATAAAAAAGCAGCTCGTCTGCGTCGAGCTAAGAAAACCCGCGCGCATATCCGTTTCTTAGGCGTTCATCGCTTAACGGTTACTCGCACGCCAAAACATATTTATGCCCAGATTATCTCTCCTACCGGTGGTGAAGTGATTGCTCAGGCATCTACCTTAGACGGCAGCTTGCGCTCAGGCGCGACTGGCAATGCTGATGCAGCAACGTCTGTGGGCCAAATGATCGCAGAACGCGCAAAAGCAGCTGGTATCACTAAAGTTGCCTTTGACCGTAGTGGTTTTAAATATCATGGTCGAGTTAAAGCTTTAGCAGAAGCAGCTCGCGAAAACGGATTGGAGTTTTAATCATGGCTAGAAATGATAAAAATGATAAAAATGAACAGACTGACGGTCTAGTAGAACGCTTAGTTACCGTTGATCGCGTTGCAAAAGTTGTTAAAGGTGGTCGTATTTTCTCTTTCACTGCATTGACTGTAGTGGGCGATGGCAATGGTCGTGTTGGTTTTGGTCGCGGTAAAGCACGTGAAGTGCCAGCTGCTATCCAAAAAGCACTAGAAGCTGCCAAACGTAATATGATTACTGTTGAGCTTAATGATGCAACTTTGTATCATCCGATCAAAGCACGTCATGGTGCTAGTAAAGTTTATATGCAGCCTGCATCTGAAGGTACTGGCGTAATCGCTGGTGGCGCAATGCGTGCTGTATTAGAAGTTGCTGGTGTCAAAGATGTTTTGACTAAATGTTATGGTTCTACCAATACTGCTAACGTTGTTCGCGCAACGTTTAACGGTTTACGTGATATGTCAACTCCAGAGAAGATGGCAGCAAAACGTGGTAAATCTGTAGACGAAATCTTGGGTTAACTTAGACTAGGTGAGTTACGATGAAAAAAATGAAAGTCACTCAATTTAAATCGGGTGCCCATCGCCTAAAGAGCCACAAAGCGAGCTTGAAAGGATTGGGTTTACGCCGTATTAATCATACTGTTGAAGTAGAAGATACACCTTCAAACCGTGGTATGGTCAATCGCGTTAACTACATGGTAAAAGTGGAGGAAGCGTAATGGGTCTTAGATTAAATGAATTATCACCAGGTGTTGGCGCAAAGAAAACTGCCCAACGTCGTGGTCGTGGTATCGGTTCAGGTCTTGGTAAGACTGGTGGTCGTGGTGTAAAGGGTCAGAAATCTCGTTCAGGTTCTAGCATACGCTCAGGATTTGAAGGTGGTCAAATGCCTTTATATCGTCGTCTACCGAAATTTGGTTTTACCAGTAAAATGGCAATGAAGACGGCTGAAGTACGTCTTTCTGAACTAAATAAAATAGATGGCGATGTGGTTAGCCTTGAAACACTTAAAGCTGCTAACCTAATCCGTCACGACATGAAGCGTGCCCGTATTATGTTGTCAGGCGAAGTCACTAAGGCTTATACCTTTAAAGGTATTAAAGTGACTAAAGGCGCTAAGTTAGCAATCGAAGCTGCTGGTGGTAGCATCGAGGAGTAGTAACGTGTCAAAACAATCAATGTCATCGACTGGTATACCGCTCAATCCATTTGCATTCATACGCAAGTATGATGAATTATGGAGGCGTTTATTATTCTTAATCGGCGCATTGGTTGTTTATCGTTTAGGGTCACATATTCCAGTACCGGGTATCAATCCGGTCAACTTGGCTGATCTGTTTTCGCGCAACGAAAATACCATTTTGAGCATGTTTAACATGTTCTCAGGTGGTGCACTAGAGCGTATGTCCATTATGGCGCTCGGCATTATGCCGTATATTTCAGCATCGATTATTGTACAGATGATGTCTGCAGTATTGCCATCGCTTGAAGCCCTCAAAAAAGAAGGCGAAGCGGGACGACGTAAGTTGAACAAGTATACCCGTCAAGGGACACTTGCTTTAGCCCTAGTACAGTCATTAGGAATGTGTGCTGGCTTAATCAGTCAAAATCTTACTTTATCTTCTGGTCTGACCTTTTATATTCCAGCGGTTACCTCATTGGTAGCGGGCGCTATGTTCTTGATGTGGCTTGGTGAGCAGATTACAGAGCGCGGCGTAGGTAATGGTATTTCAATGCTCATTTTTGCGAGTATTGTGGCTGGTACGCCAGGTATGATTTCGCAGTCTATTGAACAGGTCAATCAAGGACAAATGAACTTGATTGTACTGTTTATTTTTGTGCTACTAGGCATCGCGGTTACTGCTGGTATCGTTTATATTGAACGTGCTCAGCGCCGTGTTCCAGTGAACTATGCACAGAAGCAGCAACAAGGTCGCAAAATATATGCTCAGCAGCAGTCACACTTGCCGCTGAAGCTTAACATGGCAGGGGTTATCCCAGCCATTTTTGCCAGCTCGTTGTTGTTGTTTCCAGCAAGTTTAGGGCAGTGGGTCGGTCAATCAACTGATCCTACCCTTACACAAAAGATACTACAGAATATGGCATTGGTGTTGTCTCCAGGACAGCCGCTATATTTGGTTCTGTTTGGCGCGATGATTATTTTCTTCTGTTACTTCTATACGGCATTGGTATTTAGCCCACGTGAAGTAGCTGAAAACCTTAAACGTAGTGGTGCGTATATCCCAGGTATTCGCCCCGGACAACAAACTCAGCGTTACCTAGATCATGTATTAAACCGACTGACCTTTATTGGCGCGATGTATATGACGGTTATTTGTTTAATGCCAATGGTCGTCCAGTCATCGTTTGGTGTGCCGTTTCAACTCGGTGGTACGTCTTTACTGATTATGGTGGTTGTGGTAATGGACTTCATTTCGCAAATCCAAGCGCATTTGATGACCCATCAATATCATGATCAGACGTTAATTCAATCGCCCACTCAACCTTAAATGAGCGGTACGATATCTCAAAGGAGCATGCTATGAAAGTTCAAGCATCAGTTAAAAAGATTTGTGGTAGCTGTAAAGTTGTGCGCCGTAAAGGCCGTGTACATATCATTTGTACAGCAGAACCTCGCCACAAGCAACGTCAAGGTTAATATTTAGTATTATAAAGTCTTAGACTTTTGTTACTATTTCAATTAATACTTGAAAAATGACGGCGGATGGGATATCATCCGCCACTTGCCGTAGTTTATGCAAAAACTTTTATAAGATCGTCAATGAATAGGCTTGTAACCAAGTCAAAGCAGCGATAATAATTATAAAAGCTTTAGTATTGACAGCAACAAATCTGAAAAATAAAGCCTTATTGATAAATAACGCTTATTTTTCTTTAATGGAGAGAAATCAATGGCTCGTATTGCCGGCGTAAACATTCCGGATAATAAGCATGCTGTTATTTCACTAACTTACATCTTTGGTGTAGGTCGTACCACTGCTCAGAAAATCTTAGAAGCAGTTGGCATTGCCCCTACTACTAAAGTTAGTCAGTTAGATGATACACAGTTAGATGCTATCCGTGCACAAGTTGCAAATTACATGACTGAAGGTGATCTTCGTCGTGAAGTGTCAATGAATATCAAGCGTTTAGTTGATCTTGGTTGTTACCGTGGCATCCGTCATCGTCGTAACCTACCAGTTAGAGGTCAGAATACTAAGAACAACGCTCGTACTCGTAAGGGTCCGACACGCCCTCTCAAAAGATAATTAACTTAGGAAGCTAAAAGATGGCTAAAGACACTCGTAGTCGCAAGAAAGTGACTCGTCGTTCAGTATCGGAGGGCATTGCCCATATCCATGCGTCTTTTAATAACACCATTGTTACGATTACCGATCGTCAAGGTAATGCACTGGCTTGGGCCACTTCAGGTGGACAAGGCTTCCGTGGTTCACGTAAATCTACACCATTTGCAGCTCAGGTTGCAGCTGAAGTCGCTGGTAAAGCGGCTCAAGAATATGGTGTTAAGAATATCGACGTTTTGGTCAAAGGACCAGGACCGGGTCGTGAGTCTGCGGTAAGAGCACTAGGTGCATTGGGTTATAAAGTTAACAGCATCTCTGATGTAACCCCAATCCCACACAATGGTTGCCGTGCGCCGAAAAAGCGCCGCGTCTAATATTAAAGACGAAGCTTTTTATTCCAAAAGCTTATAGGAGACATAACAATGGCCCGCTATATTGGACCAAAACTCAAATTATCACGTCGTGAAGGCACGGACTTAGGTCTTAAGTCTGGCGTTAAACCATACGACGTAAAAACGAAAAAAGCTGGTCGTCCACCAGGTCAACACGGTGTAAGCCGTAACAAGACCTCAGAATATGCTTTACAGCTGCGTGAAAAGCAGAAAGTTAAGCGTATCTATGGTGTATTAGAGCGTCAGTTTGCTAATTACTATAAAGAAGCTGCTCGTAAGCGCGGTGCTACTGGTGAAAACCTGTTAGCCATGCTTGAGAGCCGCCTAGATAACGTTGTTTATCGCATGGGCTTTGGCTCAACTCGCGCCGAAGCACGTCAGCTAGTCAGTCATCGTACTGTTATGGTAAAAAAAGCTGGCCGTGATGAGTTTGTTCGTGTGAACATTCCATCAATTCAGTTGCAAGATGGTGATGTCATCGCTATCCAAGAGAAGTCTCGCGAGCAATTACGTATTAAAAACGCAATTGAGCTGGCTACCCAACGTGGTATTCCAGAATGGCTAGATGTTGACCACAGCAAATTACAAGGCACGTTTAAACAAGCGCCTGATCGTATTGATCTACCTGCTGAAATCAACGAAAGCTTGATCGTTGAGCTATACTCTAAGTAATGACGTACTGCTCGATGTCGTAAAAACGGCATTGAGCAATCAACGTTAATTAAACCAGTTTAATAAATCGAGGTGACATCATGACGCTAAATGCAACTGAGTTTCTAACGCCGAATGCCATTAATGTGGATACGGTTAATGAAACGATTGCGAAAGTCACGCTCGAACCGTTAGAACGCGGCTTTGGGCATACCCTTGGTAATGCCTTACGTCGCATCTTGTTATCTTCATTACCTGGTGCTGCAGTCATTGAAGCTGAGATTGATGGTGTTGACCATGAATACTCAACGCTTGAAGGGCTACAAGAAGATGTACTTGACTTGCTTTTGAACCTAAAAGGCTTGGCCATTACGCTTCATGACCAAAATGAAGTATTTTTGACCTTGGATAAACAAGGTCCAGGCACTATTACTGCTGCAGACATCGCGTTACCGCATAATGTAGACATCGTCAATCCAGAATTGGTGTTGGGTACATTGAGTGATCGTGGTCATCTTAAGATGCGTTTGCGTGTAGTAATGGGTCGTGGATATGAGCCAGCAAACCAGCGCCGTGAAGATGGTGATACTAAAGCAATCGGACGTTTAAAGCTTGATGCAAGTTTTAGTCCTGTGCTTCGTGTTGCTTATCAGGTTGAGAACGCTCGTGTAGAGCAGCGTACTGATCTTGATCGTCTTATCATTGAGCTTGAAACTAATGGCACTATAGATCCAGAAGAAGCAATTCGTAAAGCAGCCACTATTTTACAACAACAGATTTCTATCTTTGTTGACCTAGAAGCTGAAGAAGCGCCTGAGCCTGTGAAAGAGAAAGAAGAGGTTGATCCGGTGCTATTACGCCCTGTGGACGATCTTGAACTAACGGTTCGCTCAGCCAACTGCTTGAAAGCTGAAAACATTTACTATATCGGTGATTTGGTACAACGTTCAGAGACTGAACTTCTAAAAACCCCAAATCTTGGTAAGAAATCATTAACGGAAATCAAAGACGTACTAGCGTCTAAAGATTTAGAGCTCGGTATGCGCCTAGATAACTGGCCACCAGCTGACCTTCGTGTTGATGATCGCTTTTCTTATCGTAGCCGTTAAACTTTAAGGATTTTTGACTATGCGCCATCGTAAGAGTGGAGTCAAGCTGGGTCGTACCGGCAGTCATCGTAAGGCAATGTTTCAGAACATGACTAACTCATTATTTGAGCATGAACTGATCAAAACAACTTTACCAAAAGCAAAAGAGTTACGTCGCGTTGCCGAGCCATTAATCACTATGGCTAAAGAAGACAGCGTTGCTAACCGTCGTTTGGCATTTAGCCGTATGCGTAGCAAAGCTATGGTAGGTAAACTATTTGGCACGTTAGGTCCTCGTTACCAAACCCGTCCAGGTGGATATTTGCGTATCGTAAAATGCGGTTACCGTGATGGTGACAATGCGCCAATGGCATATGTAGAATTGGTTGATCGCGACTAATTTTACAATAAGCAAAAGATGTATATAAAAAAGCTCCAATTCAATTGGAGCTTTTTTTGTGTCTGATACTTGAGTCTATTACCGTAGTAGTGAATCTACATCCGCGGCACCTTGTCTGATAATTTCAGGCTGGCTACCAGTCATATCAACAATCGTAGTGAGCTTAGTGGTTTTTATACCTGCATTTATCAAACCGTCAATTTGATTGCCTAATAAATCCTCAATCTCAAAGGGATCATCTAGTATGTCATCACGGTTAGGCAGTATTAATGAGCTGGTTAAGATAGGTTCATCCATGGCCTCTAAAAGCGCTTGCGCAATGGGGTTGCTAGGTACTCGAATACCGATGGTTTTTTTCTTCGCATGTGCCAATTTTTTTGGTACGTCTTTTGTGGCATTGAGGATAAAGGTGATGGGCGCAGGAGTAAATGCTTTGAGCTGTTTAAATTGCATATTGTCCACTGCAGCATAGTTGGCGATTTCGCTTAAGTCACGGCAAAGCAAGGTAAACTGGTGTTTATCATCAAGTTCACGAATTTGTTTGAGCTTATCGAGTGCATCCTTTGCCCCTAAGCGACAACCAAAAGCATAGCTGGTATCGGTAGGGTAGATAATGAGCTGGTCTTTACGTAACAGATCCGCCACTTGCTCAATCAGCCGTGGCTGTGGATTTTCTGGATGAATATAAAATACTTGCATAGCAGTTCCTTATTTTATAGTTATAGGTTTTTAGATGTGAAGTTTTTGACTAAGTAGAACATTTGTGGCGCGTATGCTTCTTTCACTAGGGCGTGTCCCTAATTCAGTTTGCAATGAATCATAGTACAAGCTAGATACAGCATAGACTTATAATTACGAGCCAATTTCTCGTATCTAGTCGCAATACTACGGAAGTGCTTTAG
>NZ_JAFCVA010000005.1:208543-212421 GCF_049896785.1 Psychrobacter sp. TWP2-1-2 | reverse complement strand
GCTAAAGCACTTCCGTAGTATTGCGACTAGATACGAGAAATTGGCTCGTAATTATAAGTCTATGCTGTATCTAGCTTGTACTATGATTCATTGCAAACTGAATTAGGGACACGCCCTAGCACTTCATCTAAATTTCGACAAATATATTTAGCGAAGTTTCTAGAAGCTAAATCAAATATCGATTACTTTAGGGATTAGGCTTTTCTCAAAGTCTAGACACAATAAAACCGCATAGCAATTAACTGTTATGCGGTTTTATTGTTAACCATCCATGTTACCTATCACCACTGTTTCCCATGCATCCTTGCATAATATTCAGCATATTGTGATACTGGGCATCCTGCCCTTTTTACTACAACTACCAGCATTAACTACTGATAGCAGCAAAGGGTATGTGTCCTTACTCCACTTATCATTATCATCCTGATGCTAATAAGTGAATCATTATCCTTAATGCGGTCAACTCAATCCTTGAGTCACATTCCCTAATGCCGTGTGACTATAATGCCTAATTCCTAACCTGATGTTAAGTCGCGTAAGCGTCATTACGTGTAAGCATATGCTTACATGATTCATATTCGTTACCCTGATTACAACTTATTAACGCAAAAGACACTAATCATCAAGCTTTGTCCATTATGATAGATAATGTAAGAAAATATTTCAAAGCGCATAATGGTAATGACGATGGTAACAATTAATTTGCCAGTAAGTTATGAATACGATTATATGAACAATTTATAGAGTGCGTACGTGCTCGGCTATCACCAGCAATGATGCGACGGGTAATTTAAAAATATTATAGGATATTGGATCATGAAAACTCTAAAGCCTTTCTCATTTAAGACCGTTATATCTACTGGTCTTGCGATTGCATTATTGGGCACTACAGTTGGGTGTACCGTCGTCGGTCCAGGATATGATAATTATCCAGTATATGGTGGTAATGATGATTATGGTAACACTGACTATAACCGTATTAGTCAAAAGCTACGCGCTGATCTGCGCCGTAAAGGCTATCAGGTTATGGATATCAAATCCGATAACTACCGTGGCAATCGCATAATGACCGCTTATGCCAAAAAGAACAACCAAGCATACGAGCTAAAATACACGTATCCTGATCTAAAACTTATTAGCTCGAATAAAAAAGTTTGGTCTAATGTTTGGCAAGACGATAGATATGACAAAGACCATTACAAGAAAGACAAATATAAAAATAATGGCAAGCATAAGAATAATAAGCACTATAAGAATGACGATATCGAAGATAGCATTAAAAGAGACTCGCGTTATCCAGCAATTAAACAACGTGCAATCAATAAAATACAAGGCATGGGCTATCGGGTCAAAGACATTGAGCTGGAAGAAAAGAACGGACGCGGCGTGTTCGAGATTGAAGCCAAGCGCGGCTCGCAAGAGTATGAAATACGACTTGGTTACCCAAATTTAAATGTGATTAAGATTGAAAAAGACTAGGGCATGTCTTCCATTCAATTGATAGTTATAGTCAATCCTATATAAATCAGATACGGTATCAGGCTCGCTTAGTCTACTACTTATAGTACTTTCGCTTGCCTTCCTTGAATCTAAATTATATTGAACCGACTATATCTAAGTGCGCTAAAAATGAAATTAGTGAAATAAAGCTATTAAATAAAGTTTTGGCATCATTGATTACTTGATGCCTTTGGTCAAATAAGCCAGCCCTTGGTTTATTTGACCCTTTTTTATAAGATCAGCAAAAACATCTTTGACATCATAAGAGGATTTGATGAACCACCATACTTTATTAAAAACCACTACTAGCGCCAGTATGATTGCAGTGTTACTGACGATAACGACTGGCTGTGTCACCGCACCTGGTTATAATGCTTACGGCGACCTTTATGAAGATATTTATAAAGACAGTAAAGTCTACAAAAAGCACAAGAAGACCATCAACTCCATTGATAAAGAGCTTTATCAGCCTGCTATCGAGCAAAGGGCTGCCAATAAAGTCAGCAATATGGGTTATCGAGTCAAAGACGTCAAATACAAAAAAGGTGACAGTAAAATAAAAGTAAAAGCCAAACACGGCAGTGAAGATTACAAAATCGAGCTTGGCTATCCGAGTTATAACGTGATTAAGATCAAAGAGGACTGATAGCTAACCCTAAAAGTCTAATACTTCAATCACATCATAGGCAGGTGTTTCATAAGGATGCGCCTGCTTTAACGCCTCGACGACTTGTTTAATATCAGCATCAGCCACTACCATTTCTACCCGCCATTCCTCAACGGTTTCCAGTCGATCATGTGCTCCAATATTCGGATTACTGCCTGCCAGTGGCCTAAATTGCCCTGTCCCCTGCACTTGCCAACAGCACTGTTCATAATTGCCAATCGTCCCAGCGCCTGCCGAAAATAAAGCGGACTTTACCTGCTCTAATGCTGTATCTGGAATAAAAACCGTCAATTTATACATGTATTACTTCCTTCAAGTCTATTTAGAAAAACAGCCATCAACTATCAATCTTGCTATTTTTTGGATAACGAAGGATGGGCTGTCCAAATGTAGCGCAATAACCACTCTTTTGCCTCGCCCGCATAATCAATGCCAATCCGTGGACGCAGCGATACTGGCGGCTTGCAACCGTCTTCTTCTATCCAAACGGCTGATGCTGGATGAATAGATTTGCCATACAAGTCACGGTCGATTTGTAATCGCTTGGTCAGCTTACCGGGACCAGCGAACTGCTTGGAATGAATCAGTTGTTGATCTAAGCTCAATAATTGCTCATCTCGCAGACGGTCACTATCTTCTGCTAAAAACCCTGCGCGTATCAGCACTGACTCAGGGGAGTCGATAGCACCACTGATTAAATTGAGCATATGATGGACACCATAAGTCAAATACACATAAAAAACGCCACCTTGCTCATACATGATTTCAGTGCGCGGCGTTCGGCTGCCAGCATGTGAGTGACAAGCGGGATCGCCCGCACCGATGTAAGCTTCAGTTTCTGAGATGCGCATACGCAATATTTTAGTCGTGCCATCCGTATCTGACAGCTTTCTACATAGCACTTTACCTATTAAGTCAGCAGCGACCACACAGGTTGGTCGAGTAAACCATGATGACTCTAAAATAGTAGGCTGCGCCGTGGAAGTTTGAGGCGTTGACATTAGTAATAACCTTTTATGCTTTTTATATGATTGAATAATTAATAAGTTAGCATAAATTAAGAAAACGTATTCAGAACTATTTTTGTTATATATTTTATTGCGATAACTGTATTTTTCTAGAATGCACCTGACACTTTAAACCTAAAAACTATCATGCCTTCCATTTAAATGATTTAATTGAACTCATTTCTAAATATATCTGGAACATGAGATTCAAATATAAAATTAGCGGTATAACAAATAGCAAACATAATATAAACATAATTGTTATATTCCTCTCTTGTTCTAATTAGAGGAGTGTTATGAAAATGATATCCACACGTTCAACAAAAGTAATCAGTATTCTAATGTTATCTACTATGCTTGCTGCATGTGGTAATGATAGTGATGAATTCAATTCAGAGGTGAAGCCAGCAGTCACAATCCCGCCCACTAACAAACCAGAAATTAAGCCAGAAATTAAGCCAGAAATTAAGCCAGAAATTAAGCCAGAAATTAAGCCAGAAATTAAGCCAGAAATTAAGCCAGAAATTAAGCCAGAAATTAAGCCAGAAGTTAAGCCAGAAGTTAAGCCAGAAGTTAAGCCAGAAGTTAAGCCAGAAGTTAAGCCAGAAGTTAAGCCAGAAGTTAAGCCAGAAGTTAAGCCAGAAGTTAAGCCAGAAGTTAAGCCAGAAGTTAAGCCAGAAGTTAAGCCAGAAGTTAAGCCAGAA
>NZ_JAFCVA010000005.1:0-208444 GCF_049896785.1 Psychrobacter sp. TWP2-1-2 | reverse complement strand
GTTAAGCCAGAAGTTAAGCCAGAAGTTAAGCCAGAAGTTAAGCCAGAAGTTAAGCCAGAAGTTAAGCCAGAAGTTAAGCCAGAAGTTAAGCCAGAAGTTAAGCCAGAAGTTAAGCCAGAAACCAGTATTCCGGCAACCCCGCTTGAGCCAAGCAAACCGACTACTTCGGAAATCATTCCACCGACAGTGATTTTGCCTATTGATCCGCCACCATATGTGCCACCAGTAGTGAAACCAGAAATTATTTTTCCAATTCCTAAACCAGAAATTGTTCCGCCCTCAGTTATTCTGCCAGCACCTGAGCAACGTGAACTGCTGCAGAATTTGCGTTTTGCAGATGATGGTGCAACTGAACTTGATAAAAAGCAGTTTGGCTTAGAGAGTTGGAATCCTAGAGCGATCGCTGCTAGAAACGGTCTTTTATATATTGCCAACGATACTGGAACGGCTAATATTTTGCGTTATGACTTAAATACTAAAAATGTTTTGGCACCTATTCAACCAGAAACTATAAGTGGTATTGGGCAGTCTTGGAATCGGTTGACGGATATTAGTATTTATAAAGATCGTTTATATACTTCTTCTTTGTCCTCAAATCGAGTCGATATCTTTGATATTGCTACCGGTGAAGCACAGTTGGTGATGTCTCTAGGTACAGGTTCATGGTCAGGTGACCAAGAAAATCTTGCGGTGGTTCATCCAATTTCTGTCGCTGCAAACGATCAGTATGTTTTTGCGGCGGATACACACAATCGTATTAACGTCTGGAAACAAAGCGATGTTGTACCTGGTAATACACTAAAAGCTAAGAAGCATGCGCGTTTGTCTTTACCAAACTGCGGTAATATTTATTGTAATGTACGTTTAGAAGCGGTTGGTGATTTACTATATGCAAGCTTCGATAATGGTCAAGTGTATGTATATGATGTCTCGACGATTCAACAAGAGGCAACCGGAAACGATATTGTCCCTTTAAAACAAACCAATCCGGGTATCAACATCTTTAATACCGCCGATGATGGTTTATTCTATGGCTCACGTAACAGTGGACATGTAGAAAGCTTCAAACCAGAAGAGCTAAGAGGCGCAGTAAACTTCCTCCCTAAGGCACAAGACAGTTTTAAAGCCTACCGTTTAGAAGGCAGTAGCACTAATGCCAACCTAAACAAAGCCACGGATATGGTAGTCAATAAAGAGAAGGTTTTACAGTTAAGTAACGGCAAAGTAACGATATTACCGATACAAACTATTCAACAATATCGGTCGAATCAAACCGGTTATGTTACCCAATTGCAGCAGGCTGCGGCGTTGAGCCAAACCTATATGTTACAAGATGGCGAAGATTGGGATACTTTAACCAACTCTAACTTACGCTATTTTAAAATCAGTAATATTTTATCAGCGACTGTTAATAGAAATAATATTCAGCTTCAGAGTTACAGTGCTGCTGCCGTCAGTAATTTAGACATCCAAGCCAAATTAAAAGGTACTGATCAATGGTTCACTATCGCGCATTTGGATCAATTAGCGCCATTTAGTCAGACCAAGCTTACTTTGGAGATCAGTGATCAAAATCGTTATCCATTAGTAGACGATAAAGGCTCTATTCAATTAGCAGGCTTAAACCAATTTAAGCAGCTGCCGCTTGATTTATTAGACATTAAAGTGGCATCGAAGACAGATGCGCTTGTACAAAAGCTGGCTACGATCAAACCTAAATGGGGTATCTCCTTCGGTAAATATTCTCGCAATGATGGGCAGTGGGAGAAAGTTAATCCCGTCTATGCACGTGAGTGGGTCATTATGATGACCAATTTTTCTTACCTTGTCAGCAGCCCTGAATTTGAAAAAGTTTGGTTTGACCAGAAAAAAGCCATAGGCAGTGATTTCTTTGGCAATGCAGGTCCAATTGTTGGTGAGGGTGGCTATTATACGCCACAACAATATACCCAGTATTTTAATCAAATAATGAATCGTGGTGATATTCGCTTAGGGATTACTACCATCGGTGGCGGTTTAGGCGGTGGAGATATATTAGGTATCGATACTTGGTATTTCTATTCACATTATTTCAATGCTGACATCGGTGTGATTGGTCATGAGTTTGGTCATCATTGGGGCAGTCATGATAGTGCTTGGGCAAACTATAACGTCGGTATGCAAGCTATCACCTTGCAATTACATCAATATTTCCAACGTAAACAGCAGCTGCCGTATATGGATCCTGAACTCAATAAATTCCATAACGCACCGAAAGACCAACTTTATAACGGCATTGTTGAAAACATGCGTCAGCCACGTCCTAGCTCTGATGTGAATAATCTAGAACGATACTTTGCACAAAATCCTCTGTAATTAAATAAATTAAAAAATGAGTCAATACTTGCGTAAGCGGGTGTTGGCTTTTTTATAATCGAATAGGTAGAAAATTTAAGCCAAAAAAACTGAGCACATGGCTCAGTTTTTTGTTTTACGCTAAAGATTGACCTGCAATGCAGTGCCAATCAAATATCTAGCTTAATGGCACACCAATACGGTTAGCCACTTCTTCATAAGCTTCAATGACATCGCCTAATGATTGACGGAAGCGGTCTTTATCCAGCTTCTTCTTAGTCGTCTTGTCCCAAATACGGCAGCCATCTGGTGAAAACTCATCCCCTAAGACGATACGGTCATGGAACACACCAAATTCTAGTTTGAAATCAACCAGTATCAAATCACCTGCTTCGAATAACGCATTTAACACTTCATTTACTTGATGAGTCAACTCTTCCATTCTGGCAAGTTGTGCTTCGGTTGCCCAGCCAAGAGACACAGCAAGTGACTCATTGACCATTGGATCACCCAGTGCATCATCTTTATAAAACAATTCATAAGTAGGCGGCGTCAATGCTTGCCCTTCTTCTAAGCCCAAACGACGAACCAAGCTGCCCGCAGCAAAGTTACGAACCACGCACTCAACTGGAATCATCTCTAAACGCTTGACCAATACTTCATCTTCAGACAATTGCTTTTCAAAATGCGTTTCGATACCAGCATCAGCCAGTTTTTGCATTATGAAAGCGTTAAAACGATTATTAACGACACCTTTGCGTGCTAATTGCTCAATACGCTTACCATCAAGCGCTGAAGTGTCATCACGGAAATGTAAGATCAGCAGGTCGTTGTCTTCAGTTTCATAGACAGATTTGGCTTTGCCTTTATACAGCAGTTGTTGCTTTTGCATTATGGGAGTTCCTGTTCGTTCAAGCTTATGTGGTAAAAACGCGCAGCGACCGCTGATTTTTGTATGACAGAATGAATAATATTTACATTAATCACTGTAAAATGTCAGCGGTATAAATAAGGAAATAGCTTTAATTCGAAGGACTACTGACAGCGCGCTCAGGCTTCGGTAGCTGGTACTGATTACCTGATTCGTTCTGTAATTTCAGCGTATTTGCACCAGCATTAGGAGTTGCATACAAAGGTACAAAAGGAGCTGGTTCTTTGTTAGCAGGCAGCTCGATTGGCACAAGCTTCTTGCTTTGCTGATATTCTAAGCTACCATTGTCACGCTTACCAAGTAAGTTTTTAGCACTTTGGCAACCGCTCAATACTAAGGTACTTCCCAATATTAAGGTCAGCAGCGCAGGGAATATTTTTGCAGTCGGTGATGATGTTTTCATCATATTATCTCTCTGAGTTAGCATTTACACGCATCATTTTATAATAAGTTCGCACGCACCAAGGCTTCATCAATAGTGGCATGATGTTGTTCAGCCAACCATACCAAAGGCAGACGAATACCAGTATCTATCATACCCATTTTATGAAGCGCATATTTTGCTGGGATAGGACTTGACTCAATGAACAAGTCACGGTGTAAATGCTTGACCACATCATGGACTTTATGAGCCGCATCAAAATCACCACGAAGCGCCGCTGTAAAAGTCTCGCTCATCGCTTTCGGGGCGACGTTGGCAGTAACTGAGATATTACCTTTACCACCAAATGTCATCAAATCAAGCGCCGTACTGTCATCGCCAGATAGCACGACGATTCTATCGCCAACTGCTTTGATCAATTGCTCACCGCGAGCAATAGAGCCTGTGGCATCTTTAATCGCGACGATATTATCGATATCAGCCAGACGTTCTACAGTCTCTTGTGCAATATCAACGACCGTACGTCCTGGCACATTATAGAGCATCTGCGGAATATTCACCGCGCGCGCGATAGCCTTATAATGTTGGTATAAGCCTTCTTGTGGCGGCTTGTTATAATAAGGCGCAACCAATAACGCACAATCTGCACCAGCGTCGGCAGCATCTTGGGTCAGCTTAATGGCTTCCATCGTATTATTGGCACCTGTTCCAGCAATCACTGGTACACGACCTTTGACATGCTGAACAAAGTAGCGAATAACATCGCTGTGCTCTTGCATAGATAGGGTCGCTGACTCGCCAGTAGTACCAACGGCAACGAGACAATGCGTGCCTTGCTCAATCTGCCAATCTATGAGATCCGCCAGACGTTTATAATCAACCGTGCCGTCAGGATGCATGGGCGTTACCAAGGCTACCATTGAGCCTTGTAGTCGGGTTTTTATCTCATCGTATGCTGTGCTCATAACCGTGCCTTACTGTATTATCCTAGCTTTTTTCAAAGCTGTCACATGATAGGTCGTTGGCAAGTGTCAATGATTACGTCTACGCCTGCACTCATATTGTGTACATTCATAGGCAACATTGGCAATATCTTGCTTGATATTAATGCTGAGTATTTTTTATTATCAATCTTTTTCTATGATAAAAGCGTTCGCAATATAGGTGCCCAAAGCCGTCTTGGCCTTATTTTTGCCAATGACCGACAACGCTTATTTAATACTAAAAATAGAATAATAAAAACGCCTGCTAGTGTAGCATATTTTGATTTGACCGCTATCAATCAATTAACGTTCAATCAATTGAATTGCTGACATGCCATTACAACCTACAAACCAACAGCCTTATTATTCAACTCTCAGTTTAGCGCAATGAACCAGCGCTGATAAGTCTTTTGAGTCATGTTAACGAATCGTCAACACATCGATAGTGGGGCGATACAAGCGAAAAGGCAGCCCTCGTGTGCCAATACCGCTACTGACAAATATCTGCGCACTGCCATGTTGGTATAAACCCCGCTGCTTGCCCATGCGGCTATTATTCAACAGGGTTGACTGCTCGCTACTACGCTCAATATTTTTTTGTTTTTGTGCCAACCATATATTTTTTTGAATCGCCTTTGCTGCACCAGTAATCAATAGTGGTCGTGGCTGTAAGGATTTTGGCAAATCGCTAATACTATCAAATCGTGAAGCCAAGATGATGACGGGCTTCGTGGTATTAGCAATTTCAGCACCAAGTGCGGCTTTATCAGACGCATTTGCCTCTTCAATATCAGCAAACTGTTTAGGAACATCTTGCCAGCCGCAAAGCACGGCGACGGTTGGGCTATTTTCCAAATTTTGCTGTCTAAAACCCTCTTTATTATTTTTAGAATAACTCGCACTGGGCATTACTGGAAGCGCATTAGTAGCCCCAGTACATTTAAGTGGCAGCGAGGTACACTGTTGACCAATATAGCTAATATCGAGTACATCAAAGGCACTAGACAACGTATCTTCTAATAGCGGCTGTCCTTGCTTGGTCGTATTAATCGATTGATAACGCAAGTCTGAGGTACTCATCACTGTATAAATAGGCTTATTAACCCCTTTAAACAACATGAGCTGACCCACTAAATCAGCACTTGGGTAATACAACCAGTCGCCCGTAATCAGCACCGCATCTGCTGGTAACGCATTGATGGTAGCAACCAGTTTACGAATATGACGCGGCTTGCCGCTATACAAGCCTATGCGTAAATCAGCCAATACGGCAACCGTCAACGGTGTGGATAAATCTAAGTCGATTGCATGATGATCTAAACGTAAACGATTGGGTTGTATCACCACGGTATAAAAATAGAACCCCATTGCAAATACGGCCACTAGCACGAGTGTCAGTGATAGCTGCGGCAGTATCGGCAACATTTCTTGCGACCAACCTATCACCAACAGCAAAGCCCAAACGGGCATAGTATAGGCAGCATAATATAGTGCCAACTTCAACCAAATACGCATAAAACGTTTGGTAGGATTGGCATTGAACGTTTGTAATCCTGACCACAGTATAATATACGCAAGCAATACTGCTGTCGTAGAGATACTTAGGATATAAAGAGCATGGTCAGTCATAATTACCTGATGGTTACGAGAGAGTATGAGCCTAGCAACTGGCTTACCCTATATTAGAACGTATAGAGCGATAAATAAATCGCTCCATGAATAAGTTAGTGACAGTGTTAGATTATTTTAAGTCATGGTTAAAAAAATCAGCCATTATAGGGGTCGAGCTCTATCATAGACAAGTAGAATTATTGACGCGCCTGTTATGCCATGCTCAATTGCTGCCCCGACTACCCATTACTCCTACCAAGCTATCAAAGCTTACTCAATACGTAAACCAATGATCGCGGGAATACCTTGGCGGATAATTTCAATGGTCACTACGCCTTTTTTGGGCAATGATGAAATCGCGCTTGAAAAATCTGTGACCTTTTTAATTGGCTTTTGGTGAAAATTGGTAATCACATCACCTGCCAATAGACCTGAGCGCGCCGCCAATCCCGTTGGGTCAACTGTGGTGACCAAAATACCCGTCTTATTGTCCACTGCGATTTCTGCTTGCTCATCAGCGGTCAAGTTACGTAAACGCAAGCCTAACTGCACCTCATCATTCTGCTGATCGCCGCCTTGTGCTCTCACATCATTGGGCGCATAAGTGAGTTTGCCGCTGATGGTCATCTGCTTACCGTTACGCTGAATCTGTGCGCGGAAGCTATCGCTCGGTTTGGCACGATTGAGCAAGTTTAATAAATCTGAGGCGCGCATAATTTGCACCTCATTATATTGCAAAATGATATCGCCAGGTTTTAGACCAGCTTTTTGTGCAGGTGAGTCTGGTGATACTCTTGTCAGTAGTGCACCTTGAGGACGATCTAGGTTATAAGCTTCTGCTAAATTGCGATCGATGTCTTGCGGATAAATACCTAAATAAGCACGCACCACTTCGCCATCGGTTTTTAGCTGCTCGTAAATATCCATCGCCGCATCAATCGGAATGGAAAACGACAGACCCATATAACCACCAGTACCACTAAAGATACGCGAATTAATACCAATCACTTCACCGCGCTGATTAAATAGTGGACCGCCTGAGTTACCCGGGTTCAATGCCACGTCTGTTTGGATAAATGGCACGCTGGTATCGCGTGAAAAACTGCGTGATTTAGCACTGACAATGCCCGCCGATGCTGAGTAATCAAAACCAAATGGCGAACCAATGGCTAGCACTGGTTCCCCTACTTTCAGAGCATTCGAGTCGCCAATAGGCAAAGCAGGAAATTGGTTACCCGAGACTTTTAGCACTGCCACATCAGAGCGCTCATCACTACCAACCAAGGTTGCATCAAGCTCCGTTCTATCGTTAAGAGTGACAGTGATTTTATCAGCGCCCTCCACCACATGATGGTTGGTTAGCATATAACCATCAGCTGTGACAAAAAAAGCCGTGCCATAAGCATGCTCAATCGCTGGCGTGGCAGCCTGATCAGGAATACGTAAACGATCACCAAAGAACTGCCGCAACAATTCGGCTGTTTGGGCTTTGGCAAGCTCAGCCTCGCTGACGGTCTTGGTGACATTTACGCGGGCAACGGCTGGGGTAACTTGCTGCACTAAGTCAGAAAAATCCGCCGTGGTGACGACAGCTTGGGCGCTCGCCATGGCGGTGGCAGTGACGCCAGTAACCATCGAGGTACTGACAGCAAGCACCAGCGCACTACGTTTTAACCAATGCGGCACATAAAACTTAGATTGCGCTGTAAGCATATTGATAGGCATGTTGTCCTCCATATAAGTAATCGTTGTTATTTTTAGTGGTTATGTTTTGGCTACTATCGCTAGTGAGGCGTATACGATGTTTTAATTTTAACCAAGTCCGTATATGACAAACGTTGCATCGGCACTTAATGTTATGACAGCCAACCTTTTTAGTCACTATCTAGTCGTTTATTAGATTACTGTTTTTTATACCCTTATGCCATCGACCATTCGCCTTTCCTTCTACAAAAACCCCAAAACAATGATAATCCTCGCTAGGTGCATGATAAAGACAGCTACTGTATGATAAGTCATCGTGCTGCTTTGTCATTATTCCGATCATGTAGGATAACCCAAGGCGCGATTATTTAACCCAGTTATTGTATGTTTTTACCGCTGCCTACTGATATCGTGCTAGATACGGCCTTGCTCAGCGTGAAATAAAAGCATGTTATGATAGCAAGCCAAATAACTTTTTAAGCAAACTAAAGTCTACAAATAATCATTATTGACTATTGTTTTATAAAGCTGGCTATTACC
Source organism: Psychrobacter sp. TWP2-1-2 (assembly GCF_049896785.1). Classification (NCBI taxonomy): domain Bacteria; kingdom Pseudomonadati; phylum Pseudomonadota; class Gammaproteobacteria; order Moraxellales; family Moraxellaceae; genus Psychrobacter; species Psychrobacter sp. TWP2-1-2. Next base: position 199,959 of record NZ_JAFCVA010000005.1, on the reverse strand, counting down.
ACCCTTATTTTTCATCTTTTGCATCACTAGAATAATGAGATGGTCGATTCAAGATAAATGGATAAAAAAAGTCGCGTGACAGTACTATCAATAATAGACTGAGCGAGCTTGATGCCATATACGATTGATATGAGATTGACGATTTTTTCTAGCAATGCTTTTGTCTTTACTACTCTATAGTAGTTATATCATATCTGGCTCATGTTGTGATTCATGATGGATACCATTGTCGTCGCTTACGTTTTATAGAGATGTGTCTCTATAGCGAGTAGCGTCAACTTATTACTATACTACTGGCAACCGCGACTCTAAAAAAGCGGTTGATAGCTATAAAATACGACAAGATTATAAAAGGATCAATTTATGGATACCGCCCTATTATTATCTGGCGTGGTTGGGATTGGCATTGCTGCCCAATGGTTGGCTTGGTATTTAAAGCAACCGTCCATTTTATTTTTATTACTGATTGGCATTATCGTGGGCCCAGTGCTGGGAGTCTTCGATCCTGACTTGGTGCTGGGAGAGCTGATGTTTCCCTTCATCTCTTTGGGCGTGGCGATTATCCTATTTGAAGGCTCGCTGACGTTAGAGTTTGACGAGATTAAACAGCATGGCACCGTGGTGCAAATGCTGGTGTCGGTCGGTGTACTTATCACCATTGCTATCGTGGCGTTATCGACTTATCTCTTATTCGATGTCGATCCACTGATTGCTTTGCTGTTCGGTGCGCTCGTGTGCGTCACGGGTCCAACGGTGATTATGCCGCTATTACGTAGTGTGCGTCCCAATAAGACGATCTCTAATATCCTCAAATGGGAAGGTATCATCATTGACCCAATCGGCGCTATTGCCGTGGTTTTGGTCTATGAATACATCATCTCAGGCGGCGAAGCCAGCAGTATCTTATTGTTTGCTAAAATCGTGGTATTAGCGACAGCGATGGGTATGGCAGGCGCTTGGCTGCTTGCCTTCTTGATGCGTCGGCATATGATTCCTGAATTTTTACGCAATGTCTTTACGCTCGCCTTTGTCTTGGTGTTATTTTCAGTATCGAACCATTTAGAGCATGAGTCTGGGCTATTGACAGTCACCGTATTGGGCGTGGCATTGGCGAATTGGCCAAAATTCCCACGCGATACGATTTTAGAGTTCAATGAATCTTTAACCATCCTTCTTATCTCTGTGCTGTTTATTATCCTTGCAGCACGTGTAGAGCTGGAAAGCTTACTTAGCGTTGGTTTCGCAGGTCTGGTGTTACTTGCTATCGTCATGTTTGTGGCGCGACCCTTATCCGTTTGGGCATCGTCTATTGGCTCAAACTTAAAGACCAATGAAAAGCTGATGATTAGTTGGATTGGGCCACGTGGTATCGTCGCTGCAGCTATCTCATCACTGTTTGCTATTCGTCTGCAAGAGTACGATATCCAAGGTGTTGAACTACTCGTACCCTTAGTATTTATGGTCATTATTGGCACGGTTATGATTCAGGGCTTGGGGGCAAAAATAGTCGGCAACTTGCTGGGTGTCCGTGAGCCTGAGACCAATGGTATTCTTATTGTCGGCTCAAATCCCATTGCGCTTTTGGTAGCAACTTCTCTAAAAGATCAAGGCTTTGATGTCATCGTCGCACACAACAACTATACCAATATTGCCCGCGCACGCATGAGTGGTCTGCGTACTTATTTTGGCAATCCCATCTCTGATCATGCCGATCATCATCTTGACCTGATCGGTATCGGTCGGCTGTTTGCCATGAGTATGGACAAAGAGATGAATACCTTGTCTGAAATTCATTATCGTCATGAATTTGGTGAGCGTAAATTGTACCGTCTCAAGTTCAGCGACGAAAAGGTCAAAAGCGAGCGCGATGATAAGCAAGGCAATTTCCACTCGCAGTGGCTGTTTGGCAAAGACGTCACCTATACCAAACTTGCCAGCATGCTGTCAAAAAAAGCCCGTATCAAGATTACCAACATTACTGACAGCTACAGCTTTGAGCAATACAAAGCCGACAATAAGCAATTCGTGCCGCTGTATACAATCGACAAAGAAGGCAAGCTACACGTCATTACCGATAAGTTTGATGGTATCGTACCACGCGATCGCAAGCTCATCTCACTGGTAGTGGAAGATGAAGTACAGCCAAAACCTGTCGACGTGACACCTAAACAAGAGCAGGCGCGACTGGCAGCTGATGCTAACTTTGAGTCCAGCTCAAAAGCACCTGAAAAGCGTAAAGAAAAAGAGCTGAGCGATGATAGTGTTGATACAACAGAACAATCCACTGCCACTGAGAGCGACAGCGCTAAAGAAATAATTGCTGAGCAGGCAATCACTGAGCAGAAAGTCGCTGAGCAAAATGCAGATAATGAAATATCAAACCATTCGAGCAGCAGTGGTGGAACTAAAACCACGCCAGACACCTTGAATGACAAAGTAATAACCTCAAAAGATGAGTCTATTGACGTCGTTAATAAAGGCGTCATGTCAGCCAACTCGACAGCGACTTCGAAGGCAATTCCTAAAAATAAAGTGTCTAGCAACAGTAGTACGAATGGTAATGGCAACGCACCTAAAACTAAGAAAGGCGCGCTTGATCCAAATCGTCTACCCGACTCTGGTCAAGATAATACAACCAATGCAAGCTCTGATGTCGATATTACTAAAGGCGATATCACTAAAGACAATATTAACAAAGGCAATATTCAAGAAATTTCAGATAATAAAGCGGTGAATAGACAGGATAAATGATCATTGCCACAGCTTTAATTCAACACAGTTTTGACAATATCTTGATGACTGTTTTGATACTTTATAAAATATCATAGTTTATAAATCACAAAAGCCCCAATGCAATGTTGGGGCTTTTTATTTGGCTAGGTGATGGCTTTATAAAATCCGTTACGAAACATCAAATCTGCCTTGTACCGCCTGCCATACTCGCGCGCTCACCTCATCGGCTGTGCCTGATGCGTCAATGCGCTGTATCCGTTCGGGGTGCTGAGTCACCAGCGTGTTAAAGCCTTTATGCACCCAAGTAAAAAATTCGGTCGCTTGCTGCTCAAATCTATCAGCGGCGCTACGTTTATTAGCGCGTGCCATGCCTTCTAATACGGGCAAATCCAGCCACAATGTCAGCTCAGGTAGTTGCGGCACAAACTGCTCGATAAGCGATTCAATTTTGGCTCGTACCACCGCATCGCCATGTGCCCGCCCAAAGCCCTGATAAGCAATGGTAGAATCGGTAAAACGGTCGCATATTACCCACGTCCCACGTTGCAGCGCTGGCAAAATCACTTGCTGCATGTGGTCGCAGCGCGCCGCAAATAGTAGTAATAGCTCTGTATCATCATTAATATCGGTCGCAGGGTCCAACAATATAGCGCGCAAACGTTCTGCAAACGGGCTACCACCCGGCTCACGGGTACGCAGATACGCAATATTGTTATCGTCTAAGCGTGTGCACAGCTGCTCAATGGCAGTCGTTTTGCCTACGCCTTCAGTACCTTCAAAACTGATAAAGCGCCCTTGATTAAGTGCGATATCATTGATGTCATTGCTTGCTTTGGGCTGACTTGCTTGCGACTGGACTGTTTGAGATACATGGTCTTGTATAGATGCTGACATGATATGACCTTATGTCATTGATGAGCGTTATGTCGTTATGTAGACAGTTGTATAACGCTCAGTTCACGATAGGTTTTGAAAAAAGATAGAGGATTGAATTACTGCGGCGGGGTTTGTGATTTTTTTTCACGCATGACGCCGAGATATTCTTTTACCGCTTGATTGTGCGCCGCCAAGCTATTGGTAAATTTGTGCCCGCCATTACCTGTCGCCACAAAGTACAATGCGTCACTATCTGCTGGATGCAAGGTCGCTTCGATAGAGGCAGCCGATGGTAGCGCGATAGGTGTTGGCGGTAGGCCATCCATTTGATAGGTGTTATAAGCCGTTTTTTCATCAATGTCTTTGCGGCGAATGTTGCCTTCATAGCGACTGCCCATACCATAGATGATGGTCGGATCGGTCTGCATTCGCATGCCTTTATCTAAGCGATTTCTAAACACCGCAGAGACCAAAGGACGCTCTTCTGCCACACTGGTTTCTTTTTCGATAATAGAGGCCATCACTAACGCCTCATAAGGCGTCTTATAAGGTAAATTGGGCGCACGATTTTCCCACGCCTCAGTCAATACTTGCTGTTGACGCTTATATAAATCGGTCAGTACCTGCTTATCAGTGCTACCTTCACCATAGTAATAAGTGTCAGGGGCAAACCAACCTTCAAGATTGTGATTGACGATAGGGTCGTTACTATTGATCACTTCATTTGGCAATATACCGACCAAATCCAACGCTTGAGCAATACCAGCATTGTCTCTATCATTGCCACTATCGTCAGTCAGCACCTCTTTTTTGATGCCTTTATTATCCCGTAATGTTTGATATAAATCTTTAGAGGTTTTGCCTTCAATGATTTGCACTTTTACCATCGATGCTTTTACCCCTTGCCCAAGTATATGTAGCGTTTCAGCAAAGGTAGGGTTTTCTGGTAATTGATAAATACCAGCATGTAAGGGGCCATCGACTTGTGTTTTCATATAGAGCTTGGCAATCGTGGCAGAGAACAGCGGGATTTGCTGTTGCCACTGCGGCAGTAAGCCGTAATAGCTCTGACCCTGCTCAATGGTGACCATTTGCTTTGGCTGCTCAATCCGCCCAAACAATGTCTGATAGACCATCACTAAGAAAAACGCAGCGATAAGCCCCAACACTAGCAACACTTGATAACCACGCTGCATAAAGAACGATTGATTATCCGCTTTATATTCGCGTGGCTTAGCCGCTCCACTGATGAGTGACACATCTGTCGCTGGCGTTTCCTCTACCCCATCAACTGCTGGTTGCGTGTCCGGTAGTGTGGTATCGACACGCTCCTCAACACTGCTATCTGGTTTATTCGATGGCGTTTCATTAGGGCGTTCAGGAGGCGTTTCAGATGTAGGCTTGCTCATGGCAACTCGCGAGGCAGAAGTTTGCTAGAATTTAGCACTGAACCGTGCGATTTTCAATGGTATTTGCTTAGCTTATGAATTATCTTGGTATTTACGCCTGCTGATATGGGCTAATATTTCTACCTTCTTTTGTTGTTTTTCCTTTTCTCTAATAACGAAAACTGGTTATGAACCTACATTTTAATCAAAGTCTCGCTGCAAACTACAAATCCGAACCTCAAAAAATTCGTGTATTAAGCGAGGATTGGGTTGCTAAGCAAAGTTACTGCCCTAATTGCGATGCTGAACCATTGGCGGAATTTACTAACAATAAGCCTGTCGCTGACTTTTATTGTGCAAATTGTAATGAGCAATATGAGCTAAAAAGTAAGCAAGCAAAGTTAAGCAATATTATCAATGATGGCGCTTATGACACCATGATTGAGCGTATCAGTAGCGACAATAATCCTAACTTTTTCTTTTTAACCTATTCTCAAGAATATAGCGTTAACAACTTCCTGATTATTCCTAAGCATTTTTTTAAGCCTGATATGATTGTTAAACGTAAGCCTTTATCAGTCACTGCCAAACGTGCCGGTTGGGTTGGTTGCAATATTGATTTACGACAAGTGCCCGAATCAGGCAAAGTATTTTTGGTGAAAAACCAGCAAGTCATACCACGCGATAATGTCACCGAGCAATTTCAAAAAACCTTGTTTTTACGCGAGCAATCTACGACCTCACGTGGTTGGACGTTAGATGTTTGGCAATGTATTGATAAACTGAACGTTAATTTTTCTCTCAATCAGGTTTATGCTTTTGCTGAACTATTAAAGCTTAAGCATCCCGAAAACAATCATATTAAAGATAAAATTCGTCAGCAGCTACAAGTGTTACGTGATAGAGGCATTATTGAATTTATCGGTCGCGGGCATTATCGAAAATTATATTAAACGTTTCTCATTGAAGCGTTCAGGTCTTGGTTGCCCTTTATTATTACGGTAGACATCTGCAATTAATTCCTCTCTATCGTCCCATAAAGGTAAACGTGCCGTTGCAACTAAACGGCCATGAAACTTATGCGGTGGATACTCTCCATCAATTTCATCATTGATTTTAAAAAAGTGCTCTTCTCGATAATCGACATAAGCGTGCATTCTATTTTTAACATACTTATTCCAATACCAAACTAGCTGTATAGCTGTGCGCGCGGGCTGAGTAAACTGCTTTAAATTGACTGTCAGCGCACGTGTGACTGGTTCATCATTAGGAAAAACTCTAATGCGTTGCTCGATAACTTCTTCTCTTGTTTCTGCATACTCAAACACGCCGCCAAACGCGATAAATTTTTTAAAGTCTTTCAAATACATAACACCGAGCGACAATTCAGTGAATCTTGATAAATGAATAATTTCATCAGGTTGTTTTTTTGCTAATTTGCAAATCTCATCAAAAATTAATAGTCGACGGATTTGTAAAGGTATTCGTTCATCTTCGTAGATGTAGTCCATGGATATCTCTCCTTATCAAAACACTATCATTGATCGATTTTCCTTATCGCACAAGTCTACGTAACAAAAGACGATCACTTCTTTTTAAGCGCCTTTGCTAACCTAGAATATATAAATACTCAGGAAATTTTGATAAGCGTATATCGGGGATAGTAATGATGAAAGTAGATAAAAAACTGAAGAGAGCCTTTCAGATAGAGATTGTCGAGACGTTGAATAATATCGTGGAGGTTAACGCAGAGAACGAGCAAGAAGCACTATTAAAAGCGCAAGATATGTATCACAATGAGGAAGTTATTTTGTACCCAGATGACTTTATTGATACCAAGTTTAATATTTTTAAATACGATTAGAATCGCTCAAAATCTCACCATTTCACCCGATAATAACGTCAGGCTACTCATTGGCATGACACCGCGCAGCGCATTGCAAAAGAATAGCTGGCTTAGTCGTGGCAAATCCTCATCTTTTAATGATCTGATAATGACGGGATGTTTGCTAGTCGATAACGCATCGATAAGCACTTGCCGCATCACGCCAGCGACGCCAGATTTCGCCATGGATGGTGTATACCATTGACCAGTGGTTAGATAGTTTGCATTGTCTTCATAAAGCGGTAGCGTAGACAATTTTTCTGATGACGTTTTTTCTGATGATAGTGTTGATAAAGGCGAGTCTGACAACTGATAGAAGACGTTACTCATCGTACCTTCAACCCAACGACCACTCATATCTCGTAGCAGCCCCTCACTGATGCTGGGTTTGATATTGTCTTCCAATACTTTGGCTTTGATGCTTTGTAGCTCGCCACTTGCCAGCACATTATCAAGGCAATTGAGGCTTTTGAGTCCGGCTAATGGTTGCGGTAAGCAAGCAAGCTGCGAAGATAGGCAAATGGCAGAACTGATAGGCTGCATCGGGATTAAGCATCCATTAGGCAAGCGTAATTGCTCAGTCGTAGTGACGGTCATCGCAGAGGATTTTAGCCAAATCTCACAAGCACTACCAGACGTGGTTGGCACATAGCCATAACCACGGATATCTTGCACGGCGCGAGTCACCATAAGCTTCAGCATGCCTTGTTGTAGTTGCTCGGCATGCGTCCGTATTATAGCCATGATAGAATGACTGTCTAATTCAAGTTGTAAAGCTTCAGCATGGGAAATAAGGCGCTGCTGATGATGAGACAACCACAGTATCTGCCCATCGATGACCCCCATCGTGGTAAAAAAACCATCGCCATATGCCAACCCACGATTGTCTAGCGATACTGTGTCTGAGCTATCCGTCGTAACACTTGATGGATGTATGCATAGCCAATTATTGAACGGCATGATAGCAAGCACAGCTTACTTCTTATCTGTTTGGGCAGCAGATTTATTGATGACTAGCATACAACTGTAGAACTCACATTTTGCCAGTTCTATTTTTTGTCCACCGATGACTTTATTTTTGATAATTTGACCATTAAGCATATCAGAAATCAGTTGTCCGCCCTCATCACCCATCAGTTGGCGGGCAAGCTTATGCGCTTTTTCGGCATGGTTTTGACTTATCTCTTTTTCTTTATCAGAGTCAGTAGGATTGGCAAAGTACCAGCCCAGTTCGAGATATTTTTCAGAATCAATCAGATCCAAATACGGCGCATCGGTATCCATAAAGCGATATTTGGCGGCTGGATTACTGGCATAGTCGAGGCTGTTCTCGTCAGTGCTCATGACCTTGCCAAAAGTCGCTTTGATCTCATCTAAATTATCGACGTTCAGTGACGCTACATTTTTAGTGCCCCATCCCGCAACGTCATATTTCACTTGTGTACCTTGCTGAGCAGTAGCGCCGTCTAAATCGGCGTTCGGCGCAGCATTGTCCTGTACTAGCGCATCGTCAGCGACGCTTTGCTCGCTCATATCGGCATCTTGGTTTTGGGCGTCGTCTTTACTGCTATCACAACCACTGAGCGACACACCGACTGCCATTATCGTACCGACTAAGAGGGTCTGTAGGCTATTATTCCACATGGGCAATTTACTCACACTTTTAGATGATTCTCAAAATAGTATTAACGAGCAGGCAGATAGGCCGCTGATAATGGACATTATATTTTATAAACAAGCGTTCTTATACTTGGTATTGTATGACTCAGTTTGTTATGTCAGTTTCTTATGACTTGGTTTTTGACAGTTCAGTTACTGATAGTTATGCAACTGCCAAAATATCAATATAAAATTTTCATACTCTCTAGTTTACCCAACTGCTTAACACTTGACCACCCTTTACGTTACGGATAACGCTCCCAGACAGTACAGATTTGTTAAAGACATAATCTGTCAAAAAACCTACCTATTCAAGTGTTTACTCGTTAGACCACTGATTTGTCAAATATCGTGTTATCCCTTATGATGATTGTATATCGATGCCCTTCTACTGATCAATTTTTGCCTCTTATCGCAAGCAGACCTATTATGACCCAGCATTTTATCGTTATCGGCAATCCCATTGCCCACAGCAAATCCCCTGAAATTCATACGTTATTTGCAGCGCAGACGGGTATTGAGATTAGCTATCAACGCCAATATTGCCCCGATGATGCAGCCAGTTTTACCGCGGTACTTGAGGCGTTTTTTCAGGGCGGCGGCGTTGGAGCCAACGTCACTGTACCTTTTAAACAAATCGCTTATGACTGCTGCGCGGCGCGCGGTGGTTTATCGGAACATGCCAAGGTTGCAGGCGCAGTCAATACGCTGTTACTAAATAAAGCGCTGGTAAAAAGTGGCGTGCCAATTACTGAGGCATTGTATGGCGATAATAGCGATGGACAAGGACTGGTCAATCACATCGTAAGTTTGGGTTGGCCATTGAATGGTGCACGTGTGGCACTCATTGGTGCAGGCGGCGCAGCACGTGGGGTAATATTGCCATTGATTGAAGCCGGTATCGCACATCTTACGATTGCCAATCGCACGCTGAGCAAGGCAACAGCGTTAGTCATTGAGCTTAGCGCGGCAAGCACTGCTATTCATGAGCAGCAGATTGAAACTTGTCGCACAGCGGATTTAAATGGACAGTTTGATATTATCATCAATGCGACTTCTATTGGTTTATCAGCAGATACGCTACCACTAAGCGACACGCTAAACGGTGACTATGCTTATGACATGATGTACGGACGCCCGCTACCGTTTCTGCAGCATTTTTCTGCGCGTGGCGCACAGATTTCTGATGGTTATGGCATGCTCATCGGGCAAGCAGCGCTAAGTTTTGAGCGTTGGACAGGTCATACGATCGATGTTGCGCAAGCGACCGAAACGCTACACAATCGTTAATCGAAAATTGACATAAAAAAAGTCGCATGAACTTAGCTCATGCGACTTTGATTAATACTTGATTTCAAACGTACTGATGATTTGACACTCATCAATTAGCTAAAGCGCGCCAGCAGCCAGTTTTCGATACGCCGTAGTGGTATGCGTAAGTTGGTCGAATGCATCACTACTCCGCCGCTCAGACCCACCAAGCAGCCAATCACAGTATCAAAAAGGCGCGTGCGAATCACTTCTTGATAGGCGGACTCAGAAAACGGTAGACCACTCCCGTATTCTGCAATAAATATCGTCAGCGGCGTGATAAATATGACTGCCAAACCATAATGTCGATCCACCAACGTCTCGATACAAAGCATCATCGTCAGTATCGCCAGTGCGACACCCCATATTGACAATCCCCAAGACAACATCCAACTCGCCAAAACCACGCCCAATACTGTACCAAGTAAACGATGTATTTGCTTAATCCACATGGTACGCAAATGAATACCTTGGATAATCAAAAAGCAGCTAACTGCTGCCCAATAGGGGTTGGACAGCTGTAAAGTGACGGCGATGAGCAAGACTAAACTGACAAAACTGGCGACAATCACACTTTCAGTAATAGTATCTGGCTCGTAGCTATAAGTAGGCGTCGGCGTTGCTGGGCGCGTCGCCAGTAAAAATAACGAATACAGCAATGCCATCACTAAAGCAAAGCCACTGCCAAGCATCACCAGTCCAGTTGCACGTAAGATGTCTTCCAAAGGCAGCGGTATAAATAGCGCAATAGCGCCTGCCATCATCACAAACAGTCCCGCTGGCGGTGGCTGACGATAATAACGTCCAAAAATCACAATACCAAACGCCATGAGCGTAAATATCGGCAGTTTTAATAGCGGGATTTGCTGAGCAATGAGACCGAGCGCAAAGCACAGCGACATGGCAAAACCCCAAGCCATCACCGTCACCAATCGATACGGCAGCTTGCCCACTAACGGTATATTCAAAATAACCATCGCCCCCAAAGACGCTTTGATACCTGACGATAAAGCATCAAAATAAGCGCCCACAAACACAGGGAAACTGATCGCAATCGCCGCGATAATCGGCATATGCCACGGTCTCTTACTACGGTTCACTGTCAGCAGATGCGCCAGCTCCCCATCAATTAAAGCCTTTATGCGAGCAAATAACGCTGTCAGCCAAGATGCTCGCGTTGCCTTGCGCTTAGATGCGCTCATAATTGGCTTTCCTTATATCGTAAATGCAGTTAAAAAATGTTTTTCTGATACGGTCACATCTATCATTAATAGGTACTTAACCACAGACGCTGATAAAAACCGAATCCATCAATACATAAATTAATGTTTTGATTTAAAATATTAATTATGAATATTAGTTATTAGTTATATATTTGTCGCTATAGAAGATTTATACTGACAGTAACGCCGCGACAGCTGTTTTTTATCAAGGATGCCTTAAAGGCAATCAAAATGGATGAGCTGTTTTTGATAAATCTGAATGACGAGCCGTGATATCGTCTATTCTTACCCCAAATAATTAAACACCCTTTTACATGAAACGTGGCTCAACTACTGAGCTAGCCATTTATGATAGCGAATAACTAAAGAGAGCGACTATGTTAACTTACAAAGCACCTTTACGTGATATCAAGTTTTTAATAAATGATGTTTTCGACTTTCAAACTCATTATAAAGATTTGGATAATGGCGAAAATGCCGATCCTGAAACCGTCGATATGATTCTTCAAGGGATGGCAGATTTTGCTGAAAATGTCTTAGCGCCTTTATATCAACCAGCAGATGCTGAAGGTTGTCATTTTGAAAATGGTGTGGTCACAACCCCTAAAGGCTTTAAAGAAGCTTATGATCAATTTGTAGAAGGCGGCTGGCAAGGTATTTCTTACCCTGAAGAGTACGGCGGTATGAACTTACCGACCTCATTGAACTTAATTAAAGCTGAAATGATCGGTACGGCGAACTGGCCATGGGCAATGTATCCTGGTCTATCAACTGGCTGTATCAATACCATTATGCAATATGGTACCGATGAGCAAAAAGAAACCTACTTGCATAAATTGGTCGAAGGCTCTTGGGCTGGTACCATGTGCTTGACTGAACCGCAATGTGGTACGGATTTGGGTCAAGTTAAGTCTAAAGCCATTCCACAAGATGACGGCTCTTATAAGCTTAGCGGTACTAAGATTTTCATCTCAAGTGGTGAGCATGATTTAACGGAAAACATCGTTCATATTGTTTTAGCACGTTTGCCAAATGCACCAGAAGGCACACGCGGTATCTCATTATTTATCGTACCGAAATTTTTACCAACTACTGAGGGTGAAATTGGCGAGCGTAATGGTGTGACTTGTGGATCGATCGAACACAAAATGGGCATTAGCTCATCGGCTACTTGTGTGTTGAACTTTGATGATGCCGTGGGTTACTTAATTGGTGAGCCGAACAAAGGTCTAAAAGCTATGTTCACCTTTATGAACACAGCCCGTATTGGTACTGGTATCCAAGGTTTGGCGCATACTGAATTGTCATTCCAAAACGCGCTGCCGTATGCAAAAGATCGCCGTTCTATGCGCACCTTATCAGGCACGAAAGAGCCTGAAAAAGTTGCTGATGCCATCATCAACCATGCTGACGTACGTCGTATGCTATTGACCCAAAAAGCCTTTGCCGAAGGCGGTCGCTCGATGATTTATCATTCTGCGCGCTATGCTGATAAAATGGCACAGGGTATCATCAATGGCGATGATGAAGAGTTTGAAAAATGGGATGACAAATTGGGTTTCTACACACCAATCCTAAAAGGCTTCCTAACTGAACTAGGCATTGAAGCGGCCAAACACGGTCAGCAAGTCTATGGCGGTCATGGTTATATCAAAGAATGGGGCATGGAGCTAATTGCTCGTGATGCTCGTATCGCCACCATGTACGAAGGTACAACTGGTATTCAAGCATTGGATTTACTCGGTCGTAAAGTGATCTTGCAGTCTAAAGGCAAAATCATCCGTGATTACACCTCAAGCATCATGAAATGGTGTGGCGAGTATGCGCTTGATAAAGACATGCGTAAATTCGTTTGGGCGCTCACCAAGCTATGTGCTGAGTGGAACACTCTAACCGTGCGCTTGATGCTAATGGCACGTAAAGATCGTGAAATCATCTCTGCTGCATCAGACGATTTCTTGATGTACTCAGGCTATGTCATGATGGGTTATCATTGGGCGCGTATGGCAGCGGTCGCTTATGACAAGCTTGAAACTGGTGGTACTGAATCACCAGAATTCTACAAAGCTAAGATCCAAACGGCTGAATTCTACTTTGATAAGTTGTTACCACGTACCTCGGGGCATGCCGAAGCCATGGTTGCACCAAGTGAAAGCATGACAGCAATGAAGATTGAGAACTTTGCTTTTCTAGACTAAGTTTTTTAGACTAAGATAGCATCACAATTAAGCAGTAATTAATAAAAAAAGCGCCTAGCATGTAGGCGCTTTTTTATGCTTAACTAAAAGTACAGACGTTCTCATTAAAGCCTATCGATAATAAATATACATCATAGATGAGGGTTAATGAGTAACTCATTATAGATAAATGGCCATTTTAGGAGCCAATCATGTTATCCATTGATTATCAAAAAACTTCCTTAGCCTCATTATCTATACGAGTGCTACTGCTCAGTACAGCACTGATCAGTTTTAGCGCAACTAGTGCTACGGAGCTGGCTAAAAATCCTGACACTCCTATTAAATTTGCCAAAGGCACGATCAGTAGCACGATCACTGGCAAATTAAATCCCAATGAAGATGAGCGCTGGTATCGCTTTGATGCCACCAGCTGGCAATATGCCGTTATTAATATTGCACCACTTACTGGTACGCCTGAGACAGCCAATGTCGGCGTATTACATATGCCAAACGGTACGCAAGATGGCAGCAAAGGCGGTATCGTGTATCAAGGCTGCCTACCCGCAACCGGAAAATATCGCTTACGTATTGCCCGCAATTTGATGGCGACTGAAGGCAAAACGGCTGGTTATAAGGTTGAGATAATGATATTACCCACGTATGCCAGTAAATCGCTATGTGAGTACTTATAACGATTGATGAATCATCGTTTCGGACGATATCAGCATTTTAGCTACCCAGCATTTTTTTATGATACACCGCGCTAATTTCTTCAACTTCCACACATATCTGTAAGGCTGCTCGCCCTGATTGCTCTGCGCCTATCTCCTGCTCTATCGCCGTCACCAGCAGCCCTGCTAGCTGATTACGAATCACCATGTCACGACCAGTCATTAGTTTTAGATGCGCATAAATAAAGCCATACGCCTGCTCATCATCTTCAACGCCTACCAAAAATGTCTCAATAGGTACGATCCGTGCTTTAATATCAGTCGGCGTGCCAAAGTGCCCACTGTCCCATAACGCTTTATTTAAGGCTTTAAGCAATGATTCTTCATGAGCAATACTGACATTGGGCGTCATTTGAATGGTTAGATGTGGCATGAATATGTCCTTATAAAATATGAGTGAGGGAGTAAAATATTAGCCATCGTTTCAGGATTGATTGAACAGCCCGTTAGCGGCAACGATTTTTAGTCATCAGTAACTTTTTAGTCATCAATAATAGTACTAAAGCAAGCAGCAAGGGTCTCAGCTAGTTGCGCTGGTGGCAGCTCAATCTCTAAACCACGGCGACCACCGCTGACATAAATCGTTGTCTGCTCTGCAGCCGAGCTGTCTATGATAGTCGGCAAGCGCTTTTTTTGTCCCAATGGGCTGACGCCGCCTAGCACATAGCCCGTACTACGCTCTACCTGCTTAGGATCCGCCATTTGCACTTTTTTGCAGGTCAGCAATTTATTCGAAGATAGCGCCTTAGCCGTTTTTTTAAAGTTTAACGTTTTATCCACGGGTAAGATAGCAACAGCAAGCGCGCCAGTCTCTGTCGACACTACCAAGGTTTTGAACACTTGTGACACATCCACGCCTAGCTTTTCTGCCGCCTCTAAGCCAAAAGAGGCGGCATTACTGTCATGGACATAGTCGTGTAGTTGATAGTTCAAAGCGCGTTGTTTGGCAAGATTAATCGCTGGTGTCATAATATTTCAGCTTATATCAATGATATTAATGGGTAGATTTAAACATAATTACTCTATAGTGACTCTTGGTTGTCGCCGAACCATTATTGCGCTAAATACATTAACTTTCAATTATTTGAGCTTATTAAGAGCGGCTTAACTCACTATATAGTAACCAGACCGTATTAATATTAGCAGTATATACAGACACTATATATCGCTTTGATGGCTTTTATGGCATCATAAGCGCAACATATTTGACTATTTTTGATACTGATTATGATACCGAAGTTCTTAAAAAAACGGATTTTTAAAGCGCCAGTCACAACCGACAGCGCTTCTAATACTGACGTCAATCCAATCGCCCCCAAGCCTTATTCCAATGCACCGATTAATCAAATTTATCGCAAGCTATCGGGGCAGCTACTCGATGTCGCTGTTAAACCTAAGTTATTGGGTGAATTACCTGAGTTCGATACAGACGATCAAACGCTAAGATTTTATGTGTTGCAAGATTACTCGCGCTCCAACAGTATTTTGATTGACCTGCAGACGCAAGAGCACAACTTACCGCCAGCATTGGTTGGGGTACATGATGCCGCCCATAATATCAAAGAAAACGCAGCCATCATATTTTTGAACCATCCAAGCGCCAAAGACAGCAAATTATCACCGCGCCTGTCACGTTTGGTGTCTGCTGTTTTGCAACATCCAGAGCTAAAAGTACGTTTGGTGCCCGTCTCTATTTTATGGGGACGCGCCCCAGAAAAAGAGGACTCACTGTTTAAACTGCTGACCGCTGACAACTGGCAAGACCCTAGCATCACCAAGCAGCTCTTTAATATCGGAGTAATGGGACGTGACACCTTTGTACAGTTCCATCCACCTCAAGATCTACGTACCCTTATCAATGATAGCCTTAAAGGCGATGAAGAAGGGTTTTCTATTTTTGATTCGCTAGCTACTGATTCAAAAGAGAACTTTATAAAAGAAAGCTCTGTAAAAGACAGCAATTTAGACATCACGAGTAGCGTGGGCGATGCTGACGAAGCACCAAACTATGCTTTGGTAGCGACCGCTGACAGCAATCGTGAGCTGGTACGTATGCTACAGCAGCGGCTTACGGTTTATTTAGACAAGCAGCGTGCCAGTATGCTCGGTCCTGATTTATCAGACAGACGCAACTTAGTAGATAAGCTGGTGTATTCACCAGCTATCAAACATGCGATAGAGGCAGAAGCCGTAGAATCCGGTATCAGTGTACGTGAAGCCCGTGTCTTGGCTAAAGGTTATGCCAATGAGATGGTCAATGATTATTCACATTCCATCGTGCGCGGTTTTTATAAGTTTTTAACGTGGTTATGGACGCAACTCTATGATGGCGTAGAAGTCCATCATTTCGAGCGCGTACGTGAGCTTGCGACTGACTATGAGCTGGTTTATGTGCCTTGTCACCGTAGCCATGTCGATTACCTATTGCTATCTTACGTCATCTACAAGCGCGGTCTGAGCATTCCTTATGTCGCTGCTGGTGACAACCTAGATGTACCCGTATTAGGTCCATTATTACGCGGCGCGGTTGCCTTTTATATACGTCGTAGCTTTCGTGGCAATGCACTTTATACTGCCGTCCTCCGCGAATATATGCACACCCTTATTACGCGTAACACACCGATTGAATACTTTATCGAGGGTGGTCGCTCGCGTTCAGGACGTTTATTACCACCGAAAATGGGCATGCTAGCAATGACAGTGCACAGTCAATTACGTCATTCTGAGAAGCCAGTGGTTTTCATTCCGACTTATATCGGTTATGAGCGTATTATGGAAGGTGGCACCTATGTTGGTGAGCTAAAAGGCAAGCCAAAAGAATCTGAATCTTTACTAGGCTTACTCAAAGTTGGTCGTAAAATTGAGCGTATCTTTGGTAATGTACATCTAAGCTTTGGCACACCACTACATCTTAGCGACTTTATGACAAAATTCGATGTGCCAGCCAATAGCTTGCCGACGGATCGCACCGATACCCCGCTCGATGATAAAGCCAGCGCGATGGTCGATAACATCGGCGTCAAAATCATGCAGCACATCAATAAGGCGGCGGTTGTGACGCCCGTTTCGTTATTATCATTGGTATTATTATCAGCGCCTAAAGCAGCTTTAGATGAAGAAATCTGCCGTGAGCAAATTGCCCTCTATCAAGGTCTTGCTCAGCAGTTGTCCTACTCAGATGATACCGTCATTACAGATATGAGTCCGCAGCAAATCATTGATTATGGTATCAAGCTAAAGCTCATTGAACGTACACCGCATATCTTAGGCGACATCATTCAGATTGCCGGCAAGCAAGCGGCATTGCTCAGTTATTTCCGTAATAACATTCTTCATGTCTTTATTCTACTGTCTTTTTTAGCCGCCTTAGTAGCGCGTAACGGTCGTATCGAACGTAGTCGTTTGGACAATATTGCTAAGCAACTCTATCCATTTTTACAAAGCGAGCTGTTCTTATATTACCCAGCACATGGCTTGGCTGATACCCTGAACAAAAAAGTCGACAGCCTACTCTCGCATGGTCTAATTGTCGAATTGAGCGATGGCGTACTCAGCGTCCCTGAGTCAAACAGCAAATGCTATCAGCAGCTGCAAGTGCTAGCGACGCCTGTCGGACAGAGCCTTGAGCGTTACTTTATGACGCTTGCTCTACTCGCCCAGCAAGGCTCAGGCAATCTAACCGAAAGCGAAGTCGTTGATCTGTGTCATCTGCTGGGTCAGCGCTTATCTGTACTATATGCAGATGATATTCCTGATTTCTTTGACCGCGCCTTATTCACCAGCTTCATCAGTGCCTTGACTCGTCTCGATTACTTGCAAAAAGATGATGAAACTGGCGTATTGACCTTCGATCATCGTATCAATGATATTGCTCGTCATGCTAAGTACGTGCTAACGCCTGACATGATGCAGATTTTGCAGCAAGTCGCCAGCTTAGATGAAGAAGAAATTACTCATGCGATTACTGAGATTAGTAATAAAAAGCAGCGTAAATTTGGGCGTAAGCGTTAATTTGTAACCAGCTATAATATTTAATGAGCTAAACTGAATATATCGAGCAAAAAAAGACCTCTAATTGATTAGAGGTCTTTTTTTATCTTTAAATTTGAAATTTCTAAGTAGCTGTTTTTTTAACAACTACTTTTTAAATAACAGTCCTAGGTTGAAATCTTTTTATATTTCATACGCTTAGGAGTGGCAGCATCACCCATCGTCTTTTTGCGATACGTTTCAAACTCAGAATAGTTACCATCGAACCAAACTGGGCCTTCATCTTCGAACGCCAAGATATGAGTCGCGATACGGTCAAGGAACCAGCGATCATGCGAGACGACCATGACCGTACCTGGGAAGACCTGAATCGCATCCTCTAGCGCACGTAAGGTTTCGATATCCAAATCGTTTGACGGTTCATCGAGTAGCAGTACGTTTGCGCCCTGCTTCAATGTCTTCGCTAGCTGTAAGCGGTTACGCTCACCGCCAGACAATTGACCGACGTGCTTTTGCTGATCTGAGCCTTTGAAGTTAAAGCGACCGATATAAGCGCGACTTGGCGTGGTGTAATCGCCAACCGTAATAATATCAAGACCGTCAGACACTTCTTCCCAAACGGTTTTGCTGTCATCTAAGTTATCACGTACCTGACCAACATAAGCGACTTTGACACTTTCGCCCAAATCGACTGAACCGGTATCTGGCGTATCACGCTCAGTAATCATGTTAAACAGTGTGGTTTTACCCGCACCATTTGGACCGATGATACCGACAATAGCACCAGCTGGCACGTTAAAGCTTAAGTTTTCATAAAGCAGACGATCACCAAATGATTTGGAGATGTTATTCACTTCAATGACTTTATTACCTAAACGTGGACCGGGCGGAATATAAATTTCAGCTGTCTCATTACGCTGTTGGAACTCTGTTGAGTTCAACTCTTCAAAGCGCTGTACACGAGATTTAGACTTGGCTTGTTGACCTTTTTGGTTTTTGCGAATCCAATCAAGCTCTTTTTTCAGCGCTTTAGCAAATGACTCTTCTTGCTTATTCTGCTGCTCTAAACGGGTGTTCTTTTGCTCTAACCACTCAGTATAGTTGCCTTCATACGGATAACCATGGCCACGATCTAGCTCCAAAATCCACTGAGCGACGTTGTCTAGGAAATATCTATCATGGGTAATGGCAACGATTGTACCGCTGTAGTTCTGTAAGAACTGCTCTAGCCATGCAACAGATTCGGCGTCCAAATGGTTGGTTGGTTCGTCAAGTAACAGCATATCAGGGCGTGACAATAGCAAACGGCATAGTGCCACACGGCGTTTTTCACCACCAGACAGCTTACTAACATCCGCATCCCAAGGTGGCAGACGTAGGGCATCAGCCGCTTTTTCTAACTGAGTATTTAAGTTATGGGCATCCCACGCTTGAATGATGTCTTCCATCTTGCCTTGTTCTTCAGCAAGCTTATCAAAGTCAGCATCAGGCTCAGCATATTCAGCATAAATGGCATCTAAACGTGCGAGCGCATCTAAGGCTTCACGCATACCGTCTTCGACGTTACCACGTACGTCTTTGCTGTCGTCAAGCTGTGGTTCCTGCGGCAAATAACCAATTTTGGTGCCAGTTTGCGCGCGTGCTTCACCACTAAATTCAGTATCCACGCCCGCCATAATGCGTAGCAAGGTTGATTTACCTGAACCATTGATACCTAGGACACCGATTTTGGCACCTGGGAAAAATGATAAGTTAATATTTTTTAAAATTTCACGCTTAGGCGGAACAAGTTTTGACACGTTGTTCATCGTGTAAATATATTGAGCCATTAACACTCCGATAGACTGCATAAAAGAGGCAAGCGAATCATACTTGGCAATGATGCCAAGCGTGCTGCACCTCAAAATCAGGGTTACAAATTATAAGCCATTATCGCATTGTGGCGCATACCCTGCAAGCCAACAGATTGTTTTAACGATTGTTTTACGGCTTTTGTCACAGAGTACTCAGCTTTCTAGCTAAAAGCGGTAACGAAACCTACTCTCGAACCGTTTCGCTTAACATTCTGACTTATAACTGTTTTATAAAGACCACAAAAAATTGCATCAAAACTTTCGCAAATTTAATCAATAGCCGTTAGCATGTTAGGATAGCTTAACAGATTCAGTCGACCTGACCTAAGTGATATCCGCTAAATTGGCGCACAGGTGAACACAATATTTATGATGTCAATCATTTTGATAGTATTAACAAAGGTACTGATAATATGACCAACGGCTATCGCCCTGAAATGATTCAACATGCATTTATCGATTTTATTGGATCACACTTACAGCTGTTTTGGTCTTTCACTGTCCCAAAGCTGCGCCTCGTTGCGCGGTATACCCTTAGCGATGACTTAATAGCGCTCAGATTTGAGACTAATCATGCTTTTCGACGGCAATTACTGGGTTCGCAACGTGGTTGGCAGGGTGGTCAACATCTTAACTTAAGCGTTCTTATTGAAGGTGTGTATCATCAGCGCAGCTATTCATTATTAGGTTTAGCGCACCAACCGCTCTGGTGGCACGACGTTACTATTGGCAACAGTATTAATAGTGGCGCTCGCAAAAATCAACCACCTTACCTTGCGATTACCATTGCTATTAAGCCACAAGGCTTGGTTTCGGATTATTTAACCAAACATATGGCACTTGGCAGTGTCATCAACAGTAGTGTTCCCAGTGGCTCTTTCACTTTGGCACAAACATCTATAACGGTACAGACAAAATCTGCTGCTGAAAAATCTGCTTCTTTATTATTTATCGCGGGTGGCAGTGGTATTACGCCCATGTTAGGACTCATCACGCAAGCACTGGACAACGGACATCAGGTGACGTTGCTATATTACAGTCGCACTGAAATGCTCCCGTTCAAAAACCAATGGCAACAACTGAGCACAGCATATCCAGCTTTCACCTATCATCTGGTCAATACCGAGAAAGCTGATACTTATTTGGCGGGCAAGCGACATTTGAGCGTAGACAGTTTGTTGGCATTAAACCTACCGCTAGCAGATACGCAAATATTTGCATGCGGGTCACAGGCTCTGTTGACTGGCTTATATAAAGCAGCGGCGAAGGTAACCTTACCGCACAATAAAAACCTGCGCGATAATATCATTGTAGAAAACTTTGGTCATGCGTTGCCTGATTTCAATTTTGATAACAAACAGGCGCTCGATAGAAAAAAACACGCAGCACAACACACTGTTTATTTACGGGCGAGGCAACGGCAGTTTGACAGTAGCACGACATTATTGAATGCTGCAGAGGATGCAGGAATTCGCTTAGCGCACGGTTGTAGACAAGGTATCTGCCAGTTGTGTCGCTGCAATAAAGTCAGCGGTGTGGTCAAAAACATTCATACAGGAAAAATGAGCAGTGATGGTTATGAATCTATTCAAACTTGCATCAACATTGCCATGACTGATGTGGTGCTAGATATTTAGCAACACGGTGATAAAAATAAATACTCATAACGGCTCGTAAGATAGAAACACAGCCTGCTGTTACCTTATAGCCTACGGTAAAAAACTTAAACAACTTATTGAACCGAACCCAGTACCGACTCTCCGTACCATTTCGGTTAAGGATTATCTATGCGCTTGCTACCACCCGTCACTACTGCACAATCTGCTTTACCCGTTTTGACCACACTAACTGATGCAAAACAGCAGAAAGCAAAGCAGTTGACTCGCTACCCAACGTTGACAGGAGCGCCCTTACCAAAGGCGCAATCTGATGCCCTCGCTCATGAATTAAATGTGCTTTACCGAAGCGTGATGGATTCGTTAGGTAGCGATGACGCACGATACATTAAACGAGTGTATGCCGCAGTAGTCTATAGTGAGATGACAGCGCGTGGCTTACTGGCAGCGGCTGGATGCATGCAGTCAAAACGTAAAATAGTCGCGACTTGGCTATTGGGTACCTCACTACTGAGTCTCAGCAAAATTCTAAATAATATGGAACTTGGGCATAATGTCATGCATGGTCAGTATGACTGGATGCAGCACCCGTATCTCAATAGCCAAAAGTTTGATTGGGATATTGTCTGTCCTGCCCCCTTGTGGCAACACTCTCATAATTACTTGCATCATAATTTTACCAATATCGTTGGTCGTGACCACGACGTTGGCTATCACTTAATTCGCGTGACTGATGAGCAACCTTGGACGCCAAGCGACCGCCATAATATGTTTAAAACGGCGATATTGGCTCTAGGTTTTGAGTGGGCTGTCGCCTTTCATGACATTCAAATCAGTGTCGACGAATATGCAGACTCCCCTAATCGACACCAAACCATGCAACAGAAATCTCGCGCATTATTTGCCAAAATCGCTCGGCAAGTAGGCAAAGATCATATTGTGCTACCCACGTTAGCAGGGCTGACATTAGGTCGAAGTAGTGCTATGACGACACTGAGCGGTAATGTTACTGCCAATATCGCTCGTAATCTGTGGACATGGGCGGTGATATTCTGTGGACACTTTACCGAACAAGCACACATCTATACCCATCTCGATGCCGATGAGACTAAAGGCGACTGGTATGTGCGTCAAATTCTTGGCTCCAGCAATATTCAGGGCAGTAAGCTGTTTCACATTTTGACGGGTAATTTATCGCATCAAATCGAGCACCATATTTTCCCTGATATGCCAGCCAGTCACTATGCTCGTATCGCACCACAATTACAGGCGATATGTCGCAGGTACAATCTACCCTATAATACTGGGCGCTTTGGTACACAATTCCGGCAAATGCTGGGACGTATCCGCCACTTTAGCAAGCCAAGTGCTGAAGAATGGCAGTCTTATTTACATTCACAAACTACGTCAATCGCTGAAACAAATCATGCCGTAACAGAAAGACCAAAAGAGCTGCCCGCTATACGTGGATTAGGTAAATATCTTCCCCCTGTCATGCGCCAAGCCTTATTTTATGCTTGATGTGCAGCTCATATGGAGACCACTGGTCGACCCCTTTAGTCTTAACATTTACTCTATCGACTCTTACGCTAAAGAACTATAAATGTGAATCGAAAGGACTCACACTTTAGTGAACAATCTATTTGGTCATTCAAGCTCTTTTCATTTAAAAATACGCTTGATCCATACTAAAAAAAACCAATAATATTTAATGATAATAATCAATAATAACGGAGAATATCCATGAAAAATCAAGACTCTGAACAAAACCTAACCATCACCCATGATGAACAGGCTAAACGCTTTGAGACCTCTATTGACGGTCATACTGGCTATATTAGCTATCAAGAGCGTGACGATACATTAGTGTATGATCATACTATCGTACCTCAGGAGCTAGGCGGGCGCGGTATTGGCTCAGCATTGGTCAAGCATGCCCTCAACTATGCTCGTGAACAGAATAAAAAAGTGATACCACAGTGCTCATTTGTCTCGTCATATATCAGCAAACATCCTGATTACCAAGACTTGCTATAGTCCACTCTTTAGCAATAAGCCATAGAAAATGCAGTATGCTAATAAGCGTCATAATTTCTTTAGAAATGTTTTAAGCATTTATTATGGTTCAGCTTGGCCAATAAAAATGGAACGTTAATACGCTACTACCCTCCTATTTATTTGCTATCTGCCCTCGTATATTTATCTTCGAATATATGGCAAGATAGCAAATATAGGCGGGTTTTCTGACCTATAATGGCAATAGAACAAAAGGTCTTTACAGTGATGTAATAGCGTCAATGATACAACTGAAAAAGAAGATTGAAGTTTCGTACAATAGCTTTGACAGCTACAATGTAGTGCCTGATATAGTTTTTAATAAACCAAACCAACATAATAATAAAGGTGATTAATATGAGTAGTTTATCTGATAAGCAAGTAAATTTGCAGCTAGAAGAATTGCCCGGTTGGCAGCGCGAGGGCAATGCTATCGTAAAAACATATCACTTTAGCGATTTCATCGAAGCCATAAGCTTTATGAATCAAGCAGCGTTCCATGCCGAAGCGCTCGAGCATCATCCCGAATGGCGCAACACTTATAACGTGGTAGAGGTACGCTTGACTACTGGCGATACCGGCGGTATTACTAGCCATGATATTCGTCTGGCTAAACGGATGGAACACATAGTCCAGCCGAAACGTTTATAGTAATGTGTTTTTTTATAATGTTTATAAAAATTTTTCATTAGTAAATACATTATTAAATACCAAAAAAAAGTCCTCAATTGAGGACTTTTTTTTGGTATTTAACAATCTACAGGTATTAATTACATCTTGCGGCTTACAAATGCCACAATAAATAAAATAACAGCGACTGCTAAGAAAATATATGCCAAATTAGCAGACAATCCTGCGACACCGCCAAAACCCAATAAACTTGCTAACAGTGCGATCACGGCAAAAATAATAGCCCAGCGAAACATAACCTTCTCCTTAAAAATTATTATTAGAAAACCAGATATTTAGATTGATGCAATGGACAAGTATTAATAAGAAATAACTACTATTATTAATGAGTACCTTGCTCTCTCTAAGATTCCTTTTTCTTTACTTGTTGTTTTTTTGATATTTATTAATTTTTTAACCATTAATACTGCTTACGACCATAGATTAGCAATATTTATCTTTAGAAAACGTTCATTTTGGTAATGATATCGGTAGGTTATGTAACCTTTGTAGCAAATCTTAACATCGAACCTTTTTTTCATCCCTTTATGGGAGTTATGTGTATAGATGGTTAGTTATCACTTAGCCATCAACATTTTCATCATATAATCTGCTATAAACAGTAACTTACAAGTCATTTTTACTGGTCAAAAATACTTTAATATATCTTTGTCAGGCAGATATAAATCTGAGTCATGACTTATATAGATAATATGATTTCTATCAAA
This sequence comes from Psychrobacter sp. TWP2-1-2, assembly GCF_049896785.1. NCBI lineage: Bacteria > Pseudomonadati > Pseudomonadota > Gammaproteobacteria > Moraxellales > Moraxellaceae > Psychrobacter > Psychrobacter sp. TWP2-1-2. The sequence goes on along the minus strand of NZ_JAFCVA010000005.1, from coordinate 175,062 downwards.
AAAAATCAGACTTCAAATTCTGACTGTTAAATGGCAATAAATTTTAAACGTCACACGACTCATCAAAATAGCTATTAAGGATAATAAATATGGATACCAATACTAATACGGATACCTCAAACAATACACAACAGCGCAGCGATGAAAAGCGTCCTTACGCGGTCGTCTTATATGGTGCAACCAGCTTTGTTGGTCAAATCACAGCACACTATTTAACAGAGTTTTTATCTAATACTAAAGACAAAGATGGCGCCGATGTCACGTGGGCGATTGCTGGGCGTGATGAAGCAAAACTGAACGACTTGCAATCTAAACTTGGCAGCACTGTCGATATTATTCTTGCTAATAGTGACGATGCGGATAGCCTTGATGAGATGACCAAACAAACCCAAGTCATCATTTCAACCGTCGGTCCTTATCTTAAATACGGTGAGCCGCTGATCAAATCTTGTACCACTCATGGGACAGATTATGTCGACCTCACTGGTGAAGCTATCTTTATCAAAGATATGATGGACAAGTATCAGGACGCGGCAAAGCAAAGCGGCGCTCGTATTGTCAACTCGTGTGGCTTTGATTCGATTCCATCGGATTTGGGCGTCTACTTTACCCAAACCCAAGCAGAAGAGAAATTTGGTCGCGCCTGCGATGTGATTCATATGCGTGTCAAAGCGGCGAAAGGCGGTCTATCAGGTGGCACCATTGCCTCGATGGCGACTATTTTTGAGGAAGTCGGAAAGGACAAGTCACGTCGTAAGCAGGTAGCAAATCCTTATCTACTCAATGATGATAAAGATGCGCCAAACGTGCGCCAAGCTAATGTCAGTAAGCCAGAATACGATAGTAAGCACAAACGCTGGCTTGCGCCTTTTGTCATGGCTAGCATCAATACCCGTATCGTGCATCGCACCAACCAATTGCTTAACTATGAATATGGTCGTGACTTTAAATATGACGAAGCAATGTGGATGCAAGATGGTGTAAAAGGTCAATTATCAAGCTATGCAATGAGCGCCGGCTTGTTTGGATTTGCCACTGCTATGATGGTCAAACCGAGCCGTGAATTATTAGCTAAGCACGTGCTACCCAAGTCAGGTTCTGGTCCGTCTGCAGAAGAGCAAGCAAACGGCTACTTTGACATTCGCCTCTTTGGAGAAACGGCTAATAAAGACACCATCAATACGAAAGTAACGGGTGATAAAGATCCAGGTTACGGCAGTACCTCGCGTATGCTAGCGCAAGCAGCGTTATGCTTAGCACAAGATATCAGCAAAGAAGAAATTGGTGGTGGTTTTTGGACGCCAGCCTCTGCCATGGGTAAGCATCTACTAGCGCGTTTAGAAGAGCATGCGGGTCTTAGTTTTGAAGTTGTCGATTCGTAAGATGACCCATTTATAAATCGAAGCAATCTACTTCTTAATATCTAAGTAATGACCGTATCTTAGCAACGAGATACGGTTTTTTATTGCCTATTTTTTCTCATTATTCACATTGCAATCTTTTGAGCGATTGTTAATAAATAATAATAACGTGATTCTTTGGTAAATGATATTGCCACTTCTTGCCTTTTTAATACATTAAGCTACACATTTCTAGAGTAATGTCACAGCCATATTGCAGTGAATGACGTAGGATAAAAAACTTAGGATAAAAGAAGTTAGGCAATTTTTTATCCCATATTTTTTTACTACATATTGTATAGCAGCTTTGAGAGGAATAATTGGCTCATTAACATTTTATTTAGGCTTTAAACGCGTCAGAGTAATTTTCTAGTGCAATAAAAATCATATTAATAAAAATTAAGTTTTACTTATCTATCATAAATTTGGAATAAATCAATAGACCCTCATCCAATTAAAAGGACATAATAATGAAAATGAATATATTAACCGCTGCTGTGATGACATCCAGTCTTGCTATGTTTGCAAGCTCTGCTAACGCCGCTATGACTACCGATAGCCACGGCAATGTTGGCTATGACAGTTATGAGGAGTGTGTGAGCGCTGTCAAAGATGGTTCGGCCAAATTTTATACCCCTTATACTTATCAAAACCCAAAGCGCCAAGCAGGTGAAGCGACTGTCAAAAAAATGCGCTTGTCTGAAGTAATGATTCCTCAAACAGTGGTCAATGCAAACAACTTAACAGCCAGTGATTACTCAGCAGGTGCTTGTGATTTAGGAGTTGGGCAGTCAAATGGTCGCTATGGTGTTTCGGGTGCATTGGTTGGGAAATACGTCCCTATCGCCGCTGATATGCCTGTCAATGTCTATATGGATAAGGCTGGCAATCCAGTACGCTTAAGCATGCAGCAGTGCGATAACCACTTCGGTGCCAAGTTTCCAACGCCTATTATGAGCGAAACAAAAGAAGCTACAGCACCAGAAGCACAACTCGCGATTATCGAAGATCGCCGTGTAGAGCCTGTCATCGTTGAAACCACACGTGTTATCCGCCCTACTAAATATAGTGTCAAAGAAGTCATCATCGTACCGAAAGATCAAATCAAGCGAGTAAACACAGCGTCAGGTACAGCCATTGCTATCGAAGACGAGGCTAACCGTACTGTAATCGTTGGTGAAGAAGCAGATGCGGAGGTCATCGACAATACTGAAATCAATCAAACCTTCCCAGTCATTCGTGTTCCTAGTAGCATTCAACAACGCGTCGTTGATTCAAACACTGGCAAGTATATCGTTATTGAATAAGACTTTAATGAAATACAGACGAACGAGATTCGTTGAGACATCATTGCTATAAAAATTAGAGATATGAAAGTAGAAAATAATGCTATTTTCCTATCTGACAATAACCATACAATAGTTGCACAAAGTCACCTGCTAACATCCGTCTGTTAGAATTTTAATCTATGGACTACTGAACTAACGCTTGTTTAATTGGTATTCTCCCTTTTAGATTTTTATCACTGATTTAGGTCAGCTTATAAAGCTCTTTATCCAAATCCATCATGATAGTCTCTTAATGGTTATCATGATTTTATTTTGTCTACCAATTAAATGTTAGATATATTAAATATATAGATTTGAATTACTAAATGAATGTGTGATATGCAACGGCTGTATACAGCAGTTAGCAACATAAGCGTCAAGTTTGAAATTTTTTAAACTGACATTATAAGATTGTAAATTAAGGAATTGATTAATGAAAAAAAGTACTCTATCTTTATCGCTACTGATCGGCGCTTCGCTCACTATCCCAAGTTTGGCTATGGCAGCACCTGCTGATACTGCGGCAGTAGATGTGCAAGCAGCGGCTACCGCCACCACACTTGAGATGGAAGGTGACAATACAAATAATGCCTCAGCAGACAATCAATCTAGCCCATTTCAGATTAGTGAGACACAGATTATCTCAAGAGCAAACGTTAACAACAGTGCTGAGCAAGAAGCAATGGATGCCGAGCAGGAGTTGATTCAAGATTCTGAAGAAGCGATGCAAGAAGCAATGGATGCCGAGCAGGAGTTGATTCAAGATTCTGAAGAAGCGATGCAAGAAGAAGACTCGTTAGACACACAAGAAGAATTACAAGAAGAAGCCACAGAAGAATTATAGAATACGAAATAAAGTACGATATGAACCCCGCTGTTAACTGAAATCACGCAGAAGAGGTTATTCAGCGAGTTAGGTTTGAGCAGTTATCAGTGTTCATTAACAATTTCTACTTTTAAATAAATTCCATAAAAAAGGCAGCCTAATGGCTGCCTTTTTTATCACTATTAATATTAACTATTTTTTGGTTTTAGTCACACCAGCTTCCTGTAACAGCGCCCCAAGCGTACCCATTTTGCTAGGTGCTTCTGCTTTATCAGCCCTTGGCGCTTTGCTACGATCATTATTAGCATTGTCTTTATCCTGACGATTACCGCGAGATTTCGACGGGCGCTTGTCAGCCGCTGGACGGCTACTGTTCGGGCGTTTGCTATTTGCATGATCGCTACGTGGACGACTGACTTTCTCATCATTACCAGTACTTTCAGCCGCTTTCGCTGCTGAGCGTACTGGCTTTTCGATTTCAGGTTTCATACTAAAGCCAATACGACCACGTTTTTCATCGATAGAGATGACACGTACCGAGACGATATCGCCAGGCTTGACGCGGTTCATCGGGTCAGCGACAAAGTCATTGGCCATTTGTGAGATATGTACCAAACCGTCCTGATGGACGCCAACATCAACGAAGCAACCAAAGGCTGTCACATTGGTCACCACGCCTTCAAGCTGCATGCCCTCGCTCAAGTCTTTAATACTGTTAACGTCTTCACGGAAGTTAGCAGTCTTAAATTCAGGACGTGGGTCGCGTGCTGGTTTGGCTAGCTCCTCGATGATAGCAGTTACACTAATATTGTCATCATTAGCAGCCAGTGCAGTGGTATCTATCGTATTTAATATGCCGTCATTACCGATGACTTCTGGCAATGCTTTACCAGTTTGTGCCAATAAGCTGTCAACCAACGCATAGCTTTCTGGATGCACACCTGTCGCATCAAGGGGATTGCTACCGCCGTGCACACGTAAGAAACCTGCCGCTTGCTCAAAGGTTTTTACCCCTAAGCGTGGGACGTTCTTTAATGCTTCACGGCTATCAAAGGCACCATGCTCTTTACGATAGGTCACGATTTGCTGTGCGACGTTTTTATTCAAACCCGCAATATGCGCCAAGATAGCAGGACTTGCGGTATTTACATCAACACCAACGGCGTTTACGCTGTCTTGGGTGACTTTATCTAGGCTATCTGCCAACTGGGTTTGATTGACGTCATGCTGATATTGACCAACGCCAATCGCTTTTGGGTCAACCTTAACTAGCTCTGATAGCGGATCTTGCAAGCGGCGGGCGATAGAAACCGCACCGCGTACCGAGACATCTAAATTGGCAAGCTCGTCGCTGGCAAGCTCACTCGCCGAATAAACGGACGCGCCTGACTCATTAACGATTACGGCTTTGGCTTTTAACTCAGCGTTAGCGGCCAAAATCTCTTTAATCATCGCGTCTGTTTCGCGGCTCGCGGTACCATTACCGATAGCGACCAAATCGACGTTATAAGTGCTTAATAATTCATCGATGACTTTTTTGGCTTCATCCATCTTATTATCAGGAGCGAATGGATAAACGGTGGCAACGACAGGCTTGTCTTCACTGTCTAGCATGACATGGCCCTGGGCATCAACAATCGCCATTTTGACGCCATGACGGATACCCGGATCGACACCTAAAATCACTTTACGGCCAGCAGGCGCTGCCATAAGTAAATGCTGTAAGTTATTGGCAAATACATCAATCGCATCCGCTTCAGCGGTCAGACGTTTTTCCGTCAATAAACGGTGCTCGATATGCGGACGCCATTTTTCTTTCCATAAGCTGGTCGCGGCCTCAACTAAAAACTCTTGACGTTCTGCTGGCGCTTTGGCATCAATCTCAAAGTGCTTGACGATTTTTTCGATAAATGGCGCGTCTTCGCCTTCGATTTTAAGACCTAAAACGTTTTCTTGGCGACCGCGCAGCATGGCTAATAGGCGATGATTTGGCAGACGCGCCAAGCTTTCACTATGTTCAAAGTAATCTTTGAACTTCTCACCAACTTCGCGTTTTTCTTCACTAGCAACGCTCGATACGATACTCGCCGTTTTCGCAAAGCCACTGCGTAGATTATCGAGTAAGTCTAACGCTTGCGTCCATTCATCAACGATGATGGCTTGTACGCCTGCCAATTGCTTGTCGATATCGCTGAAGTCGACTTCAATCTCATTACCACTATCGTCGGTAATGCTAGATTGTGCTTGATAGTCGGCAAGCGCCTCTGTCGGCGTAATCTCTTGTGTTGACAGCGCTTGTGCGGCCACATCAAGACCAGCGGCGCGTGCTTTGGCCGCTGGTGAGCGGCGACGCGGACGGTATGGCAAGTAGATGTCTTCAAGCTCGAGTTTCGACGTCGCATTATCAATACGCGTCTGCAGCTCGTCAGTCAAATTGCCCTGCGTGCTTAGCAGCTCAGTGATTTTGAGGCGACGGGTTGCCATATCGCGCTCATAATTGAGCGATCTCTCTAAAGCTCGCAGCTGCGCATCATCAAGATTCTGCGTCTTTTCTTTACGGTAACGGGCGATAAAAGGCACGGTCGCGCCTTCATCGTAAAGTTCGACAAACGCATTGACTTGAGCAGTCTTAATGCCAAGCGCGCGAGCAAGCTTGTCGTGAATATTCGCGTGTGTGGTTGCATCCAAAACCTGTGCATTTGTCGAGGTTTGAGATGGCGTTAAGGTATCAGTGCTACTCATAGACGTATCAATCGTTGAGAAATGTAGTTTTGCATTATAACAAAAGCTGCATGAATAAAAATCCTTTTTATCTTTTCGTTATTTATCACCTGTTTTCTGGCAAAAATCGTCTGATATCGCCCGTTCTTGCGCCCTGTTAAACAAACGCATACAGCATTTAGCATTATCATTGATGCAATTATTACAGCAATCTTATACACTAAAGTCTTAATCGTACAAATATTGCAGTTTACTACTGTACTGAACACTAGTTTGTTATATTTATTTATTTTTAGCAATTGATGGAATGGTTTTTAGCTAGCAGCACTAATATTGTTACCTTTATGGATGCTTTCCTGAATTCTATTTTTATTAACAAAGATATTCACCCTTGTATTTTAATCACAATTTCTACCAATAATAATTTTTATAAGAGGATGACTGTATGACAGATAACAACAGCCCTGACACCTTAAACCAACGCATTTTGGTCGTTGATGACGATGCCCGCTTGCGCTCTTTATTACAACGCTTTCTAGAAGACGATGGTTTTGTCGTCCGTACCGCTCATGATGGCAATCAGATGGACAAATTGATGCAACGTGAGCTGTTCTCATTGGTGGTATTGGATTTGATGCTGCCAGGCGAAGACGGTATTAGTATCTGTAAGCGTTTGCGTGAAGACAATGGTGATATTCCAATTATTATGCTGACAGCCAAAGGCGGCGACGCCGATCGTATCGCTGGCCTTGAGGCCGGTGCTGATGACTATCTGCCAAAACCCTTTAACCCCAAAGAGCTGTTGGCTCGTATTAAAGCGGTATTACGTCGTCAAAATCGCGAGCTGCCTGGCGCACCAAGCCATCAGCTTGAAGTGGTTGAGTTTGGACCGTGGACGCTTGATTTATCGACACGTACGCTTAAACGTGACGGCAATGTTGTTACCTTAACAACAGGTGAGTTTTCGGTGCTAAAAGCACTGGTGCAGCATCCACGTGAGCCATTAACCCGTGACAAACTGATGAACCTTGCACGCGGTCGTGAATGGGGTGCGATGGAGCGTTCTATCGACGTACAGGTATCACGTTTGCGTCGTTTGATTGAAGACAACCCGTCACAAGCGCGTTACATCCAAACCGTTTGGGGTGTAGGCTATGTATTCGTTCCTGACGAAGCCGAAGTAGAAACCGTTAAAAGTGAGTAACTTTTGACTAAGTGTGTCCTCATTTCGAAAATTCCGATTATCGATTGAATTGACGACACACGCTAATATCATTTCCTTTTAATATAGGCCGTGTTTGATTACTCACAAATACGGCCTATATGATGAGTGTCTCTGTGAAAAAACCTATTATTTTTCAAAACATACCCTGCACCTTGGTGACAGGGTTTTTGGGTGCTGGCAAGACCACAGTGATTAATCAGCTGCTTGCTATCAAACCTGCCGATGAGCGCTGGGCATTACTGATCAATGAATTTGGTCGTATCGGTATTGATGGTGCGCTGCTGGCAAGCGCACAAGATAGTAAGCCTGAGCAAGATAATATTGCGATACGAGAAGTTAGTGGTGGCTGTATTTGTTGTACCAGTCAGCTGCCATTACAAATTGCTATCAGTCGGCTACTTAGTGAGCATCATCCACAGCGGTTGCTCATCGAACCCACAGGGCTTGCTCATCCACGTGAGCTTATCATGCAGCTCAGTGCACCTCATTGGCAAACAGCGCTCAATATGCAGGCAGTAATAACGGTACTGAGTGGCGTACAATGGCAGCAAGATAAATATCGTCATCATGACGGTTTTCAAGCGCATGTCCGTGATGCCGATGTGTTGGTCATTAATCGCTATGCTCAATTGAGCGATAGCGAAAAACAAGCACTGCAACAATGGATAGCCAAGCTCAATGCACAGGTAAAAATTATTTGGGCAGCATCTGAGCAGATATCTCATGATACAAATGACTCATCCAATATTCTTTTATCAGAATCAAGCGTATCAGAGTTGAAAACTCAGCTAACCAAGCCCAGTCAGGTTATCTCGAAACAACGCATAGTCAATATTGTTCACCCTCAAAAATCGATTACTAGCTTGCAACCACAGAGTAATGCCCTATCGATATCGACCACCTTGTCATCCGACGCTTTTACAAACAAAGATGATGCGCAGACCAGCACAGATATTGAGCTACCTTATCGTTATCATGAGAAACAACAAGAGTTACAGTTGGCGGGTTGGCGACTGCCAGCGCACTACATATTAAAAGCGGATGAGTTACAGAGTTGGTTATTAATGCTACCGAACTGGCAACGTATCAAAGGTGTGGTTCATACGTCTGATGGCTGGCTACAAATCAATTTTACCCCTGACAGCTTAACCACCAGTACGGTTAGCGCACAAGTTGATAGTCGGCTAGAGATTATATTACAGTTGGAGGCAAATGCTAATAACGACAACGATACAGCAGTAGAAAGCGACCGCTCAGAAGAAAAAGATAGGACAGCATTTTTATCTTCTATAGAGACGCTACCTTCTATCGATTGGGATACCTGCGACCGTGAACTAATGGCACTGGTTATATAGTAATAGACAAAAAAAGGGCAGACATTGCTGTTCGATATAGCAATGTCTGCCCTTTTTCTTTTTTAACGTAATTGACTGTCTTTGCTACCGCGCCGGTTAAACAACTCAGCGGCTCTCGCCTCTTGTTCAAGTTCTGTCTGACAGCTGACGCAATGCTGAATACCAGGCACTGCTAACCGCCGTGCTTCTGGAATAGGCTTGCCGCATTCATCACACATTTCGGCACTGATGCCAGTTGGCAACGCACGTCTTGCCCGCTCTAATGCATCATTTACCGTTGCATCCATTTGCTCATGCTCAGCACCATCTCTTGACCAACCACCTGCCATAATCCCATCCTATTTATTATCATTAGATATTACAAATCGCTTTAATAACAAATAGATGGGGTTGTTTATAATTAATTGCAACCTACTAGAGCATGCCTCAATCTGAAAGTAAGCGAATAAATACCCTAAATAATGACATTTCCTAGCAAAAAATCACATGGCTAATCTTTTGGCTGTAGCTCAACCACTTGCCCGCGTACCCCGATACTGGCATCACTCATTAAACAGACATAGCCTGCCATGATATCTTCAGGCGTTTTTAAGCTCATAGGGTTTTCTCCTGGATAAGCATGCGCACGCATATTGGTACGAGTACCACCAGGATTGACACAGTTAAAACGTAAATTAGTCGTATTCTGCGTCTCTTGGGTAAAGATATCACTCATGCCTTCTACGGCTTGCTTGGACAGCGCATAAGCACCCCAGAACGCGCGAGGATGTGTACCGACCGTGCTAGAGGTGAAAACAATAGAGCCATTCTCAGCATCTTTAAGTAATGGTAGCAGTGCTTGGGTGAGCATAAACGTCGAGGTAAAGTTCACCTTCATAACTTGTGCAAAAGTATCGACGTCATACATCTCAAGTGGGGTTAGCTGCCCAAGCATGCCCGCATTGTGTAAGATACCATCGAGCTGACCGACTTCTTTATTAATCAACCCCTCTAACTGCTGCATCTCAGCATAAGTTGCTCCTTCTAGATTCATCGGTAGCATGGCAGGCTGTTTGCCACCAAGACTTTCAATCTCATCATAAACATATTCAAGCTTGCTGCTGGTACGTCCCAATAACAGGACTGTCGCTCCATAACGAGCATAAGTCAGCGCGGCAACGCGGCCGATACCGTCACCTGCCCCCGTGACCAAAATAGTCTTACCATCTAAACAATTATCAGATGGCACAAAGTTGCGAATATCGTTATGAGTTAAAGGTTGAATTAGACTTTGAACGGTTTTTTGGTTGTCTTGCTGATTAGCCGGCTGATTAATATTGTCACTCATGGCATTGCTCACTGCTTATCGTTTAATAGTTGGGAAGCTAAGTATTTATCGTGTTTCTTTAAAAACATAGAGTGTGTTGGACTCGATTTATAATTTGATTTATAAATAGTCAAATTTACCAGAAGAGAGTAGCAGTTTATTTAATTGCTCAGGCGTATCAGTAATATAATCTGCACCCCATTTCTTTAGGTTTTTTTGATCTTCAGGCGGAATATAACCATAAGCAGCTAGAATCGTCGGCATGCCAGCCGCATTACCAGCTTCGATATCACGGATATGGTCGCCAACATAAATCACACTTTCAGCGGCGCCGCGAGGGATACCAAGCTTCTCTAACGCCGCATACATAGGCTCTGGGTCAGGTTTTGAGCGAGACACATCATCAGGACAAACCAAAGCAGAACAGCGCCCGTCTAACTGCATCTTTTCTAGTAACTTCTCTGCCAGATAACGCGGCTTGTTGGTCACAATACCCCATGGCACCCCTTTTTCTTCAAGAGCAGTCAACACGTCTTCTAATTCAGCGAACACACAACTATCGACGCATATCTCAGCTTCATAATCATCTAAAAACTGTTGGCGAAACTCCTGCAAAGCTTCTTCGCTAACCTCAATTTGATCGTTATGACGTAGCATCAACTGTACCATCGCTGAGGCACCAGCAGAAACTTGCTCGCGAATTTCTGTTTCAGGGGGTGCTTGCCAATCATTTTGGCGGCTCATTTTACCGATAATACGGACAAAATCAGCAGCCGTATCGATTAATGTCCCATCGAGATCAAATAAAACCGCTTTTACAAATTGGCTCATAGTGAATGCTCTTAATATAAATAAGGTGTTGAGTGAAATAGTATGGCATGAAAACAACCAAATACGGCATTCAGCTTAAGCCAGTGGCTTGTGTACTGCCATCATGTAATTGACATCGACATTTTGAGCCAGCCAATAACGCTTGGTCAGCGGATTATAATGCAAGCCAATAATATCTTGACGTGTGAATCCAGCGTCAATTGCCATTTTGTCTAGCTCAGCTGGCGTGATAAATTTGCTATAATCATGAGTGCCGCGATCGAGCAAACGCAATACATATTCTGCCCCAACGATGGCAAATAGATATGATTTAGGGTTTCGATTGATCGTCGATAGCACGCAAACACCGCCTGGTGCCAATAACTCAAAACACGCCTGCACAATCGAGCTGGGATCAGGCACATGCTCGAGCATCTCCATACAAGTCACCACATCGAACTGACCTGCATGAGTTTTGGCTAGTTCTTCTACTGGGATATGCTGATAGCGCAGCGTCTCATGTAAAGCGCTTTGCTCTGCATGCAGCGCTGCCGCTTTCAGATTTTCGGTACCCAAATCAATCCCTGTCACATCCGCACCGCGACGTGCCATAGACTCTGACAATATACCGCCGCCACAGCCGACATCGAGCACTTTTTTCCCAGCCAAGCCAGTTTCAGCCGTTTTATGAATGTCCGTATCAGCACTGTCATTTTGATAACTGCGCTTGACGTTTTCTTCTATCCAATTTAAACGCAGTGGATTTATTTCATGCAAAGTCGCAAATGCACCCGTCTTACTCCACCATTCGCTTGCCAACTTATTAAACTTATCGACTTCGCTAGGATCTACATTAATGGTGGTAGCCGTTGTATCATCAAGACTGCTGTTTGCTTGCTCATTCAAAAAAGGCGAGGAAGATAGAGCTAAGCTCATTGTATTTTTCCTTTATTGTCATTATCGTTTTAATCATATACAGTGCACAATTATGTACCTAATATTAGCATGAGAGCGGCAGCTTTGTCGTGAGTACATCGTCACCGATTGTGAATGGTCTTAGCAAACGTTCATATTTTCTGTACAGTTTTTTTAAATGACAGATGCCTCAAACAGTCTAAAACCTAAATAATAAAACGCTAAAAAAATTCCAAAAAACGCGGTGAAATAAGCCTTAAATAATGGCTCACAGCTTTACAACCATTAGTTAAGAATCGGATTCACAAGCGACCATGTTTTACGTTATTATAGTCGATACGTCGCTATAGTTCGATTATACTCGACACTGTCTCGTTTGGGCACTTTAAAAACCTGTGCGCTATACCCAAAACCATACGATACTAAAACATCTCAACAAACCCGAAGTTTTCACACCTCAAGGATAAAGTATGAAACGTGTCATCACACTGACTGGTCTGGCCATGGCCATTGGACTTGCCACTATGGGCGCACAAGCTGCCGACTATGTCGCCGGAAAAGACTATCGCGTGCTAGACAATCCAGAAAAAATCAGCGGTGATGCTATCATTGTTCGTGAGTTTTTTTGGTATGGTTGCCCGCATTGTAACGTTCTTAACCCGCACATGGAAAAATGGGCTAAAAACAAAGACAAAGACGTTGCCTTTTTCAAAACGCCAGCAGCGCTTAACCCTGTCTGGGAAGCCAACGCTCGTGGTTTCTATGCCGCTCAGCTGCTAGGGTTTGAGGACAAGACTCATGACGCGCTATTTGATGCCATTCACAAAGATGGTAAGAAAATCTTTGATCAATCATCATTAAGCAAATGGTATGCATCGAAAGGCGTTAATGAGAAGAAATTCAATAGCCTTTATAATTCATTCGCTGTTGGTACGAAAATTGGTCGTTCACAAGCAGGCGCTAAGCGTTATCAGCTCTCTGGTGTGCCAGCAGTCGTCGTACAAGGCAAATACGTTGTAACTGGTGAAAGCGCTACTGTACCTAAAGTCGTTGACTATTTGGTTGACAAAGTGCGTGCTGAAAAGAAATAGGTTGAGTACCGTTATAAATTAAGTACCGTTATAAATTAGGGACTAGCATTTATCCACAAGTGCCATTTGGACATAAATGCTCTTACCCATAAAAAAGCCAATCACTTGATGATTGGCTTTTTTTATTTGGATACTAAATTAATTTATAAGTGGAGATATTGTATAAATAGTGGTCAAAGCTATTTAGCCGCTATCACCTTATTATTTTTCTTTTTTCAATTGCGACAAAATAGTGACTTCACGAATATAACTGGCTAAATCCGCTTTAGACTCTGCCATCAGCTCATCATCTTGGGTATATTTGGCGTACTCAATCCATAACAGTAATTGATACATACTATTTTGTTCAGATGCTTGGTACTGTTTAACGAACTGCTTAAGCGTCCCTTCATCATTAATATTTAAACGCTCAAACCAACTTTCTATTTTTGAGACCTGTTCTTTAGGGAAAAACGCATCAAATAATGCTTTTACCAATTCGTGGCGGTTTTCTTCACTAATCAGCTTACCAACGCGCTTGGTTTGGCGAATACGAGCATTAGCGCTGGTGATATCGGCCAATGCCATGAGTTCTGCCATAAAATAGTCACTGGCTGGCAGATTTTTGAGCTGCTTTTTCGATAAGCTGGCAAGTGGTATCGACAACTTCTGCAAGCGCTCATGGGCTTTTTTGAGTTCAGTGCGCGAGACGCGCATATCCTGTTCTTTCCAGTCAATCATAAAAGCTTTCCAAAATAATAAATAATAAAATTAACAGGGGCATGTCCTCATTTTAGGAATAGTAATAAAAATGAAGATATGCCCCAGTGTTTACCAATAACTACCAACGATTTTTTTCACGATGTTTCGCCAGCACTTTTATACTTTGCGGCATAACATCGGCAAGACGACGTTGTAAATTATCGGTGATGAATACTGAACGATGCTTACCACCAGTACAGCCAATAGCCACTGTCACTGTATGGCGGTTATTGTGTAAAAATTCGGGCAACCAACGGGTTAAAAACTTATCTATATCATCAGTCATCTCAGCCACTTCTGGATAGTCGGCAAAAAATGCGGCAACTTCCGTGTCTAGACCTGTCGAAGTACGCAATTCAGGGTTCCAATGTGGATTCGGTAAAATTCTCACATCAAAGACAAAATCTGCATCAATAGGACTGCCATATTTAAAGCCAAAAGACAGCAGATTAATCACAATCTGATTGTCCACGCCGACATGTTCACGCAAGCTGTCTTTCAATTGATGAATATTCAAATTGCTGGTATCAATTCTGATATCGGCATGACCTGCGATAGGCTCTAACAGCTCCACTTCTTTTTTAATCGCGGCAGGTAGATTAAAAGCAATGTGCTTGGCATTGTCACTATCGATATCCTGTGACATCAGCGGATGTACGCGGCGTGTCGCATTAAAACGTGCTATCAAAGTGCTCTCTTGCGCGGTCACATACACCACTTTGACCGCATGCGCCCCATATGTTTTTTTTAGGGATGCATGCATCTCTGCAAAGTTGGATAGATCCGCTCGCGGTGTTCGAATATCAACGCCAAGCGCAATACGACGAATCCCACTTTCATTGACCAGTTTATGCGCAGCATCCGGCAATAAGGATAACGGTAAGTTATCAATAGAATAATATCCTAAATCTTCTAAGATATTTAATACTGAGGTTTTACCTGAGCCTGAACGCCCTGATACCACTAGGATACTGAGCTTATCGGTTGCTATTTTACACGCTGCCTGCTCAGATTGACTGTTATTTTCACCCTGACTCACATCCATGATTCACCCATTCTAGTCCATTGCATCCTGCAAATTACTATGTCACAACGATTGATCCACCGTCACCAATTGATTGTCTAACAAACGTGCACGTCCTAGCCAAGCAGCGACTAAAATCATCAAACTCTTATTTTCTGCATTAAAAGTTACAGTATTATTAGTGAGTGACTCTAGTGTATCGGTTTTAATGTCTAAATAATCAATAATGAAGCCAGCATCCGTAATACGCTGATGCGTTTCTGCTAGCAACGACTGAACAACTTGTTGGCTCTGTTCGCCTTTTCCTAACTGCTTTGCTAAATATTGTAGCGCTTGATGGATAACAGGTGCTACCTCACGTTCAGTAGCACTTAAATATTGGTTACGCGATGAGAGCGCCAAACCATCTGCAGCGCGGACAATAGGTGCCCCTATAATTTCAATGGGATAACTTAAATCACGTACCAATTGCTTAATAATCGCTAATTGTTGATAGTCTTTTTGTCCAAAAACAGCCATATCCGGTTGTACGATATTGAACAGTTTAGAGACGACAATACCAACACCGTCAAAATGCCCAGGGCGTGATTGACCACATAATTGAGTAGTAATAGCACCTGCAAGAACAGAGGTCGGTGGCGGTAAGACTGGGTACATCTCTTCAATACTGGGCGCAAACACATAATCAGTATCGACCGTTGCTAGTTTAGCGACATCCTCATCAAGCGTGCGAGGATAACTATCAAAATCCTCTCCCGCACCAAATTGAGTAGGGTTGACAAAAATACTAACCACCACGATATCAGCATGTTGCTTGGCTATTTTTACTAATTCAAGATGACCAGCATGCAGATTGCCCATCGTTGGCACTAAAGCGATGCGCTGTGGGCCATCTTGATTGTCAGTTTTTTGTCCACGATAAGACTGTAAAGCCGTACGCAATGCGGAGATATGATGATGAATGATTGGCATGGTTAACTATTCTTCTACTGATAATCGTAAAAACTAAAATGTTAGCTAAACTGGTGCTGCTCGGTTGGGAAGCTGCCTTCACGTACTGACTGCTGATAAAGGGCAAATGCGCCTTCGATACTGTGCGCGCTATTACGCTCATCGGTCAAAAAGTCATGAATAAAGCGCGGGACACGGCCGTGTCCCATACCTAGCATGTCATGCATGACCAACACTTGACCATCCGTATCTGCACCAGCACCAATACCAATAACTGGCACTGCGACGGCTTCTGTCACTACTTTTGCAAGCTCAGCAGGTACGCACTCTAACACTAGCAGCGCAGCACCTGCCGCAACGACTGCTTTCGCATCAGCAAGCAATTTATCAGCCGCTTCGTCACCACGACCTTGGATTTTATAACCACCAAACACATTGACTGATTGCGGTGTTAATCCTAAATGCACACAAGTAGGCGTCCCTGCTTGCGCCAAAGTCGCGATTAAATCGCAAAGCTCACTACCACCTTCAATCTTAATCACATGCGCGCCCGCTTGCATCAGCTGGCGACTATTGGCAACCGCTTCTGGTAGGGTGACATAGCTCATAAATGGTAGGTCAGCCAATATCAGCGCGTGTTGATTGCTACGTGCAATATTGGCTGTATGATAAGCCATGTCATTGACAGTCACGGGTAACGTTGAGTCATGACCTTGCACCACCATGCCCAAACTGTCACCGATTAAAATGGTATCAATCTCTGCTTTTTCCATCATGCGTGCAAACATCGAGTCATAGCACGTTAAGCAAGTGAACTTGGTGCCATCTTTTTTGAATTTTTTTAAAGTAGATAACGTCGTCATATGATCCTCGATTAACCTTTAGTACCTTTAACTGTCTCTAGCTATTATTCTGATTGTGATCAAAACTTTTAGCAATCGTTTGGTATAGTCAATCTACTATAAAAGAGGTGAACGCTGTCACTCTTTTATAGTAGATTGGCTACAGTAGTTTTAAGCCTGTCCAATCTTTGCTAGGCGGATAATCATCTATCGACTTGCTAGCAATGATAAGCGCTGGAGCTAACTCTCGCAGTGGTAATAAGACAAAATTACGCTCAAACAATCCAGCGTGCGGTACGGTTAATTTTGGCTCAGTGATTTGCGCCTCACCGTATAACAAAATATCGACATCCAAACTACGCTCACCCCAACGCCGTATTCGTGCACGCTTAGCCTCTTCTTCTAACTGTTGACAGTAAGCAAGCAACTCAAAAGGCGGCAATATCGTCTCAAACTCAGCGACGGCATTAACAAAATCAGGCTGATCTTGCGGCCCCATAGGCGCTGAAGCATAAAACGAGGAAACCCGAACCGCACGTATTTGCTTAAGCTCTTGCATCGCGGCGATTGCCTGCTGCAAATGTTCTACTGGTGAACCCAAGTCGTTAGACAAATTGCTACCCAAACCTACGTAGCAGATTACCCAATTCGCGTTGCCCGCATCGTTAGTAATATTAGACATTGTCAGTACTAGGTTGGCGACGGCGACGTTTCGATGGGATAGGGCCTTTATTGTCATTCACACTACTCGTACCAACATTACCGTTAGCAGCTTGGCTGGTTTTAGCAGACTTTTCTTCTGTCGTTCTGGCTGGTTTTTTAGCGCTTACAGGTGTCGTAACCTTCGCCACTTTTTTGCGCTCAACCGTTTTTTTAGCCGGAACATCTGTTTTATCAGTAGGCTGGGCTGCTGGCTTAGGTGCTTTTTTTGCATACTTTGCTGCAACTTTAACATCGTTGTTAGTCGTTACTTGCATCTCTGTATTACTAGCAAGATTTATACTCTCTACACTCGGCTGACGACGGCGACGCTTATGGGGTATCGGCTCGTTATTCATACTGACAAGCGCAGGCGATCTTGCTACCGAACGAGCCACAGATGAAGGCGTAACCTCTGACTGTGTTGCTTTTGGCTGCTGAGCTTGATTTGAGCGATCAGGCTTACTGTCAGCCTTACTATAAGAGTTAGCATCAGAACTGACATCCTGATTTTTTAGTTCTTTCTCAGCCGATACACTCTTATGGACAGGTTTTTTCTGCGCAGCCCCTTGACGACTATCAGGTTTATCACCATTTGATAGCTGCTTCTGCAATGGTGGCACAACTTTTTCGTGCTCAATTACAAAGAGTGGTGCAGGCTTGGAATGATGGCGTTTATTTGCCGCTTGGTTACTGCTATTGGCAAGGGATAGCTGTCGTAACTGAGCAAGCTCATGACTGTCTTGACTTACTTGCTGCGATTCATAGTGCTTGTTGTTATTGCCACCAGATTGCTTAACAGAGTCTGATTGACTGGCAGCGCGGCGACGGCGTGCTGGAATATTTGACGGGTCATTTACCATATTCTGATCATTCCTACCCTGCTCAGCAGTATCATTGGCTTTGCTGTGCTTGGTATTTTTTTGATGAGATATTGAGTGATCGATGCTATTTGACTCTGAATTTTGATGATTACGCCCACGACCACGCTGCGCTTGTTGCCCTTTTTTATAGGCACCGCGACGAATATTTTCATCAAAATCATCAATGGCTTGCTGCTGCTCTCGTTCAGACAACGTTTGATAGGTTTGCCACCAATCGCCCATACCATTAGTAGACTCTGATAACGGATGCTCAGCATCACCGCATTGCTCACGCAATAACAAAAAGTCAAAACCTGCGCGAAAGCGTGGATGCTCAGAGAGCTGGACGATTTGTTTGCTACGCGGGGCTGCAAGTCTTGGCTGCAATATCCAGATATCACGGATAAACTGCTCTGCAAATTTAGGAATCGCGGTCTTGATACGTTGACGATCAATCACTTTACCAGCGGCGTGCATTTGCGCTTCAGCAAACGGCATATTGCGCTTCTTGGCTTTTGCCAACTGATGCAGATAGTTTTCCCATAATAGCGCGGCATAAAAGAACGCCGGATTGATACTTTTGCCCGCAGCAATACGTTTGTCGGTATTAATAGCGACTTGATTGACCAGTGCACTCGGCTCAGATGGTGGATAGATAATTAAGCTATCAATCGCCCCCGACTCAAACAATAGCGGCAATAATGGCACCAGATAACCGCCAGTAAACATCTTCTGGGTTTCATCATAGAGACGATGCGGTGATATTTGCTCAAGCAATGCCCAGTTGCCATCATGAAACTGAACGGCTAACTCGTCATCAAACTCAAAACCGAGCTTGGCTTTGAAACGTAAAGCACGCAACAAACGTACTGGATCTTCTTCGATACGCACTGGCGCATGGCCGAGCAGACGAATGATTTTATTATCAATGTCGTCAAGCGCACCGCAAAAATCATGAACCACGCCTTTAAGCGGTTGATAATAAAGCGCATTAATAGAGAAATCGCGACGAGAGAAGTCTTGTTTGATATCACCCCAAACATTATCACGCAGGATCATACCGTCTTGATTGGTATTAGCATCATTGGTTGGTGGACCACGGAAGGTAGCAACCTCAATCAACTCACGGCCTGAATACACGTGCGCCAACTGAAAGCGGCGACCGATAATGCGGCAGCGCTTGCCAAAGACGTCTTTGATCTCATGCGGCTTGGCATCAGTGACAGCGTCAAAGTCTTTTGGACGTAAACCCAATAAGGTATCACGCACGCCGCCACCGACGATATAGGCATCAAACCCAGCTCGGTTTAAGGTGGCAATCACTTCAGTAATGGAATTGGGTAATTCAGATTTATTCAGTTCTAACTGCTTGGCGGCACGCTCGGCCATGCATCTACTCCTCGCCGGTATTCTTTAACCACCCCTGATGAACACAGCGTTTATCAGGCGGATGTACCTGCTAGTTTAACAAATTTTGCGCCTAGTAGGTGTGTTATGACTGATACTTACGTGCTATTTTGTCAATATTAGGATTAATTAAAGCAAAATACTGCCCTTAATCTTGTACGCGTAAACGTCCTCGATTTTTCTCAACCGTTTTTGCACCAATACCTTTGACCTTTGCTAACTCATCCACCGTCTTAAAATCACCAAACATCTCACGATATAAAATAATCGCTTGGGCTTTGCTGCTGCCGATACCGTTTAATGAAACGAGCTCGCCTTCACTAGCACGATTGATATTAATGGTGGCTTGGTCACGTACCTGTGTTTTGGCACTTTCTTGCGCCAATAGATATTCATAAGCCCTTTGAGGATTATCAAAACAAGGCGCAGCTTGAACACTGTTCAACATAAAAACCGCCAATATTAGACTGAAAACAGCCATATTGACCAAGCTAACAAACGAGGCCTTATGATAAACATTCATGACGATCGTTCATATCGTTTCGCCGCTTCCCACAGTGCATCCATCTCGTTAATATCACTATCCTCTAAACGCTTGCCAGCCGCAGCTAATTGTTCTTCAATATAACCAAAACGTGATTTGAATTTATGCACACACGTTAAGGTGGCTGCTTCTGCATCAAGATTGAGTTTACGCGCCACATTGACGAGCGCAAACATACAATCACCCAGCTCTTTTTCAATATCGCTAATATTGGCTTTGCTTGTGTTATATTCAGCAACATCTTTTGATTTATCTATCAATTCAGCCTTTAACTCGGCAATCTCTTCATCTAGCTTATCAAAAGCACCGCTAACGCCTTCCCAGTCAAACCCTAACTTTGACGCCTGTTTTTGTACATCTTGCGCTTGCATGAGCGCACTGCCCGCTTTGGTATTGTCTAAACGACGTTTTGGTTTGCCTCGTGCCTCGCGCGCTTGCTGCTCCTCTGCTTTAATCTCATCCCAACGAGCTTTTACCGCCGTGTCATCTTCAAGGGTTTCAGCCTCAAACACATGCGGATGACGACGAATGAGCTTTTCTTGTAAAGTAGTAATAACGTCACTCATATCAAAGCGACCTTGCTCAGCATACATTTGACAATGAAACACCACTTGCAGCAGCACATCGCCTAGCTCGCCTTTGATATCTTCATCGTCATCGCTTTGTACCGCTTCGCCCAGCTCATAAGCCTCTTCGATCGCATAAGGAATTAGGCTGTGATTGGTCTGTTTTTTATCCCACGGACAATCAAAACGTAGCCGTGCCATCAACGCCAATAAATCATCTAATTCACCACTAGCAGTTGGCGTTCCTTGTGCTGGTGTAGGCGCTACTATTTTATTGTCGAGAGTATTCATAAGGGAGGCTCTTATATTTTTGCTTATCGTTCAATTTAGCAGTTAGTGTATCATTGAACCTTGATTGGCTTATAATTGTGCTATCTACTTTATTATTTTATCATTGCACACGCGCAAGGAATTTTATCATTATGTCTACGTCTGCGACCATTCGTTATCAGCCAGAAACTGCATTTAATCCCATTATTATTGATTCATTTAAAGCTTATGATATTCGCGGCGAGCTTGGGGTAAATCTAAACGAAGCCATTGCTTACCGTATTGGTCGTGCTTTTGCACAGATTTTATTTCAGCGTTATGGTGCGGCGGTTGAGGCTCATGACAATGATATGGTAAATCTAAAACCTGCCATCGTTATTGGTAGTGACATTCGCCATTCAAGCGAGCAATTAAAACAAGCGACCATCGCTGGTATTGTAGATGCTGGTGTCGATGTGATTGACTTGGGCATGAGCGGTACAGAAGAGGTCTATTTTGCCACCAGTTATTATCAGGCCTTGGGTGGTATTGAGGTCACAGCCAGTCATAACCCTATTAACTATAACGGCTTAAAATTGGTTAAGGAACATTCAAAGCCGATCAGTGCTGATGATGGTTTGGCAGAGATTCAAGCATTGGCAGAGTCTGGGAAATTTATCACTAAAAACCGATCAGGAACGTTGCAATTATTAACTGATAAAAGCGCTTATATCAATCATGTCATGACTTTTATTGATACCGATAAGCTCAAATCGCTTAAATTAGTGATTAACTCAGGCAATGGTAGTGCGGGACCCGTAGTTGACTTGTTGATTGAAAAGCTTGCACAAGCTGGTGCGCCAATTGAAGTGATTAAACTGCATCATACACCAGATGGTAGCTTCCCCAATGGCATCCCCAACCCTATGATTGAAGCCAATCGAGTGGCGACTCAGCAAGCTGTTTTGGAAAACAAAGCAGACCTTGGCATTGCATTTGATGGCGACTTTGACCGCTGCTTTTTATTCGATGAACATGGTGAATTTATTGATGGCAGTTACATCGTCGGCATGCTTGCCCAAGCATTTTTGAATAAGTACCCAAATGAGTCAATCGTCTACGATCCACGGGTCATTTACAATACTGAAGCCGTGATTAAAGAACATAACGGTAAGGCTGTCATCAGTAAATCTGGACATTCATTTATTAAGCAAGTCATGCGTGACTCTGGCGCGGTTTATGGCGGCGAGATGTCTGCCCACCACTATTTCCGTGACTTTTTCTATTGCGATAGCGGCATGATTCCATGGCTGCTCACCATTGAGCTGTTGTCTGTCACTGGTAAGACTTTATCAGAATTGGTCAGCGGCTATATTCAAGCCTATCCAAGTTCAGGCGAGCTTAATTTTCGACTCACAACAAATGGTGCGCCAACTATTATTAGCGCTATTGAGGAAAAATTTAGCAGCGAAAATCCGACCAAATCGACGCTCGATGGCTTAAGTCTTAACTTCAGAGAGTGGCGTTTTAACTTGCGCGCATCGAATACCGAGCCACTAATCAGGCTTAATATCGAAAGTCGTGGTAACAAAGATTTGCTCAAAGTCAAAATACAAGAGATTCAGCAATGGCTTGCTAGCCAAGGTGCTGTACCAGCGTAAACGAATACGATTTAATATAAGTGATTTCGACTAAAAATCAAAAAAGCTCGCTGATAATTATCAACGAGCTTTTTTAGTAACTGAAAAACTTGAATCTTGAATAACGCTATTTAGACCGACCAATACCCATATAATCGCCTACCAGACTATCGATCTGTAATCGAGTCAGAGCATTTTGTGCATCAAATACTGGCATCGCGTGTTGATTAAGCTTGGCAATATCTAGTTGATCTTGTGGCGACCAACTAATGATAAAAATCGCCTGTGCAGCACTTAGCTGCTGATAAGGATTATTAATCAATTGCAGTAATGATTGCTGCTGATAAAGCATGGCAATCTCATCTTGTGCTTTATCGCTATACACCAAAGTACGAATATTATAAGACCATAATAACGCTAACAATGGATGTATGGCTGAGCCTGCGGTACGTCCTGACCCTGATTTATAACTACCGCCCCAAATCATCACCGTTTTATTGTCAATAAATCCATCAAAATATTGCCAGAATTTGCGGAATATCAGCTCTTTTTGGTCTTCGTTGATGTGCATGACTGACTGCAACAGCGGCAGCTCTAAACTGTGCGTTTGGCTGGACTGCTGTAACTTAGCCAGCTCAGTCGGTAGTGTGTTACCACCAAAGCCCCAGCCTGCTTGCAGATAACTGCTGCCGACCCGCGCGTCTAGCCCCATGATACGACTGACTTGCTTGATATCTACCTGTTGACTGTCCGCCAAGCGTGACATCTCATTCATAAAACTCACTCGCGTCGCCAGCATCGCCATGATACTGCTACGGGCAAACTCTATCGTTGCGATATCAGCGTGATGAGCGGCACGCGCATGCTGCATTAACGGCTTCAATACTTCTAGATGCTGGCTACTGTTGGCTGTTTTTTCACCAAGCAACCACAGTGAAGGATTCAACATTGAGCTATAAGCATCACCGTCTTGCAAGAATACAAACGGCACATAGTAGACCCACGCGCGCTGCAAATTTTGCGCCAGTGCTGAGACAACCCCTAGTTTCTCAATGCCACTTATAATCACGGGTAACGATTGCTGATGGCTGTGGTTGAAGGCAGTAATCCAGCTGGCTTCTGCCCATACTGGCTTGATACTGTCTAAAAATAACCAATAAAGCGCAACGGTGCTTTGGTCGTCAACCTTACTAATCTCATTGCTCTCATTGCTCTCATTAATGTGACGACTGTCGCTAAAATTTGCCGTTTCATAATATTGTATTAACGTGTCAGCGCTAGCTGGTAATGCTGTACTGATAATAACCTGCTGCTGCTCATACATCTGCCACAGTGCTTGCAAATGATGCTCAAAGCTGTATTGTTGTATTTGCTGCGTCAATAGCTCAATACCTGCATAAAGATGCACGCGCTGACCTAGACTTGCCAGCACCACGGCGCTAGTAATGGCCTCAATGCTATGACCAATAAGCACACAAACTTGCTTGCTTGCAGTGCTTTGTGGTTTAGATTCATGCGTATATTTAGGTGTATTGTCATTTATAGAAACAGCGCTCATGCGTTCACCTTTAATGATTATTAACTTAGTAGCAAAACGATCAAGACAGCTGTTGAATGTGTTTTAACAGCTGGTTAGTGGAGCTGTCAAACTGACTCTCACCTGCTTGCTGCATGGCTTGATGTACGGACTCTGCCATTTGCTTGCCCATCTCGACGCCCCATTGATCAAACGGATTAATATCCCAAATGCTGGCCATGACATAGACTTTATGCTCATAAAGCGCAATCAGCGCTCCCAAACTGTGCGGCGTCAGCTCATCGATTAGCAATGTCGTTGACGGCTGGTTGCCACGGTAATATTTATACTTATCCGCAGCAGAAGCTACTTGAACCTCAGTCTCTTGAAGCGCGGCATTACCAAAAGCCAGCACTCGGCTCTGTGCTAGACAATTGGCCAAAGACAGCTCATGCTGCTGCTGTAATGGCGCGTTTTGCGATTGACCACTATAGCGGCGCACACAAGCGATAAAGTCACAAGACACCTGCTGTGTGCCTTGATGTAGCAACTGATAAAAGGCATGCTGCGCATTGGAGCCAATCTCGCCCCACAGAATTGGACAGGTATCATAATCAATATGATCACCGTGTTGGGTGACCGATTTACCATTACTCTCCATCTCAAGCTGGGTTAAGTAGCTTGGTAAATAGCTAAGACGACCATCATAGGGCAATACGGTATGAGCATTCACTTGTAAAAAGGTACTGTTCCAAACAGCAAGTAAACCCAACAATACTGGTAAATTTTCTGCAAAATCAGCCTGAGAAAAGTGCTCATCCATACTATGCGCACCAGCTAATAACGCTTTAAACCCAGCCATGCCAATACGAATGGCAATCGCCAATCC
This sequence comes from Psychrobacter sp. TWP2-1-2, assembly GCF_049896785.1. NCBI lineage: Bacteria > Pseudomonadati > Pseudomonadota > Gammaproteobacteria > Moraxellales > Moraxellaceae > Psychrobacter > Psychrobacter sp. TWP2-1-2. The sequence goes on along the minus strand of NZ_JAFCVA010000005.1, from coordinate 150,154 downwards.
TATCGCTGACCATAAAGAAAAACGACCGCCAACCCACTCCCAAAGCTGTAGCTGATGCTCAGGATGAATACCCCAAGCACTCATTTTTTCACTATTAGCAGATATGCCGATAAAGTGGCGGCGTAGCACACTGTCCTCAGTACCTGCACGCAGCTTGGCAGTGGCAAGCAGCCATGACAATGCTGTCTTAGCATTAGATAACGTGTCAACCGTGCCAAATGACTTGGACGAGATGATAAACAAGGTCGTTTCAGGATTTAGGTGCTTGAGCAAATTGTCAAGCTGAGTGCCGTCCATATTAGAGACGAAATGTACTTCAATGTCGGTATCTGCCCACTCATCTAGCGCGGTCGTCGCCATAAGCGGGCCAAGGTCAGAGCCACCAACGCCGATATTAACCACATCCGTGATGGCTTTACCAGAAAATCCGCGCCATGTACCACTACGGACACGTTCAGATAAACGTGCTACTTGCGACAGACTATCATGCACATCAGCGACGACATTTTGTCCATCAAGGTCTAGTTTGGCAGACTCTGGCAATCGTAGTGCTGTATGCAAGGCAGCACGCTCCTCGCTAGTATTGACCATCGCACCTTGCATAAGTGCATCAATCCTTGTGGACAATTCACAGCTTTCTGCTAGCTGCAAAAGACTTGCCAGTACCTGTTCATCAATACATTGCTTGCTATAGTCCATATATAGTGCACCAACTTGAGTGCTAAAACGACTCGTGCGCTCAGTATCTTGCGTAAATAGTTTATCCAGCGACCATGGCTGTGCCGCTAATTCTTGCAATTGCTGCCAGTACTTAGAATTTCGAGCACTACTATACTTGTTATTATCTTTCGTATCGCTCATTGATTACTCTTCATTTGCTAGTTGCTGCTGAGCAAAATAGATAAATGCTTGCATATATGAGCGCATATCACCGGCATCATAGCTGTCGCCGCGCATTGTCGTGACATTCACGCCGTATTCACTAATCAACGCATCAATCGCATCGGTCAGTTGAATCTCGCCACCGACCGAGGCTTTGGTATTGGCCAGATAGTCAAAAATGTGATTGCTAAAGACATAACGACCAACGACTGCTAATTTTGAGGGTGCATTGGCTAAATCGGGCTTTTCTACAAATCCTGCGACTTTGAAGCTGGCATTACTGTCTGCTTTATCATCTTCCCTGCTCTCCTCACTAAACGCTTCATGCAGTTTAGCAATACCATATTTATGCACATCTTCATCAGCAACGTTATCCACCAATATCTGCGAATGGTTATCTTCAGCAAAAGCATCAATCATAAAGGCTAAGTTCTCAGTAGCCATATCGCCCGTAAAAGGATCAAGCACAACGTCGGGTAATAATACGGCAAAATCATGCGCACCAATGATTGGTCTAGCAGCCAATACCGCGTGTCCCAAACCTAAAGCTTTGCCCTGACGTATCATCGACACCGTTACATCATCTGGTAACCAGTTCAGACTATCAGCCAAGGCGTCCTTACCTTTTGCGCGTAATTGGTTATCTAGCTCAGCATTGATATCGAAATAATTTTCAATCGTGCTCTTTTGTGCATGACCGACCAAGACAATATGCTTAATACCAGCAGCAATCGCCTCTTCAACCACATAGTGAATAGCAGGACGATTACCAAGTGGCAATAGCTCTTTTGGCACTGATTTAGACAATGGCAACATACGGGTACCGAAGCCTGCAACAGGGATGACGGCGTGAGTTATTTTTTTCATAATTTTTAAACTGTATTAATGGAGAATAAGATAAAGGTTATATTTTATAAAGTCTAAGTGACAGTATAGCCATTCGGATTCATACTTTGCCAACGCCAGCTATCTTGGCACATCTCAGTAATTGATAATTTTGCTTGCCACTCTAACAGGTTTTTCGCTTTATCAGCACTGGCATAGCAACTGGCAATGTCACCTGCGCGGCGGTCTGCGAATTGATAAGGAATTGGTTGTCCAGAAACTTTAGAAAATGCCGTTACTAACTCTAATACAGAAGTACCTTTACCAGTGCCTAAATTAATCGGTAAAAATCCTACTGGTGCCACTTGTCGCTCTAAATAATTTAACGCAGCGACATGACCTTGCGCCAAATCAGTAACATGGATAAAATCACGCACGCCAGTACCATCAATAGTTTGATAGTCATTACCAAAAATATTAAGTTTAGCAAGCTTACCAACAGCGACTTGCGAGATATAAGGCATCAAATTATTTGGGATATCATTAGGGTCTTCGCCAATCTGCCCTGATGGATGCGCCCCTACTGGATTAAAGTATCTAAGAGGTATCAGGTTCCAACTGTCGTCGGATACAGCGAGATCTTCTAAGATATGCTCGACCGTCAGTTTACTTTGTCCATAAGGGTTTGTACAAGAACGCGGTGAATTCTCGTCAATAGGCAGCGATTCGGGATCACCATAGACAGTGGCAGATGAAGAAAACACTAGGTTTTTGACATTAAATTTAGCCATAATCTCTAGTAAAGTAATGGTGCCACTGACATTATTGTTATAATACATCAGCGGCTTGGCAACGGATTCACCAACCGCTTTTAGACCTGCAAAGTGAATCACGCCGAAGAAATGATGAGATAGAAACACTTGTTTAAGTGACTCAGCATCACGAATATCGCCTTCGATAAACTCAATCGGCTGACCAATGAGAGTAGAGACACGATTGATGGCTTCACGGCTACTATTAGATAAATTATCATAAACCACAATCTCATACCCAGCTTCATGCAGTGCGATACAGGTGTGTGTGCCAATATAACCCGCACCGCCCGTAACTAGTATCTTATTTTTCATAATATCGACCCATTATTTTTAAAGCTATTATTTTTCGAAGTAGGTATTCGTTTTTACTCGTAAATGCAACTATACTGGGAACGACGAAACATTGCCAACGTAAATACCCCAATCATGACTATCTGCCCTTACGCTATCAATCTAAGCCAGCCAACATATTATGAAATTTAACGCTTACATCCGACCGCTACTATTAGGTTATTATAAACATAATCGTCAGCCAAAACAGCGTTTGGCGTTAGTCGTTGGTATGCTGCCATGGCAGGATTTGGTCGGTGACTGGGTATTAGAGTCGTCACATATCCAAATACAACGGCACTTCAATCAACGCTATTTTGAGCTGTGGTTAAAACCATTCATCAATCGCGTGAATCCCGTCATCTATATTTGGGGTTATAAAGCACCTGATTATTTTATTGAGTACATACGCGAGCAAGAACTAGATATCTTCTTTTTAGAAGATGGCTTTATCCGTTCAGGCCCTGATGATGAGAACGATGCGCCACCATTATCTATCGTAATGGATAGCCAAGCGCCCTACTTCGATACCACTCGCCCAAATGATTTGACTGATCTCATCGCCAATTTTGATTTTGAGCAGGATGGCTATGATGAGACACTAGCACAAGAGATGCTCGATTATTACGTCTCACATCGCGTGAGCAAATACAATCACCAACCGTATGTCGATGTCGTGCCTATATATGGCGAAAAAAGTAAAAAGCGCATATTGGTTTTAGGACAAGTGCCCCATGATGATTCGTTGAAATATGGTGGTGGTATTGGCATTACCCTACTTGATGTGGTCAATAAAGCTATTGAAGAAAACCCTGCTGCGCAAATTATCGTCAAACCTCATCCAATGACGCTTCATGATCCGCCTATCGTCAATGTCCTCATTGAACTAGATTGTCTTATCCTTACTCAGCCTATCCACTTGGTCGATGCCTTAGAAACCGTCGATCATGTATATACGATTACGTCGTTAGGTGGGTTTGAGGCATTACTAAGAGGAAAAAAGGTCACCGTATTAGGGCGACCTTTTTATTACGGCTTATGCTCTGATGATATAAAATCAAACACACCGTTACTTTCTCAGCTATTTTATATCTGCTATTATGCCTACAATCTTAATTATCACTAAAGTAGCCAAACACTCTTATCTAATTAATTCATACCAAAAGGTCATTCGATGAATTCCAAAAAAATCGCCATTATAGGGTTAGGTTACGTAGGTCTACCACTAGCTTGTGCGTTTGCAAAAAAATATGACGTTATAGGCTTTGATATAAATGAAACACGTATTAACGAGTTATCTAATAATATTGATAAAACTAGAGAAGTGACTAGCGAATATCTCAAAAACACTTCTCGTCTTACTTTTACTTCTGACACTAATGACCTAACCGCAGCAAACGTATTTATCATTACCGTACCAACACCAATTGATGATAATAACTTACCAGATTTGTCCCCATTGGTCAAAGCTTCTCAGATGTTAAGTAAAATTATTAAGCGAGATGATATCGTTATCTATGAATCAACAGTATATCCAGGTGCTACAGAAGAAGTTTGTATTCCTGAGCTAGAAAAATCCAACTTAAAGTTAAATATAGATTTTGGTGTTGGTTATTCTCCAGAACGTATTAATCCAGGCGACAAACTGCGCACAGTAGAGAACATATTAAAAGTCACTTCAGGTTCAAACCCTTACTACACAGACATAGTGGATGAATTATATAGCTCAGTAATTACTGCTGGCACATTCAAGGCTTCCTCTATAAAAGTCGCAGAAGCATCTAAAGTTATTGAAAACACTCAGCGTGATGTCAATATTGCTTTGATAAACGAATTGGCCCTTATTTTCAACGAAGTTGGTATCGACACTCATGAAGTCATAGAAGCTGCTGCTACTAAATGGAACTTTATCAAGCTTATGCCTGGTTTAGTAGGTGGGCATTGTATTGGCGTAGATCCTTATTACTTGGCACACAAAGCATCATCTTTAGGATTAAATCCCAATTTAATTTTGACTTCTCGCGCAATCAACAACTCTATGAGTAAATTCGTTGCCGAACAAACCATCAAAAAGCTTATCTCATATGGGAAAAATATCAAAGATGCCCGTATTTTACTTTTAGGTGTTACCTTTAAAGAAAACTGTCCAGATGTCAGAAATACCAAAGTAACAGATATTGGTATTGAACTTGAGAAATATGGGGTAAGAATGACTTATTCCGATCCTTGGGTTACTGAAGAAGACTGGAATAGCCTAGATGTTGATTATATCGACTATGAAGATATTCAAGAGAATAGTTTTGACGCTGTTATTGTAGCTGTTAACCATTCAGATTTTGTTGGTGAAGATGACAGAATAGATGGATTCTGCACTAAGCCTAAAGTAGTTATCGATGTTAAAGGTGCATTAGTAAATCCAGACTGGCGTTTATAAGTACGTTATATCTCTGTAGGAAAGTAAGATAGTTAAAACTATCCTTACTTTCTTATTAATGTTATGGTTTTTAAAGTTCAGTATCTTTCTCGTTTCTCACAAAATGCAAACTTACTATAGTAAAAGGTCAAATCTAGACTATAGATTCTTATCTTCTATAGCTTCAGCTATTTTCACTTTCATAGCTTGTTGCATAGCCACATATTCTATATTACTTATACTATTTAAAAAATCTATGTGAGTTATATCAGAAAAAATCAAACCACATCCATATTTTTTTACAATGCTCCCTAAATAAGTTTTATCATATACTATAATAGGGCATTCGACAGCTTGAGCTTGGAAAAATTTATTAGGTAATGCATATCTATAGCTAGGATGGTTGGGATTTATCAAAATTAAAAAGAAGGGATATTGATATTTCCTAATTTTTTTTAGCAATATAGATTGATAATCCATCCCTTTAAAAATCGTAAGACGATACAGATTACTATTGTTCTCTAAATATGATATGGCTTCTTCATTGTAATTACATGCAATTATTAATATGTCGTATTTATAAGACAGTCTAGCAATATCGTCTAATCCACGGTCTATTGATACATTACCTATGTATATCAATAAATATTTATCTTTCTTACTTTCGGAATCAAAGGAAATATTTGTATTAAAAAAATTCTTATTATAAATAACTTTTATTTTTGATCTTCTGAAATTATACATAGTAGAAAGAGTGTCAGCAATATACTTACTTATCGTAATGATATTTTCCCGCTTACGCAGCTCTTCCATCTCTTTAAGATAGATATAGAAAGACCTCTGAATCGAAGCTTTGTTTCGATTTCTAAAGACCTCAAGTTCATGGATATCGTATATATAATCAACTTCACTATGGGAGTCAACACTACTTGTCGATATTAAATTATTGCAAATCACACAAGTATAACTAGAAGTATCAATTTTCTGTGTTAGAGAATAACTATGATCGTTATATATTCCCTGCTTTGCTTTATTTCTAAACGCTAAGAATGGATGATGTATAACAACTAATATAAAAAACCATGGTAAATATATAATATTTTTCAAGGTTTTCAAATGTAACGCTTTCAACATATCCTTTTTTTGACTATCTGTATAATTATTATCTGGCTTTACTTTTAAAATAGTTATGTTTTTAGTTGTTCGTTGTAGGGCTGCTAGTTGATTCAAAACCCGTATATCAGTTCTTACATCTTCATCTGTGACAATTAATACACGCTCTAAATTAAAATTGGAAAAATAGTTAAAAAAATCTTCAACTATAGGAGCTTCAGGCCTTTCTGTAGTGAGATGAGCAATCTCATGAAGATTTATTTTTTCAATCAGCATTAATATACAACCTGCAGCACTTCTAGAAATCTATGGAATAGTAAAAATTAGCACAGAAAGCTCGAGAAAAAATATCCATTACGAATTTCTTTTCAGGAAAACTGTCTACCGTTTGGTCATTATCAATTATAAAAATTTGATATCTTACTATAGATATAGCCAACTTCTTCGTCTGTTAAATAAGCGTGCATCGGAAGACTGAGTACTGAACTAGCAAAATTTGTAGAATTTTTCAATTCACCAATTTGATACTTCAAGAATGAGGCTAGAGCTTTAGTCTGACTCATTGTTTTAGGATAATATACTGTAGTTGGAATACCCTGACTCTTAAGGTAAGCCATTAATTCTTCTCTTTTATCTACTCTCAAAGTGTATTGCGCCCAACTACTAGTATAGCCTGGTGGAATCTTGGGCACTATAACGCCTTTAACATCTTCTAAAGCAGAAGTATACATGGCTGCTATTTCATTCTTCTTAACTACTTCTTTATCAAATATCTTGAGCTTTTCGAGCAAAATGGCAGCTTGGATAGTATCAAGTCTACTATTATACCCAATATTAACATTTTCGTATTTGTGTGATCCTTTGCCATGTACTCGCAATGACTTGATATGCTCTGCCACATCTATATTATCGGTAAATATAGCGCCTCCATCACCGTAACAACCTAAAGGTTTCGCCGGGAAGAAGCTAGTAGTACTTATGTCTCCAAAACTACACGCCCTATTATTATCTATCTTACCTCCGAAACCTTGAGCGGCATCTTCAACATGCCATAATCCATGCTCTTTCGCCAAACGATCAATTTCATTATGATTGGCAGGAAGTCCAAAAAGATCAACACTCAGAATACCAGCTAAATTTTTATTACTATTCTTTAATGTTAATATTTTTTTCTCTAAATCTAGAGGGCAAATATTGTATGTATCATCAATATCTACAAATATAGGAATAGCACCCAATTCTGCAATAACCTCAGAAGTTGCAAAAAATGTGAAGTCCGTGGTAAGTACTAAATCACCTTTCTTAATTTTAAGCGCTATCAAAGCTAAACGAATGGCATCCGTGCCATTGGCACATAAGAGACAGTATTTCCTACCTGTATATTCAGATAATTGCTGCTCTAAATCCAAGCATTCTTGACCCATAATATATTGGCCAGCTCTCAATACCCGAGATATAGCTTCATTGACCTCTTTTTCAATTTTTTGCTGTTGGCGCTCTAAATCTATAAAGTTAATTTCCATTATTACTCTCGAAGTCATCAATTAGCTGTCTAAGCTTTAAATCATTAATTTCATTTCGCTCTAAACCTATCTTATTTATACCTATTTCTTTAGATGGGTTCCCTGCATAAATACGGCCTGGTAAGATTCTGGCCTTCTTCGTTACTACCGTTCCCATACCAATCATGGCATGAGAACCAATCCGCTGCCGAGGGTGTACAATAGCACCCATCCCTATATTAACGAAGTCTCCGACTTCTACGTGCCCACCTAAGCAAGTATGCGCAGAGATTATAGACCGTTTGCCAATTACTACGTCATGAGCTATATAAGCAGCTTTCATTAAAAAGCTGCCCTCCCCAATTACAGTATCTCTACGAGAGCCTGCATCTATAGTAACATTACCAGTAAGAACAACATTATCTTCAACCTTAACAGTATAACCTACACTTTTACCGAACCCTTCTTTGTACTCAGCGGGGAAACCGATAGTACAGTTTGGGCCTATATATACATTATCACCTAAGATAACGTTTTCATTAATAACAGCAGAGGGATGAATTTTATTGCTCATAAGTATGCCTATAGCTTATTTAAGAAACCATTGACTGATTTCTAATTGATTCTGTCATTTCAATACAACAAACGGCTTCTTGTGCACCAAAACCTCTTCCTTCAAGTATTTCTTTATAACTTATTGTATGTAAATCAGTGAAACCTTTGGAGAACTCTACTAACTCATCACCAATTTTTATTGCACGGAAAGTTGGCTGCTTACCTTTAACTTCTTCAGGCAAATCATCTGAATTGACCGATAGAAACCAGTTTACATTCGCATTTTTAAATTTCAACTTACCTTTTGAAGAATGCGAACCTTGAAAATCATTATCATTAATAATTGGCTCACCAAATAAGTGGTAGAGAAGATCAAAGAAATGTACACCTATATTTGTCGCTATACCGCCCGATTTATTTATGTCCCCTTTCCAGCTCTCTTGATACCATTTTCCGCGAGAGGTAATATATTGAATGTCACAATCATACCGTTTCTCAGGATTTTCCAAAAGTTCTTGATCAATTTTAGATTTTAAAGAAATAACAGCATCATGTAAACGTAATTGAAGGATATTATAGAGACGTTTCCCAGTCTCATTTTCTACCAATTGTATCTCTTTTAAATCATCTACACTCAATACTAAAGGTTTCTCACATATAACATCACAACCCATTCTCAGGGCAAGAGTAATATGAGATAAATGCAAATAATTAGGAGAACATATAGATATATAATCTACTCTAGTATCCTCATTCTTTTGTAGCTGATATATATAGTGAGAAAAACGCTCGAATTCTGTAAAAAACTCAGATTCAGGTGAAATACTATCGATAACGCCCACTGAGTCCGACTTATCATAGGCAGCAATTAGAGTGCCCCCAAGCTCTTTGATCGCTTTCATGTGACGTGGTGCTATGTAGCCTGCGGCACCAATCATTGCAAATTTTCTTTTCATAAAAAATCGCCTGTAAAAAAATTAGTTAATAAAACATGATATAAATTTATTTATAAAAAATTGATAAACTATTTATTACTGTTAAATTATGTAGGTTGAGAATTCCAAAATTATATAATTAAGTCGGAAAACTGCTTATAAAGATAATCTCCCTGACTTTCGGTTGAAAACATTTCATATCGAAGCTTGAGTTGATCTACTATTTTTTTTCTAAAAAAAGGATTTTCTAATATAAATTTAGCAATAAAATAAGCTTCTTCTTCTGAGCTATAAAACCCTAAATAATCTTTCCCTAACTGTTCTTCTCTAACTGCACTTCTATAAGACAAAATTGGAATACCAGCAGCGATCGCGTCTAAGACCTTTCCAGAGCCAAGATACTCAGTTTCAACACCTTCATTGGCGATAAGACATGTACAAGTTTGTATATAATCAGGTATGCTTTCATAGGGTAGATATCCTAAGTATTTAACTTTGTTAGGAACTATCGTATTTGAATATTTCTTACCTGCTGCTATAATATTAATGTCATAACCATTATTAATCATTCTTTGCAAAGCTTTGATAGCCAAATTTGGGAATATTTGCATTGCCAAGCTACCGAAAAAACCAAATGTTGGCTTCAGGCCGAATGATATTCTATTTCTCATCAGGGTATTTGCATCAATTTTTTCCATAAAATTAGAATCAATAGTTTGACGTATATTTATAACTTTTTTTGGAACAATTATTTTTTCACTGTTTCCATACCAGTCTCCGACTAGCTCTCTATAGTAAGTAGAATTATTATAGTTTAGTATAGCCTGCTTCCAACTTTCCGTCGTGGTTATAACTGCATCTACATGATGATATAACCAACTGCTATAAGGTATACCCATAGCAACTTTGGGTCTTGGGCAATTATAAAGAATTCTATTATTTGCTCTAACATAGTAAACATCATAGTTATCTTCCGGTATTTGGATTGGAAGATCTTTAATTCCGTAATCTATTGCATAAGGGTCAAATAATTGCCCATTATAGTAAACTTCAAAATGCTTACTAAGTGCTGTATAAAATCTTATTTCATTAATTTTATCCCCACCAGTAGTATTTAACGTTGTATTATTACCTAATAAGGTAAATATTTTAGGCTTCATAAACGTTTCCCATGAATTCATAAATATCTTTAGATATTTTTTTAGGATTATGCATTGATTGCATTTTTTGACTTAGCTTTATTCTCTCTACGCTATAATGACGATGTAAATTTTTAGTATCTATTAAATCCGAACCTCTTATATCTTCAAATATATAATCTTTAAGGAATGGGTATAATTTACTTACACCTCCAAAATTTTTAACCATTTCCCAATCTACCACTAAAGGAATAGATCCTGACGATACACCTTCTACCAAAGCTTCGTGCGTACCCTCCCTATTACTTACAGATAGTATAAAGCCAATACCTTTTAGCCAGTTAGGGATATTTTGATAACCATCGAATATAATTACCTCTTGCAAGTTATTATTCAAGATATAAGGTTCACATATATTCTTCCAATATCCATAATCCAATGAGTTAGTTACAAAATGATCTCCTGCTAACCTTAGCCTCCATCTATTATCTTCGGCATATAGCTTTTGAAATATCTCTAATGCTTTAATTAGACCCTTATTGATTTTATTAAAACCGGCAAGACCTAAAGTAAAATCAGCTCCTTCATTTTTATCTATTGTAATAGATGAATAATCTTTGACGTTAGGAAATACTTCAATATAATTACTCATTTCACGATTATAATGAATAGAAGATGCATTTTTTAGAAAAATATCTTTAATATGAGGGGCAACAAAAATAAAACCATCAACTCCACCTAGATTTATAAACAAATGCCAAAAAGTGAACACTTCATAACTATGCACTCTAACAACTATCTTTGCGTTTGGAGGTGCAAACTTAGATAGGAATACAGCTGTCTCATTACCCCATTCACAAAAGACAATATCAGCATTTTCTAGTTTTTCAAAAAAAACTGGGTCTAATTTCTTGAAGTTATCCCTGTTTATTTCGTGCTCTTCCATGGTAGTAGATAGGGGAGAATATAAAACTTTAGAATAAATATTTTTATCTTGCTTTTTCATAATTTTTGAAAAAGAAGAATAATCGTAAACGTCAATATTATGATGTAAGAGTTCAACCTCTGAAATCAACGTAGTTAAAAAATTCCAGTTAGAATCTGTAACAAAAAGTATTTTTTTATTCAAACTAAATTCTTTTATTTCCGTATTTTCTTTGAAAACTTTTCTTAATTCATGATCTATACTCAGAGCTTCTTTCCAAGTATCAGTATAATAACTATCAATAAATTCAGAATGATTATCAAAAAATCTGGCAGCCACCTTATTATCTAATAATGGATGCGCTACGAGGTTATCACTTCTTTGAAAAAGCTTATTAATAAATAATTTATTGTTATTTCCTATTACATAATTTATAGAAGGAGTTGTCTTATAAAACAATGCATACTTGAAATAACTGTCCCTTGACTGACCTAATTTCATATTCAAGGTATAAGCTTGAGACAATCTTAAGAGCAAATAGTTTGCGTCGCTATATTTTACAGCCTCTTCTAAATAAATAATAACATTTATCAAATATGCTTTATTTTCCTTCGTACATTTACTTAGCCACGCATCCAAAAACTCATCTGTTACCTCTATATTCTCACTGCTAAAAATGGAAGATATTTGATAAAAATCCATTTTTCCTTCTTGAAGCCTATTAAACACTTTATTTGACTTTATGATTTCTGGAATCTTGAACAAACTAATGACTGAGTTGTTATCAACAATATCTAGTTTGCTGTCTAGTAAATTAATACCAGTATCATATTTTTTTAAAATCTTCCCTAGTTCTCTATTTATATCAGTATTCTGATCTCCTTTTTCTTCAATTTGTTTAGCTAGAAGCTTGATACTCTTTCTCCCCCAGTTAGTCTTTATCGCCCTACCTATAGCAATATTATATTTAACCTGATTTGGAAACCATTTAGGATTTTTTATTAATATATAATCTGCAAGTTTAGCAGACCTACTTCCCGCATAGATAAAGATATTTTCCACGAAACTCTCTCTTTAATTAATCATTCATTTTAAAAGTCAAATAACTTAAGCCATCAATGATAGAATACAATAAAAACTATATTTTATTTATTAAGCTTTGCAAGTTTAGCTTAAATGTCTTTAACAGTATAGCCATTCGGATTCATACTTTGCCAACGCCAGCTATCTTGGCACATCTCAGTAATTGATAATTTTGCTTGCCACTCTAACAGGTTTTTCGCTTTATCAGCACTGGCATAGCAACTGGCAATGTCACCTGCGCGGCGGTCTGCGAATTGATAAGGAATTGGTTGTCCAGAAACTTTAGAAAATGCCGTTACTAACTCTAATACAGAAGTACCTTTACCAGTGCCTAAATTAATCGGTAAAAATCCTACTGGTGCCACTTGTCGCTCTAAATAATTTAACGCAGCGACATGACCTTGCGCCAAATCAGTAACATGGATAAAATCACGCACGCCAGTACCATCAATAGTTTGATAGTCATTACCAAAAATATTAAGTTTAGCAAGCTTACCAACAGCGACTTGCGAGATATAAGGCATCAAATTATTTGGGATATCATTAGGGTCTTCGCCAATCTGCCCTGATGGATGCGCCCCTACTGGATTAAAGTATCTAAGAGGTATCAGGTTCCAACTGTCGTCGGATACAGCGAGATCTTCTAAGATATGCTCGACCGTCAGTTTACTTTGTCCATAAGGGTTTGTACAAGAACGCGGTGAATTCTCGTCAATAGGCAGCGATTCGGGATCACCATAGACAGTGGCAGATGAAGAAAACACTAGGTTTTTGACATTAAATTTAGCCATAATCTCTAGTAAAGTAATGGTGCCACTGACATTATTGTTATAATACATCAGCGGCTTGGCAACGGATTCACCAACCGCTTTTAGACCTGCAAAGTGAATCACGCCGAAGAAATGATGAGATAGAAACACTTGTTTAAGTGACTCAGCATCACGAATATCGCCTTCGATAAACTCAATCGGCTGACCAATGAGAGTAGAGACACGATTGATGGCTTCACGGCTACTATTAGATAAATTATCATAAACCACAATCTCATACCCAGCTTCATGCAGTGCGATACAGGTGTGTGTGCCAATATAACCCGCACCGCCCGTAACTAGTATCTTATTTTTCATAAATTTATTTTCGAGACAAAAAAAGACACCCCATTGTAGGGGTGTCTTCTCGATATTTCAATGCAGTTTTGGTAGTTAAACTGTAGACTTATGCCTATCTTACCAACCAGTAACTTCTTTCAATTTCTCGCCAAGCTTAGATGGGTCACGTGTATACGCGATACCAGCATCTTCAAACGCTTTGAATTTCTCTTCAGCAGTACCTTGACCGCCTGAGATGATAGCGCCAGCATGACCCATACGCTTACCTTCTGGAGCGGTAACACCAGCGATATAACCAACCACTGGTTTAGTCACATGGTCTTTGATATAAGCGGCTGCTTCTTCTTCAGCAGTACCACCGATCTCACCGATTAAGATGATCGCTTCAGTTTGTGGATCTTCTTGGAACAGTTTCAACGCATCAATTTGGTTCATACCAGGGATAGGATCACCACCGATACCGATACAAGTTGACTGACCAAAACCAAGCTTAGTGGTCTGAGCAACCGCTTCATAAGTCAATGTACCAGAGCGTGAGATGATACCCACTTTACCTGGCAAATGGATATGACCTGGCATGATACCAATTTTGCACTGACCTGGCGTGATAACACCTGGGCAGTTAGGACCAACCATGCGTACGCCTTCAGCTTCTTCGATATAACGTTTTGCTTTTAGCATGTCTAAAGTAGGCACGCCTTCAGTAATAACGATAATCAATTTAACACCAGCATCTACCGCTTCAACGATAGAATCTAGTACGAATGGTGCTGGTACATAGATAACAGAAGCGTCAGCTTGGGTTGCTTCCATAGCTTCTGCCATCGTGTTGAATACTGGTAGGCCTAAATGCGTTTGACCGCCTTTACCTGGGGTTACGCCGCCGACAACTTTAGTACCGTATTCAATCGCTTGTTCAGAGTGAAACGTACCATTTTTACCAGTGAAACCTTGTACCAATACTTTGGTATCTTTATCGATTAATACACTCATTATTTATTCCTTGTATTCGGTTGTCTTGCAATAGCCACTTGATGATATGTTATCCATTAAATATTAATGATAAATTTATACCAACAAGCTGCTATTACGCGTTGACTACTATGTTTAAGCACGTATATTTAGAGGACTATGCCTCAAATATATTAAGCTTTAACAGCATCGACAATTTTTTGAGCCGCATCTGATAGACCTTGGGCAGAAATCAATTTCAGACCAGATTCTTCTAGGATTTGCGCGCCTTTTTCAGCGTTGTTACCCTCTAGACGGACAACAACAGGTACTTTTACGTCAACTTCTTTGATAGCAGCGATAATCGCTTCTGCAATCATGTCACAACGTACAATACCACCGAAGATGTTGATTAGAACACCTTCAACGCTGCTGTCTTCAAGAATGATCTTGAATGCTTCAACAACGCGATCTTTAGTTGCGCCGCCGCCAACGTCCAAGAAGTTAGCAGGCTTGCCGCCGTACAATTTGATGATATCCATGGTCGCCATAGCAAGACCAGCACCGTTAACCATACAACCGATGTTACCTTCGAGGGCAACATAGTTTAGGTCAAACTCAGCCGCTTTAAGCTCACGCTCATTTTCTTGTGACTTGTCTTGTAGTGCTGCGATTTTAGGCAGACGATACAATGCGTTTGAATCAATACCAATTTTGCCATCAACACAAACGATTTCGCCATTTTCACGAACGGCTAGAGGGTTGATTTCTAACAAGGCAAAATCGTTATCGATGAATGCTTGATAAGCGCCTGTCATCAATTTAACGAATTGATTGATTTGCTTGCCTTCTAAACCTAGTTTGAATGCCACATCACGTGCTTGGAAAGGCATCAAACCAACTAAAGGATCAACGTTTACTTTAAAGATTTTTTCTGGGGTTTCGTTAGCGACTTCTTCGATATCAACGCCGCCTTCGGTTGATGCCATGAACGTTACGCGACGCGTAGAACGATCAACGACTGCACCAAGATATAGCTCAGTTTGTACTGGATACATATCTTCTGCAACCAATACGAAGTTAACTGGTTGGCCATCAGCGTCAGTTTGGAAAGTAACCAAATTGGTACCGATTAGCTCTTCAGCAACTTGCTTGGCTTCTTCACGAGTTTTAACCAGCTTTACGCCACCCGCTTTACCGCGACCACCAGCATGTACTTGCGCTTTAATAACCGCAATGTCTGTTGGCGTTTTATCAAAAGCAGCAGCAGCTTCGTCGCCGTTATAGGCAATAATGCCTTCTTGAATCGGCAAACCATAGCTTTTTAATAGCTCTTTTGCTTGATACTCATGTAAATTCATTGATTGTATCCTTTATTTTTTACAATTAATAAAAAGTGAAAACAAGTGCGCGTATATACATATTCGACAAGCATATGGCGCACTTATGATCGTGATGGAAACCATAACGACCCCATCGCGATCAGGTTATAAGTTGGTACTGATCAAACTAACGACTTATTTCTTACGCTTTTTACGCTGAATGGCGTGAATAGCACGGCCATCAGCAGACAGAGCAGCTTCATGCACGGCTTCTGAAATGGTTGGATGAGCAAAAGTCATCAACTGCAAATCTTCGATACTAGAGACAAATTCCATCGCGATCATACCTTGATGGACGATATCACCAGCACCAGCAGAGATAGCATGCATACCTAATAGGCGATCTGTTTTAACATCAGCCACGACTTTGATAGAGCCTTCTGCTTCGCTTTGAGCCAATGCACGGCCGTTTGCTGCTAGATTGAATGAACCTGTTTTGACCTCAAAACCAGCGGCTTCAGCTTCTTGCTCAGTCAAACCAACCCATGCGATTTCTGGATGGGTATAGATAACGTTAATAATCGTGTCATAATTAACTTGGGCTTTTTCGCCATGAATGCGCTCAACGGCCATCATGCCTTCTTCCATCGCTTTATGCGCAAGCATTGGACCACGAACCAAATCACCGATGGCATAAACACCATCAAGATTGGTTTTACATTGATCATTCACGTCGATAAGACCACGTTCAGTCAATTGAATGCCACTGTCATCACCAAGCAGTTTTTCAGAATAAGCACGGCGACCAACACAAACGATCAGTTTGTCGAAGCTTTCTTCAGATGACTCGCCTTTGGTTTCGCTCGTGACAACAACTTGATCGCCTTTGACTTCAGCATTGGTTACTTTGGTATCAACGCGGATATCAAGACCTTGCTTCTTCAGCATTTTGCCTGCTTCTTTTGCGATATCTTTGTCAGCAGCTGCTAAGAAACTTGGCAACGCTTCATAAACAACCACTTCAGCGCCTAGACGACGCCATACTGAACCAAGCTCAAGACCGATAACACCAGCACCAATCACGCCCAAGCGTTTAGGTACAGCAGTGAAATCAAGGGCGCCAGTAGAGTCAACGATGCGATCGCCATCAGTTTTAGCAACTGGGATATCGATCGGCACAGAACCTGCCGCAAGAATCACGTTTTTAGCAGTGATGGTCGTTTCTGCTTCATCTGCAAGGGCGGTAAATTTAACTTTTTTATCAGCGCCTTTGCCGTCTTCTAACGTGCCCCAGCCTTGTAGCCAGTCAACGCCATTACCTTTTAATAATGCTGCAACGCCGCCCGTTAATTGCTTAACGATACCTTCTTTGCGCGCAATCATTTGCTCGATATCGATAGCGACATCACCGGTGCTGATACCATGTTCAGCAAGGTCATGCTTAGTCGCTTCGTAACGATGCGAGCTATCAAGTAATGCTTTTGATGGAATGCAACCAACGTTCAAGCAAGTGCCGCCAAGTGCTGGCTCACCTTTATAAACACGCTTTTCGATACAAGCAACGCTCATACCTAACTGACCTGCACGGATAGCGGCTTCATAACCACCAGGACCGCCGCCGATGACGACTAAATCATAATTGTCTTTCATAGTACGTTCCTATTTCTAATTATCGTTCTAATTGTAAATATCGTTTAAACTGAGGATTGTCTCGTTAATAAATAAGCCATATTTTGGTTCAAATTTTTTCACTTTACGGTAAATACACCACATCAGCGAAACATTCTTATTTATTAATAAACAACGAGCACCACTGTTTAGACTAAAGTTAAAAAGCTTGTATCAGCGGTTGCCAATACAAGCTTAAAAGCTTACAGGTCAAGGAGTAACATGGCTGGATCTTCAACCAATTCTTTGATAGTGACTAAGAACTGTACCGCTTCTTTACCATCAATCATACGATGGTCATAAGACAATGCAAGATACATCATCGGTAGAATTTCAACTTTACCATCAACAGCCATTGGGCGGTCGTTGATCGCATGCATACCTAGGATAGCCGTTTGTGGTGGGTTCAAAATAGGTGTAGACATTAATGAGCCAAATACACCACCGTTTGAGATAGTGAAAGTACCGCCAGTCATGTCATCTAGACCAAGCTTACCTTTTTGAGCCAAACCACCAAGCTCACGGATACGGCTTTCGACATCAGCCATGCTCATGCGATCGGTATCACGTAGTACTGGAACAACCAAACCACGATCAGATGATACAGCAACACCGATATCGTAGAAACCATGATAAACAATGTCATCACCGTCTAGTGACGCGTTTACTGCTGGGAAGCGCTTAAGTGCTTCGGTTGCCGCTTTCACGAACAATGACATAAAGCCTAAACGTACGCCATGACGTTTTTCGAACTGGTCTTTATATTTAGCGCGCATGTCCATTAATGGCTTCATGTTCACTTCGTTAAACGTCGTTAGCATCGCCGTTTCTTGAGAAGCGGCTAGCAGACGATTGGCGACTGTCTTACGTAGACGTGTCATTGGAACACGTTTCTCAGTACGCTCACCCATTGATTCAGCCACTGGACGGCCGCTATCAGATTTGATGCTGCTGTCTGCTTTCAATGTTGGGTTAGCCATATCCGTTTTGGTCACACGACCGCCGCGACCACTGCCTTCCACTTCTTTAGGATCTACACCAGACTCTTTCGCTGCTTTACGCACTGCTGGGCTTTGATCTTTATGATCCGCTTCGTCTTTTTTATCTGTTGCTTGGACAGGCTCGCCACCATCTGCTGCTTGCTTAGCTTGTACTGGCGCTGCTGGTTGATCTGGATCTACCGCAGGAGCATTATCTGTACTAGCGCTTGCACCAGCTTCGAATTGACCAATGATCTCGTCAGACAACACGGTATCATCAACCTGCTTAACTATTTTGGTCACAACGCCGTTATCAGGCGCCACAACTTCTAATACGACTTTATCAGTTTCGATTTCAGCCAATAGATCATCACGATTGACTTGCTGACCTTCAGTGACATGCCACTCAACGATAGTACCGTCGGCAACTGATTCTGGAAAAACGGGGGCTTTGATATCAGCCATCGATATACTCCTTAGATTGGGATATTCATATTTGTTATTAAGTCGTGATAGGCAGTCAGTGACATCTTGCATAGCGATCTTAGATAATACTATCTAGATTTTATTACAACATACTGACTGTTATCGCCTGATTCATTTATCTTCAATAATCTGTTACTTAGCCAACTCATCGACACTGATACCAAGACCACCAGCGATCAACGCTTGCTGCTGCTGAGCATGCAGTTTTGGTGATCCTGTTGCAGGTGCTGCACTCGCAGGACGCGCCACTGGCTCCATGACTTTCGCCTTGGTTGGGTGTGGTACGACGATACGGAACATATGCGGTGCTAAATAATACCAAGCGCCTTGGTTCAGCGGCTCTTCTTGCGTCCAAACGATCTCAGCCAAGTTGCTGTATTTTTCAATCTCAGCCATCAAACGCTGCTCTGGTAATGGGTAGAGCTGCTCAATACGAACAATAGCGACATGATCTAGACCTAATGCGCGGCGCTGCTCAAGCAAGTCGTAATAAACTTTACCACCACAAAGCACCATACGAGTGACTTTGTCTGCATTTTGGTTGTCCATCTCTGGCAATACCGTTTCAAACTTACCATTCGCCAGCTCTTCAAGATTTGAAGTGGCTAGCTTATGACGTAGTAAACTCTTCGGTGACATGACAATCAATGGCTTGCGAATTGGGCGAACTGCTTGACGACGTAGCGCATGATAGATCTGCGCAGGTGTCGTTGGCGTTATTACTTGCATATTGTCTTCAGCACATAGCTGTAAGAAACGCTCAAGACGAGCAGATGAATGCTCAGGACCTTGACCTTCAAAACCATGTGGTAATAACATAGTTAGACCACAAACGCGCTGCCACTTGGTCTCACCACTTGAGATAAACTGGTCAATCACCACCTGCGCGCCGTTGACGAAGTCACCAAACTGTGCTTCCCAAACGATCAAGGCATTTGGTACTGTCGTTGCATAACCATATTCAAAGGCTAATACCGCTTCTTCTGATAACAATGAGTTATAAGTGGCAAAGCGGGCTTGAGTGTCACTCATATGAGCCAATGGCACATACATACTGCCATCATTGATATTATAGATTTCGCTATGACGATGTGAGAAAGTACCGCGACCCACATCTTCACCAGTAATGCGTACCAATACTTTATCGTTATCGACTAGTGATGCGTATGCCAACGTTTCAGCTGCACCCCAGTTCAATGGCTCTTCGCCTGTCTGCATGGCCAAGCGCTGCTCAACCACTTTTTGGACTTGGCGTTGTAACTTATAGCCTTCTGGCATTTCCGCCATACGACGTCCATACCCTTTTAGAATCTCGATGTCGACACTGGTATCCCAATCATCCACCAAATCGTGACCTAAATAAGGTTTCCAATCGACGAACAACTCTTCGTTAGGCTCATTAACCAATGAGTTTGCAACATAGTCACCACGGTCTAAAGACTCACGATAGTCATCTTCATACTGCTTTTCTTCTTCAGCATTCAAAATACCATCTTCGATGAGTTTTTGTGCATAAATCGTACGAGTCGTTGGTAGCTTCTTGATAACTGCATACATGAGTGGCTGAGTCGCTGACGGCTCATCGGCTTCATTATGACCATTACGGCGATAGCAGAACAGATCGATAATGATGTCTTTATCAAACTCGTGACGGTAATCTAATGCTAACTGCGCGGCAAATACGACCGACTCAGGATCATCACCGTTCACATGTAGGATAGGTGCATGTACCATTTTTGCAACGTCAGTACAGTACTCAGTCGAACGCACGTCTTCTTGACGGCTGGTCGTGAAACCGACTTGGTTATTGATCACAATATGTACAGTACCACCAGTGGTATAAGCACGGGTTTGTGACATTTGGAACGTTTCTTGAACCACACCTTGACCAGCAAACGCAGCATCACCATGAATAACGATTGGCAATACTGAATTACCGCCTTTATTGTCTAAAAGTGGCTGATCGTTGCGACGCACCTGACGGGCACGTACAGAGCCTTGCAATACCGGTGCGACAATCTCAAGATGTGATGGGTTAAATGCCAAAGCCAAATGCGCTTCACCGCCTGGCGTCATCACATTCGATGAAAAACCATTATGGTATTTAACGTCACCTGAGCCTTTTTCTGGCTGTACTTTACCATCAAACTCGTCAAACAAGTCTGCAGGGTTTTTACCTAAGATATTGACCAGTAGGTTTAGGCGTCCACGGTGAGCCATACCAATGACCATCTCTTTAGTGCCATAACCGCCTGCACGTTGGATGATTTCATTGATAGCAGGGATAAAGCTTTCGCCGCCCTCTAGTCCGAAACGCTTAACGCCCGTATATTTACGTGCTAAGTATTTTTCTAGACCTTCAGCTGCTGTGAGGCGCTCAAGAATAGATAAGCGCTTTTCTTTATCAAACTTGATGTAACCTAAGTTGGTTTCTAGATACTTTTCCATCCAGCGTTTTTCAGTACTGGTGGTAACGTGCATGTATTCAGTACCAATGTAACGGCAGTAAACACGTTCCATAATTTCGATGATTTCACGTAAAGGCGCTTCGTCTTTACCGATATTTAAATCATTGGTAGGAAATACTGTATCAAGATCAGCTTCTGAAAGATTATGATAAGCAAGGGTCAAATCTTCCACTTCTGCACGTGGATGTAGATTTAACGGATCAAGCTTGGCGCGGCGATGACCACGGCGACGGTAAGCTGAAATTAGCTGCTGTACACCCATTTGTTTAGGGTTTGCACAGTCGGCTAAGCCTGCATTTGCATCAGACGCTTGAGTGCTGGCTTTGTTGGCAGTTTGGTTGCGAGCAAGCAACAAAAACTGTTCCTTAATAGCGTTATGCTGTGCATCGTTTGGCGATTTGTATTGTTCAAAATACGTTTGCCAATCGGTATCAACGCTATCAGGGTCGTTTAGGTACTGCTCATAAAGAGCTTCTATATAGCTGGCGTTGTCAGCAGCCAGTTCTGTATGTCCTAGGCTCGCGGCTTCTTTAGTTATACTATTCATAATAATCGTCTATTTGATAGATAAATGAATGGAATCGTGCTTATTATTGTGTAATCTGTTGTATGTGAGACATCTAAATACTTAATGCTGTAAAAACTCAATCGTATTCTGTTCAGTACTGATTTATGAACCACACTTATTACTATAAAAGAAAGGTACGCTTGTCTGTGCTTTTGCTTATGACAGACAGTGATGCTAAATAGTGATAATAAGTGCCATTACAATACCTATATTAAAAATATAATTATTTGTGAACGTCCAGTTTTGTTATCTGACTCGTCTCACAACATTAATTTATATATACTGAAGTTAGTCATAACCAATTCATCAAAGATAAACGATCGATGAATTATTGACGCCTTCAGCTGGCCTATTATTTGGCTATCCTCGCTGGAACGTCTGGTTATTCCCAAGCTATCATTACTTTTATGGCAAACATACGTTGCTGTATAGAGTAGCATGACAGCGTTTCGCGCCATAGTTTGTTTGTTCAATACTAACTATTTAGGTAATGAATATCTACTATCATTTTGAATGCATTATTCCAGTCTATTATTTGTTTTGAATACTTATTTATTAGTAAGTTAAACATTAATGACTAATAGTGGTTCGTCAAAACAACTAATTATTAAAATAATGCGCTATTCTAACATTTAACGTGGTGAATATCTCTGGCTGAATACTTTTTTCTAACACCAATTATATAGATTGCTGACGTATATATCATGCCTTCTTACATACAACCAACGTATTGATAGCCAAGCCTTACCTTTAACTATGTAGAATAATCGTCTCTGTAAGCCCTATCTGACACTGAAAAAATTAAATAATCTCAGATATATTGCTCATAAAAAACACCACCTAATGATTAGGTGGTGTTTTTCGTACGCTATCTGCAAAAAAACCAGACAATTATAAACGATTAACCTGCTTGGTCAATGAGCATATTACGTAAATGACCAATTGCTTTGGTTGGGTTCAAGCCTTTTGGACATACTGATACACAGTTCATGATACCGCGGCAACGGAATAGGCTAAATGGATCATCTAAGCGCGCCAAACGTGCTTGCGTATCACCATCACGGCTATCAGCCACGAAGCGATAAGCATGCAGTAGTGCTGATGGACCTAAGAATTTATCAGGGTTCCACCAGAACGATGGGCAGCTGGTTGAACAGCATGCACATAGAATACATTCGTACAAACCGTTTAGCTTTTCGCGTTGTTCAGGTGACTGCAAACGCTCAGTTGGCGGCGCTGGCTGGTCATTGATCAAGTACGGATGTACTTTCTCATATTGCTCATAGAATTGGTTCATATCAACAACCAAATCGCGAACAACAGGTAGACCTGGTAATGGACGAACCGTGACTTTTTCTGGCAGAGTGTTCATGTTAATGAGACACGCTAGACCATTTTTGCCATTGATGTTCATGCCATCAGAGCCACAAATACCTTCACGGCAAGAGCGACGGAAGGTCAGTGTTTCGTCTTCCTTTTTTAGGCGTAATAACACGTCAAGCAACATACGATCTGAGTCTAGCAACTCAATCGTATACGTTTGCATGCGCGGCGCTGCGTCCAGATCAGGATCGTAGCGATAGATTTCGATGGTGCGAGTACCTCGGCTCATAATGCTAAACTCCACACGTAGGTGATGGCGGGCATACAAAGGTTGCAACATATCAGCGCTATTGATTAGCCCATATTGACAGTAATTATCAAATATCAACTAATCATATTGTCACGCTGGCATGAGCATGTAGCTGGCGGTCACCTTTTAATAAATGAATAAAAAATAAAACGTTTACGCTGTTCGTATCGCTAAATTGCGCAGTCTAAAATTAATAGACGCGAACTTTTGGTTCGATGTAATCAACCGTTAGTGGTACTTTACGAACTGGCTTATAAATGATGCGATTGCCTTCAGAATACCATAAGGTATGCTTCATCCACTCGTGGTCGTTACGGCCATTTGGTGCGTAATCATCATCTTCTGGACGGTCATAATCAGACACACTATGAGCACCGCGGCTTTCGTGACGCATTGCCGCTGATACCATCGTCGCTTTGGCCACTTCATACAAGTTAGCCACTTCGAATGCTTCAATGCGCGCTGTGTTAAATACTTGTGATTTATCGGCCAAATGGATTTTTTCAATCTTGTCACCAAGCGCTAAAATCTTCTCAACGCCTTCGTCCATCATCGCTTGCGTACGGAACACACTCGCATGCGCTTGCATGGTTGCACGAATCTCATCAGCCACGTCTTGGGCATTGTAGCCTTCAGTCGACTGTTGCAGCTTGTCTAAACGACCGACCGTATAATCTAGCACGCGTGGATCTAGAGGCTTATAGTTATGATCGGCATGATGGAATTCATCAACGATATGCTTACCAGCAGCACGACCAAATACCAATAGATCAAGCAAAGAGTTGGTACCTAAGCGGTTGGCACCGTGAACACTGACACAAGCACATTCGCCGATAGCATAAAGACCTTTAACCACGTTGCCTTTTGCATATAGACCGTCTTCATCCGTACCTGCTTCTAGATCAGGCTTAATGACTTGACCATGAATAGTGGTTGGAATACCGCCCATCATATAGTGAATAGTTGGAATAACTGGAATTGGCTCTTTGGTGATATCAACGTTAGCGAAGTTTTTACCAATCTCAAATACCGATGGCAAACGCTTCATGATGGTTTCTACACCCAAATGGGTCATATCCATTACGATATGGTCAGCGTTTGGACCACAGCCGCGACCTTCTTTGATTTCTTGATCCATAGAACGAGAAACCAAATCACGTGGTGCCAAGTCTTTTACGGTTGGCGCATAACGCTCCATGAATGCTTCGCCATCTTTGTTACGTAAGATAGCGCCTTCACCGCGGCAACCTTCAGTTAACAGTACGCCTGCACCGTGGACACCTGTTGGGTGGAACTGCCAAAACTCCATATCTTGTAATGGAATACCAGCACGAACTGCCATGCCAATACCGTCACCAGTATTGATATAAGCGTTAGTAGAAGCAGCAAAGATACGACCTGCACCACCTGTCGCTAGGACAGTAATTGGTGATTGGAATACAGCAACCGTACCTGTCTCTTGTTCAAGCGCGATAACACCGTTGATATTACCCGCTTCGTCTTTGATCAAATCAAGCGCAATCCACTCGATAAAGAACTCAGTGCCTTGCTGCAAATTCTTCTGATATAACGTATGTAATAGCGCATGACCCGTACGGTCAGCTGCAGCACACGCACGTTGTACGGCTTTTTCGCCATAGTTTGAGGTATGACCACCGAACGGACGCTGATAAATCGTGCCGTCTTCGTTACGGTCAAACGGCATGCCCATGTGCTCAAGCTCATAGACGACTTTAGGCGCTTCACGGCACATGTATTCAATCGCGTCTTGGTCACCCAACCAATCTGACCCTTTAACGGTGTCATAAAAGTGAAAATGCCAGTTATCGTTGCTCATGTTGCCCAAACTTGCGCCGATACCGCCCTGAGCCGCAACCGTGTGCGAACGGGTTGGGAATACTTTGGTCAAAACGGCAACTTTCATGCCCGCTTCTGCCAAATGTAGTGAAGCACGCATACCTGAGCCACCGCCACCAACGATGACTGCATCGTAGTTTAGCGTCTTAATATTACTAATGGTATTATCTTGTCTAGTTGCCATTACGGTTTTCCTAATGCCTATTAATGCTTAGAAGTAAATAAAAAGGCTGTCTCAAAATCATCCTATTGCTGGACAAAACACTTTATTGTCTTGCCACTATTTGCAATTATAAAAGTAGATGACGCTCACAACCTTTAACCACCTAATTTGCATATCTATCGTTATATTGGGTTCGCTCACTGACTAAACCATAGCGCACCTATTATATAAGTGACTGACTAAGTCAATGATGTCCAACGCTATGATTGGCTATGACTATTTTTGGCTACTAACGGATGACTTTGATATTTGCTAGTCACGTCCGTTATTGTTTATAGATAAATCAAGTTGCAGATAAATAAATATTATCAATACATAGTCTGTTCAATATAATATGGATACAAGGAGGGCATGTCACCAGAACTACAAATAGTAGACTAGGCGAGTCTGACACCGTATCCAGATTATAGGGGATTGGCTATCGTTAAACAGCAACCACACCGAAACCAGTACCCCAAAAAATCATAATACCCCAAAATAGAAACACTAAAATAGCGATAATCATCAATGACTGTAGCACTAAGCGTAGACCTGCTGCGCTTGAGCCCAATTTGCCCGTGGTAATATAGTCAGTGAAAACCGTCCACATACCAACCCAAGCATGACCAGCTAGGGCAAGTACCGCCACCAAGCTAAATAGACGCATAGGTAAACTGGTCATAAATGATGACCATTCAAGATAAGTAACATCGCCGTGCGTCAAAAAGAAGCCCAGCAATACCACACTATAAACGGCTAAAACGACAGCGCTAATACGCTGGATAATCCAATCGCGTGAGCCTGAACCTGTCAGACCAGTCGCACTTTTGATTCCTGAATCATTTTTTATCATTAGAACATCACCCATACAAATGACGCGACAATTAGAATCGCTGCAATCACAAAACTAACCATAGACGCGGTGCGGCCAGATTTTAGCTCTTCGTTCATGCCCATATCAGCGAATAAGTGCTTAATGCCCATCACAAAGTGATAAGCAATCGCAGCAACAAATATCCATGCTAAGAAGCGCACAAGTACATTGTCAAATACGGTTGCAAAGCTCTCAGCCGAAGCCAATGAGTTCTGTAGTAACCACAGCATGACAGGAATCAATAAAAATAAAATAATGCCAGAGATACGATGCAAGATAGAGGCGATCGCAATCGGTGAGCGATTAACGCTAATCACTTGGCTTAAAGGCAGATCAATAGGTCGGTTGCTTTTCACAGCGGGCATCCTTTTTGCGGTTATACTCCTGTATCTGCTATCAACGCTTGATATCACTGATGTCGATTAAGCATTGAGCAACACACGAGACGAATAAAGTAAGGAAGAGCTAGCTGACTTCGTTTAGTTTGCGCTAAATATGAAGAAAGGATCGTGGGGTTCAAGGTATTGATAAACTGTTTAATATCGCTCGTCAAATCGACAGGTCTATAAAACAACCCGTCTATTATACAACAAAGAAAATAAACATGAGTAAGATCGATTAACTAGTCTATTTTTACTGGTCATATCAATAAAAACAACGCTACTCCGTCATCGATATCAATACAGCCCTTTTACTAATGACTTAAAAATAGAACAGTTAACAAAAGCATTCAAACCATGGATTACAGATATTGTCTATCAAAACGCTAGTGCGTCGTTGCTCTTGTGCTACTCAGCCATAACCGAGTATGAATAGAAAAACGACACTACATCATGACCACTTATCAATTCGCACAAAGCGAGTGCCAGTTAAGTTCCTACAATTATAAAATGACTGGGCGATAATTACAAATTTATCCCCTAAGTAGTAAAAGGCAAACGCTGGGTTAACAAATAAATAGACAGCGGTCATACGTATTTGCCAAAATTGCTCAATTTTGAGGAAATTTACGCCAAACTCAATTCGTCTACTACGCATACTCTGTCTGTTTTTAACCCGAATATTAATAAAACCTGCTACATTATTATCGTAAAATTCTTTAAAAATTATGCGGATAATGTAGCTGTACTTACTGTCATAAAAACAAGCTTTCTAAGCAAAATAACCAATCAGACATATTTTGATACAAAAATTACAGTGAATAAACACGACTAAACCGTGCCAATTGGTGCTATTGATGGTAAAAGTCTTTTCAAATCATAAGTAATTACTGCTAATATACCCTGCGTATTAAATGAGTTAAATGCATTTTTATGATTTGACTAACGATAGACCGAGGGTATGCGTCTGTCGTAATTTTATTCTAACAAGCTAAAACCAATGGAGAGCAATTTATGGCTGACACTAATGCCAAACTAACCGTCAATGGTAAAGAATACGAGTTTCCTATTATCGAAGGTACTTTAGGGCGTCCAGTTCTAGATATTGCTGCTCTACAAGAATCAGGATTTTGGTCTTATGACCCTGGTTTTAAAGTGACCGCCCCTGTTGAATCAAAGATTACTTATATTGATGGTGGTAAGGGTGAGCTACTACACCGCGGCTACCCTATCGATCAATTGGCAAACAATGCTGAATATTTAGAAGTGGCTTATGCCTTGATTCATGGCGATTTGCCGAACGCTGAGCAAAAAGCAGATTTCTTTGAAAAAATCCGTAAGCATACGGGTGTTCATGATCAATTGCGCAAGTTCTTTGAAGGCTTCCGCCGTGACGCGCATCCAATGGCCATTATGGTTGGTGTCGTTGGTGCTTTATCCGCGTTTTATCATGAAGCATTAGATGTCAGTAACGAAGAGCATCGTGAAATCACGGCTATCCGTCTAATCGCTAAAATGCCAACGCTTGCTGCGATGAGTTATAAATACTCGCAAGGCGAACCGTTCATGTATCCACGCAATGACTTTAGCTATGCTGAAAACTTCTTATACATGATGTTTGCCACGCCTGCTGATGTTGATTATAAAACCAATGACGTCATCACTCGTGCCATGGACAAAATCTTTACTTTGCATGCTGACCACGAGCAAAACGCGTCAACGTCTACGGTACGTCTAGCTGGTTCTACTGGCGCCAACCCTTATGCGTGTATCGCTGCTGGTATCGCCGCCCTTTGGGGACCATCACATGGCGGCGCGAACGAAGCCGTGCTTGAGATGTTAGATGAGATCGGTTCAGTTGAAAATGTGCCTGAATTCATGGAAAAAGTGAAGAGCCGTGAAGTGAAACTCATGGGCTTTGGTCATCGCGTTTATAAAAACTTTGATCCACGCGCACAAGTGATGAAAGAAACTTGTGACGAAGTATTAGGCGCATTGGGCATCAATGATCCTAAGCTTGAGCTTGCCATGGCACTTGAGAAAATCGCTTTAGAAGACCCGTTCTTCGTTGAGCGTAACTTGTATCCAAACGTTGATTTTTACTCGGGTATTATCCTTAAAGCCATCGGTATCCCAACGTCAATGTTTACCGTAATCTTCTCATTGGCTCGTACTTCTGGTTGGATCAGCCATTGGTTAGAGATGCACAGCACACCGTTCAAAATCGGTCGTCCACGTCAGTTATACACTGGTGAAACGCATCGCGACTTCGTTAAAGTTGAAGACCGTAAATAGTCACTTATATTTTAGTTTTTAGAACTATAAAAAATCCCGCCATCGTGCGGGATTTTTTATAGTTCTTTTTTTATGGTTCTTACCGTCTCATTTGATACGGTTAGCCACATTACATTTTATAGAAACCCTATTCGTTACTGAATGAATAACTGGTTGAGTGCCAGAATTGCGGCTACTGGAATTCTTTTAGTGTTTGCTCATATTTGGCAATTTGCTCATCATAACCTTTAATGGTGTCATTGAACTTAGTCATAAGCATCTCAAACTCTTTTTGTTGATTCAGTTTCATCTGCTGCATATCAATCACTTGCTGAGCTTCTATCTGCTCCCAAACCTGATGCTGAATAATCAAACGCGCTAATGCTGGGCTCTTGGCACTGAGCCTACCGGCAATTTCTGCATGCTCAAATAACTGCGGAGCCAATGTCGCGATATTGATTAACGTATCAACATCTTCTGCGCTAAGAGGCGTCGTCACAGGCTGATAAAGCGCTTCCATCGCTTGCTGGTAGCTTTCGATGATTTGATCTTCTGTTAGCATAATAGGCTTACGTGGCTCAAGGCTAATGCGCTTTAACACCGTTAAATCACGCTCGCCAACTTCCGTACTGGTATTGATATCAGCCTCAGCGGGGATATCCACTTCATCATCTGTGGTGTCAGCAGATAGTGAGCTGCTATCAGTTGTATCGCTGTTATTCTTCATCACGTTATTAGTATTAATATCGCTAGCAGCAGTATCATCATTTATCAGCAATGAATCCTCACTATCTGAGCTATCAGCGGCTTGTAATGATTCATACTCTGCTTGTAAACGACGCTGTAGCCTTTGTGCTTGCGCGACATAGATAGGCTGAAACTGCTTTATACGGGTAGCAGCAGAATCACTTGGGCGCATAGGCTGACTGTCTTCAATGCTCGTTTTTTCAACGCTCTGACTGTCTTCTGGCGCAGGTTGAGTCTCTGCTTGCTGCTGACAACCACTTAACATCAATACGCCGCTGAGTGTTGCCGCAAACAAGGTTGACGAGTGCTGTAAAAGGGTGTTTTTTTGATTGATAGAATCATCAACCACATCTTTATTCATTTTATAATTGAGCTTTTTTGGCAAAAATTTAAACATAAGGGTACGTGTCCTTGTTAATGCAAAATAATAAAAACCAAAGTCGTCATGGCAATCCATTGCCAATGGATATCACTTCATATTGTCGTCAGACTTTACGATTAAAAATGGAATACAAGTTTCTAATGCTTGACAGTCTTGCCCACGCTGACGACGAATAAAATAATCCTGAACCATACGCGCCTGCTGTTCGATACCGTAGTTAAAGAAGGATTTACCTGTCTTGAGCACATAATCATAACGGCGATCAATAAGTGCACCGCGCACCACTTTTAAGCCTTGCTGTAATTGCCATACATGGGTCAATTCATGTATCAGCCAACTTTTTTTACTCAATGAAGCATCGCTAAAATCTATTATCCAATCTGCTGGGTTAAAATAAATATTGCCATTAGGACTAACCGCATAATGTTTCAACACCCACCAAGCAGTCTTGAGCTGAACCTCATCGAGATTGATACTGTCGCCAAATACTGAACGCGCCAGCGCTATCTCACCTGTAGTAAGCAAACGTGATTGCTGCTTGGCACTGCGATATAAGTAGCGAGCGAACAAGCGCTGCAATATCGGCGGAGACATCATGACAGTAATACCTTATGCCTAATGGATGGATGATCACAAATGATAGGTCGTAAATCGCGCGTGATATCTGCGATCTATCAATGCTGTTGAACCGTTAATAGGGATAAAAGCATAAAAATCAAAGTATTTGGGACATAAGCTGTACACTTGATTGACTTTTATTAACGTAAATCTGCGTTAGCCTATCGTGTATGACACATACCAAGACACATACTAAATAGCATCTTTATAAATTAGCCTACTTTTACTACTCATGTCTAATATTCATTAGTGCGAAAATCATGCCAAACAGACAGATATGGTCTTTTTCCATAGCAATGATGAATGTAACCTAGGATGTAGTCATTTAGATGCAGCGATAAAAACCCATTAATCACTGTCGTTATGAACTAATTGATAGCTGTTTAAATTGATAATAGAGATTTCTATGCCGCCTAATTTTCATGCCGATACACCCCTTGCCCAGCGTATGCGCCCAACGACACTTGATGCAATCATTGGTCAAGAACATCTACTGGCGGCAGATGCGCCCTTGCGGCGTTTGGTCGAACAAGGGCATCTGCCATCGATTATTTTGCATGGTGAAGCTGGCATCGGCAAAACGACTATTGCCATGCTGTTGGCTGATGCTGTTGGCAGACCTTTTCATGCCTTGTCTGCCTTAAATACTGGGGTCAAACAGCTGCGAGAAGTGTTAGACAATAAGGACTCATTAGCATTTGAATCGCCAGTGGTTTTTATCGATGAGATACACCGCTTTAACAAGGCTCAGCAGGATGCCTTACTGGGCGCGGTCGAATCTGGTGATATTACCTTGATTGGTGCGACAACTGAAAACCCTTCTTTTAGTGTCAATAATGCCCTGCTATCACGTTGCCAAGTATATCGTTTAGAGCCACTGACGCCTGAGCAAATCAGTGCGGTATTGCAAAGGGCAATTTCAGAAGATTCAGTGCTGAAAAATTTGACGGTTGATTTACAAGCACAAGACACTATCAGCCAACTGGCGCATGGTGATGCGAGGAAGGCGCTAAATTTATTAGAGCTGGCTATTCAAACGGCGGACACTAAGCAATCACCGCTCGTCATTAACGATGAATTGGTCGCTCGTGTCGCTCAGACCGCGTTGGTACGCTATGACAAAGATGGCGAGCAGCATTACGATATTATCTCGGCGATGATCAAGTCCGTACGTGGCTCAGACCCTGATGCTGCGCTTTATTGGATGGCGCGGATGTTAGTTGGCGGTGAGCCTGCTGATTTTATCGCGCGGCGCTTGGTCATCTTGGCCAGTGAAGATATCGGTAATGCCAACCCTAATGCTTTACTCCTTGCCGATGCAGCATTGCGCAGTGTGCAATCAATTGGTATGCCAGAAGCGCGTATTATCTTGGGGCAAGTAGTGGTTTATCTGGCGACCAGTGCCAAAAGTAACAGCACTTATAAAGCCATCAATACGGCGATGGCGTTGGCAGAAAAAGATGCCTCTCCAGTACCGCTACACCTACGTAATGGCGTGACTAAACTGATGCGTAATCAAGGCTATGGTCAAGGTTACGCCTATCCACACGATTATCCCAATCACTATTATCCGCAAAGCTATTTGCCAGACAATTTAGTTGGTAGCAGCTTTTATGAATTTGCCGACAACCAGCGCGAGCAACATAGCAAACAGTTTATGGATTGGCTAAAAAGCCAAGCAGCCAGTAATGACTGATGGCTCGCAATATAGGTTAGCCCATTGCTTACTATCTCATTGAATACATGAATCGTCGTGACCATTAGTAATACTTATCACTATATTTGACAGACTGGCCCATATAGTTTCGAGATGAAGCAGCACAGTGGGCTGAAAAGCGTTAAAATGTCCTCATATTGATATATAAGCAATGATTCCATAATGTCTACGGTGGATCAATTTGATCCGATGCAATTTGCCTAACCGCAACAGCGCCCTGTAGCATCTACTGCTACAATAGACAGACAATGCTTTATATTCCCCATCACACCTATCTATAAATAATAAAATATTGAGACTTACTATGAGTTTAAATACGATTCCTGAGATTATCGAAGACATTCGTGCTGGCAAGATGGTCATCTTGATGGATGATGAAGACCGTGAAAATGAAGGTGATATCATTATGGCAGCCACCCATGTGCGCCCTGAAGATATTAACTTTATGATTACTCATGCACGTGGTTTGGTCTGCTTGACCTTGTCACAAGCACGTTGCCAACAGTTGGCGTTGCCGCTGATGTCTGATCGTAACGAAGCAAAATTTAGCACCAACTTTACGGTTTCTATCGAAGCCGCTGAAGGCGTTACAACGGGTATCTCTGCTGCTGATCGCGCTCGTACAATTCAAGCCGCGGTTTCTTCTTCGGCAAAACCTGAAGACATCGTCCAACCTGGACATATCTTCCCAATCATGGCTCAAAATGGTGGCGTCTTGCACCGCGCTGGGCATACCGAAGCTGGTTGTGATTTAGCACGCCTAGCAGGGCTTGAGCCCGCAGCAGTGATTGTCGAAATCATCAATGCTGATGGTACGATGGCGCGCCGTGATGACCTTGAGATATTTGCCGAAGAGCATGGCATCAAGATGGGTACAATTGCTGACCTCATCAACTACCGCATCGCGAACGAGCAAACGGTAGAAGAAATTGAGTCGCGTCCTTTTGAAACGGAATACGGCACCTTTACGCTACATCGCTTCCGCGAATTTGGCGCTGATGAAACGCATTTGGCTTTGGTAAAAGGCGATGTGAGCGAAGGCGTCAGCACCGTCCGTGTTCATGGTTTTCACCCATTACGCGACTTGTTTGCTGCCAAAAATGATATGACGGGTCGTAGTGGCTGGAGCGTACGCTCAGCACTGGAAGAAATCAGTAATTCAGATCGCGGCGTATTAGTTTGGATTGGTAGCAACCAGCCAATAGATTTAGGAGAGGCGTTAGACAAAGCGGCAGACAATGAATCGCAATCGACCATTACCCAGCAGCCGTATCGCAGCATTGGTGTTGGCGCACAGATTTTGCGTCATTTAGGCGTTCGTGATATGCGTTTATTATCATCACCCATGAAGTTTTACGCATTATCAGGCTTTGACTTGAACGTCATCGATTTCGTACATGCGCCAAAGCAAGATTAATGTTTGACTGTTTGACTGTTTGACTGTTTGACTGTTTGACTGTTTGACTGTTTGACTGTTTGACTGTTTGACTGGCTAATTCGATATCAGTCACATAGCAAAAGGGCACGCTAACGTAACGTTAGCGTGCCCTTTTTTCACTTATTTAATATTCAGTGCTAAAGCTTCGGTATATGACCAACTTTCGCTTCTAATGCCAATAGCCGAGCGCGCTCTTCCTCTGTCCAAGCTAACTTACGCTTTCCCTCACTATCGAGACGTACCACGACTGCCTCAGCCGTCGCGACGATGGCCGCTTGCGCGGTGCTATAATAGCTGTATTCCATCACGATACTCGTATTACCCAAGCGCTGACAGCGCACTCCTAATAGCAAAGTATCAGGATAAGTCACTGGGCGTAAATACTGGCAACTTGATTGTGCCAATACCGTCACCATACTGCCATCAAACATACCTAGCGCCTGCAAATAGCCAATTCGTGCTGATTCAGCGTAACGGTAATAAATCACATTATTTAAATGGTTAAACGCATCCATCTCGCCCCAGTGAATGGGCTGATGATGAATAATGGGATAATGAGACAATTCGTCAGGATGATTATCTGCGATATTAGAGGCTACATGTGCTGCTTGATTCAAACTGTCCATAACGTCATTTCTCTTATTTTTATATTCATAAATCTATCAATCAACATCCACTGAACCACTAACGCTGAGATTTATCCAAAATCTGAGTGGTCAACAATGGCGTTGGTTTCGGTGCATTGGCAATCAATTTATCTAACCAATCTATGACTTCTCCGATATTTGTCGGAGAGGATCTGGTTTGTAGGTTCTTGTCGGTAGAGGTTTGTTTTTTGCCTACGGACGCATCATTAGAGGCGTTTTCAGTATTAGTCATGGCTGCCTTTGGCGCTGACTCTTGAGGAATAGCAGACTTCGGCACCAAGGTTTGTAGTTGATTTCGTGCTTGACGCAGATAACCAACCAGCTGCTCTTGTTCGCGCATATTACTGGCTTGACTGGCCAGATTTAAGGTCATAATCACTTCGTGAATGGTCAGTTGTTTGCGCGAGAGGCTCATATTATTATCAGCGCTATTGTGCGGTGTCGCCTCACTACTCACACGCTCATAGCTGTGCAAAAACTCTTGAATATTTTGGATGGCGAGGTTTTGTAGCTGCCAAGGACTGGGCTGAGTGCTGCTCGCCTGCAAACGTTCGATGTCTTTCATCAAGCTTTGTTTGATCACAACCGTTAGCGCTGGAGCAATCTCATTGCTGCTTTGCGAAAGCTGCCAGTGTAGACCACGCAACAAATCAATCGCTGCACTGTCGTTATTGTCTGCCAACAATCTATCAGCGGCTTGTATCTGAATACGCAATAAATCTAACTGGTTTTGCGCTTGGCTACTGGCGGCAGATCGAGGCTCTGGCAGCGTCTGCTGACTCATCGCAAATAGACGGTCATCCATCTCATTCAGACGGCTGACGACTTGCTCGTTGCTTTGCAAACGCTCATTAACACTATGTTGGAAACGCTGTTGGCTGATGTAGAGCCACAATAGGGCCGCGATAAGCAACAAGATAACCAGCCACTGCAGGCGCAACAAAAACACATTTGCTTGTCGGCGCTGCTGAGTAGCAGAAGGTTCCTGAGATAACGATTCAGAATTGATTGACATAAGGCAGCACCGTTATTTTGGCTAAAACAGGTTTAAAGCAAATAAATAGAAAGTGAAACATAATAGATAAGGACAGATCATCGGTTGGTACATTTATACATTTAACAGGCTTTAGCATGGATAGCAGCAAGAATGGTTTCTGGCGCCAAATCTTCCACACGCCAATAGCTTAACTGCTGATCAGCGACCATATTGGCTAAACGCTCACCCAACACCACATAAGAAAAATCTGACAATTTATAGGGCAAAATAGCGGGGTTTTCTCTGGCTGTTTCTTGCTTTAATGCCTTTTCTGCCACAGCCCGAACGATGCTTTCCCAATGCTCAAAGGCTGTACCGCTACTGACCACAACGATTGGCTTTGGTTGACTAGCTGATGTATCTTGCATACCATTGCGAGCTAAAAACCCTTGTAGCCACTGCTCATATTGAGTCATCGCATCGACTGGCATTATGCGCTCATACCAAGCAATGCTATCGATATGCACACCGCGTGCCAGCAACGTATCGACCAATAGTCGCCTACCACCCAATCCGCGCCACACGAGCAACTTGTCACCTGCTTGCAAACGCTCAATCTCAGGCATCGCTAGCATACCTTCGTTATTGGCAATGTGAGGCTGAAGCACTTGGTAATTCGTTGCCTCGATTTTGGCACTATTTAATACCGACGCGGTCGCTTCACCCACGGCAATCAAGTAGCTCGGCGCTTGCAGAGCATTAATTGCTATATCTTTTCGCTCATTATTATTATCATCGTCATGGTTTTGAGCTTGACGCTCATCTTCAAGCGCTTGCCAAACAGCCAGTCCTGAAGCGGCCGCCGTTGGGCTAACGATCACAAGCGCCTTATAATCGCCTGCTAGCCACTGGCGCATCAGCGTCATGTCTTGCTCAGACGTTGGGCGCGATTGTAACGTCAACATTGGTATCTCTACCACCGTCAGCCCTGCTGCTTGTAGATGATCCGTCAATGCAGCGGCACGCTCTACTGGGCGAGTATTGATGACTACTTGCGTGAGTGATGACTCATTATTTGATTGACTGTTATCAATAAGCTGGGCGTGATTTAATGTTGATGACATAGACGTACCATGACAAAAGACTGATAGAATTGGCTTAACGATAGCCCTAGCATCAATAATACTGGGGCTATGACTAAGATAATCAAAATACTGGCCTGTTATTCAGGATGATAAATCGCGGATAAGATATCACCCGCGCCATCGGCAAGCAGTATATTGGCAACATCAATACCAAGCTGATTAGCCTGTACTTCTTGCTCGGCTTGTGTGCCGATCAAGGTGACGCGTTTTTCTGCTTTTAGCAGCTCGCTGCCATCCGCTTGACCGACGCGGCCACGTAGCCATAACACATTGCCGTTGTCGTTATTGCCATTGTCACCGTTATCATCATTGTTGCTGCTCGTTTCATCCGCCATTTGTAACACGGCATAAGCGGCGATCGGTACTTGGCAGCCACCCTCTAAGTGACGGTTTAGCGCGCGCTCAGCAATGAGACGGATACGAGCTTTATCATCATTCAGTGGTGCCAGTAATTTTAGCACCTCATCATCACCTTCACGGCATTCGATCGCTAAGGCGCCTTGACCAACCGCAGGCAGGCAGGCATTGATATCAAGCTCGCCGCGTATGCGCTCATCCAGCTCGATACGCTGCAAACCACTGGTCGCTAAAATAATCGCATCATACTCGCCAGCATCTAGCTTGCCCAAACGTGTACCGACGTTACCGCGTAAGGTTTTGATTTGTAGGTCTGGGCGATAGGCTTTAAGCTGACACTGACGACGCAAACTTGACGTGCCAACGACTGCCCCTTGCGGCAATTCATCAATACTATTATAGGTGTTAGACACAAAAGCATCAGTCGGTGAGGCGCGTTTGCAATAGACGCCCAGCATCAAGCCTTCTGGAAGCTGCATCGGTACGTCTTTTAATGAATGTACCGCGATGTCCGCTTGTTTGTCATATAGTGCTTGCTCAAGCTCTTTGACAAACAAACCTTTACCACCAATTTTAGCCAAAGGTGTGTCCAAAATCTTGTCACCCTTAGTGACAATTTTTAGCAAGTTAATCGTCAATTCAGGATACAAATCTAGTAGACGAGCACGGATATGCTCAGCTTGCCATAGTGCTAAAGGGCTCTGACGCGTGGCGATATTCAAGGTAGTCAAAGCAGTTTGCTGCGGATTGCTCATAAAGGGCCTCAATAAATTCGATACTGTTCACGTCAGTACTATGCAGGTCAGTATTAGACAATACTGCAAATTTTCCACAAAAAATGGGCGATATAAACCATATATAGTCAATGCTGACGCAAAAAAATACCCCTATTTAAGCATAAATAAGGGTTTGATGATATGGGATGATTATTTCACGGTTATTTTGCTGTTATTTCACAATGGAAACAGCTGTTTACATGCTTTGAATCTTGTCACGTAATGCAGGTAAGTGACGACGGCTAACCGCAAGTGTCTCATCAATGCCTTTAAAGCGTATTTGATATTGTCCTGCATCCAACGTTTCTAAAAAGTCCAAAAAACTAAGATTGATGATGGCATTACGGTGCACCCGAAACAGCCGATCCTCAAATTCTTGTTCAAGCTCTTTTAGCGTCTCATCAATCAGGACAATGCCATCTTTGTGACGGACTTTGACGTACTTTTGATCGGCGGTAAAATAATAGATATCTTTGAGCTTGATGAGCTCAACGCCTCGGTGAGTACGAGCAGCGATATGCTCACGTACTGGACGCGCTGTTGGGTCTTCGAGTTTACGAATCTCATTTAACTGCGCCGCGTTCAAATTTTTCGCTTTATCTAGTGCTTCTAGTAACTCGTCTTTATTGGCAGGCTTTAATAAATAACCAATCGCATTGGCTTTTAGCGCGGCAATGGCATAATGATCATAAGCGGTGACAAATATAATGGCTGGCGGATGCTCAAGCTTGGCAAGCTCTTGAGCACAGCGCGCCCCATCCATCTCAGGCATACGAATATCTAATAATATGATGTCTGGCTGCTGAGTTTTGACAGCGATAATGGCTTCTGCACCCGTGGTTGCTTGAGCAACGACTTGATGACCTGACTCCTGTACAATTCTAACCAAACGCTCACGTGCTAGTGGCTCATCATCACAAACTACGATACGCATGCAAACTCCAATCCCAGGATAAACTTAGTATTTTTTTCAATGGCCTTACCAACATATTAGCACTCATTACCAATCACTTAGCATAAAAATCTTTAATTATTTCATGAAACAATAACTGGCTATATTGACGTTAATAGCCTTGTGCATTGAGTTTTATTGCGATGCATTTATCGATAGTAATTTTTATGGGGAATCATGGCTAAATATAAAGTAAAACAGCCCATTAGCTATAAATATGGTGCAATAAGTATGCCATACCTATTTCTTGAGAAATAAAATACAAAATTAAGCCAAAAAAAACGGTCATAAACTAACATCTTGCAGCGGATAGTCGATGACAGTAATAATTCGACTACTGGTAACGCTACTTTTAATATCCGCACTTTGACCGAAATAAGCCCGTAAACGTTCCGCTTGAATATAAAAGTTCATGTGCTGACGTAAATCATGGTTAATAATCATGGTTTTTTTCGGCAGCGCGACACCAATCGTAATCACAACCCGATGCTGCTGCCAAGTGACTCTAATATTGATATAAATGGTTTCAGTGGTCATCTCCACCACATTCAGCAGCATTTTTTCTAGCACGCTCTGTAAGGTCAAGGCGGTAATCACCATGTCATACATGACATCTTCGTCAGGCAATTGCCAACTCACTTCAAGCTTATCCGCTAAGCGGCTAGACTCAATCGCTAGATAGTGCTCACAAAGAGCAATTTCTTCTTCAAAGCTAATCTCTCGTGCCCCATTGAAACTAGCACGGAATAAGGCAGAAACGTGCTGTAATAAAGCGGAAGCTCTTGCTGGATTGGACTCTATCAGTGACACAAGGGTATTAATGGTATTAAAGAAAAAATGCGGGGCAATTCGTGATTTGATCACATCGTTTTGTGCACTCAATTTCTGCTCAAACGATTGTTTGAGCGCATTCGTCTCACGATAACGGCGTAAAAAATACAGTAAGAACACTAAGGTAAAGCCACCACTAATCACCGCATCAAACAATATATTTAGAATAAAAGTTTGACGATCATATTCAAACCAACCAACATTAATCATTACCAGCATGACTAAAATCATGGATATGGTAGATGCCACCATGAGTAAGGCAAGCACATACATGCTGGCTTTAGGTATGCTCATGCCCTTAAAAATGGGGCGCAAATAATCAATGAGGTATAAGGAAGGAATAATACTCAAGGTGTTTTGCAGGACTCTGCTAAACAGCTGAATCAAAAAATCTGACCACGTAGCAATATCATAGCGATTTATTACCGTGACAAATAGTGACCAAAAAAAGATATAAATGAACCACTGCCAAGGCTTCATGACTTCCATGAGCTTGGGAATAAAAAACTCTAAGCGCTCCGCTAGTAAGGCAACCTCATCCTTTGCTATACTTGAGCTCTTATTCTGCTGACTTGTCTTGTACCGATATGAACGCCAATTCTTCAAAACCTAGTAGTCCCGAATCAAATGTAAACCCATCTGTCTCTGATTCTAGCACAGATGCTCCGATAACAAATAACGCTGCACAAAACAACCCTGTAAGCAGTCCTTCAAACAGCCAAGGCCAGCAGATGTGGGGCGGACGCTTCAGTGAAGCGACGGACAGCTTTGTCGCTGCCTTCACCGCCTCTGTTGGCTTTGACCAACGCTTTGCGCGTCACGATATTCAAGGCTCAATCGCCCACGCGACCATGCTTAAAGAATGTGACATTTTGACCGCTGACGAAGTAGCCACCATTATTGATGGTCTGCATCAGGTACTGCGCGAGATTGAGGCTGGCGAGTTTAACTGGTCAATCGCGCTAGAAGACGTGCACATGAATGTTGAGTCGCGCTTGACTGACATCATCGGCGCTGTTGGTAAGAAACTGCATACGGGTCGTAGCCGTAACGATCAGGTTGCCACTGATATTCGTCTTTGGCTACGCGAAGAGACAGATAATATCATTGCCTTATTAGTACGCTTGCAAAGTGGTTTGCTTGATTTGGCTGAGCAGCATACTGACACTATTATGCCCGGCTTTACGCATTTACAAACGGCGCAGCCAGTGAGCTTTGGTCATCACGTCATGGCGTGGTTTGAGATGTTATATCGCGATACCGAACGTCTGGTCGATGCGCGCCGCCGTATTAATCAAATGCCGCTTGGTAGTGCTGCCCTTGCTGGCACGACATTCCCCATCGATCGTACCATTACTGCTGAATTACTGGGTTTCGAAGGTATTTGCCAAAACTCGCTTGATGCCGTCTCAGATCGTGACTTTGCGATTGAGTTCACCTCAGCCGCGTCTATCCTTATGATGCATATGTCACGGATGAGCGAAGAGATTATCCTATGGATGTCAGCGCAGTTTAACTTTGTGCAAATCCCTGATCGCTTCTGTACTGGCTCATCCATCATGCCGCAAAAGAAGAATCCTGATGTGCCAGAATTGGTTCGCGGTAAAGCAGCACGTGTTTTTGGCCAATTGATGACACTCCTTAGCCTGATGAAAAGCCAGCCTCTTGCTTATAATAAAGACAACCAAGAAGACAAAGAGCCGTTGTTTGATTGCGTCGATACGCTTACCGGCTGTTTATTGGCTTTTGCTGATATGCTACCGAATATCACTCCAAATAAAGAAAACATGCGCGCCGCTACGATGAAAGGCTATGCGACTGCGACTGACCTTGCAGATTATTTGGTACGCCAAGGCGTGGCGTTCCGTGATGCTCATGAAGTGGTGGGTAATGCGGTTGCTTTGGGTATCAAAGAAGGTGTTGATTTGAGCGATTTGTCATTGGCGCAGCTACAGCAATTTAGCGATGCAATCGGTGATGATGTCTTTGAATATTTAACGTTAGAAGGCTCATTAGCAGCCCGTGACCACTTAGGTGGTACAGCGCCAAATCAAGTTAAGCAAGCCGTTGCTCGCGGTCGTAGCCGTTTAGAGGTATTTGCGTAAAAGCGCATTGTTGACCTGACAGCTTCTACCATAAAAAACACCCGCCCCTGCTGCGGGTGTTTTTGATACCATGATGAGGTAAAGTAAATTCAGCTAATAATATTTAAGTCACTTATGCTGAATAAGTGCTAACTAATACCATTCACAGAAATTAGAGTAGCAAGGAAAACGAGTCAAAGTACTACGCCTTGTAGGCTAAGCGAGTTTGACACAGCTAATCTTACTTTTTGGGTTTGGTATAACTATTCTCATGAGTGATTCAATAACATATTTTTATCATAACCAAACCATAATAAGGAACGCCTTATGACTGAGACTTTTAATCCGCAAGCCAATACGGTATTTTGCCGTAAATATCAGCAAGAATTGCCCAAAATGCCGCACCCCCCTTTTCCTAATAAAAAAGGTCAGGAGCTACAAGAAACGGTCTCTGAAAAAGCATGGAAAGAATGGCTTGAACAGCAAACGATGCTGATTAACGAAAACCATCTAAGCATGTTAGATCCTGCTGCCAAAAAATTCCTCACCGAACAACGAGATAAATTTTTAGATAATGAAGATTATGAGCGTGCACAAGGTTGGACGCCAGAGAGCTAATTGTTTTTATTATTGCCACAATATAAAAAATGCGCTATTTAATATAGCGCGTCTTTTTGGATGTAAAATTAACGATGAACTGTTTTTTTTAGCCCTCATCACCGTTTGAGTCTACAACATCCGTGGCTAACTTGATGGCAGGTTTAG
This sequence comes from Psychrobacter sp. TWP2-1-2, assembly GCF_049896785.1. NCBI lineage: Bacteria > Pseudomonadati > Pseudomonadota > Gammaproteobacteria > Moraxellales > Moraxellaceae > Psychrobacter > Psychrobacter sp. TWP2-1-2. Next base: position 107,430 of record NZ_JAFCVA010000005.1, on the reverse strand, counting down.
TGGCAGACAGGGTACTGACTTGGCGCGCCGCCATACGGTCATTGGCTTCTTGCACCGCTTTTTCGACCAGCGCATAGTCGGAATGACGCACATCTTGCCCACTAATATAGTTAATCACCAGTTCTGCAATATTTTGTGCATGATCGCCCACCCGCTCAAGCGCGCGCAATACCCACATAATATTGATGACTTTTGAGACGTGCCGTGAATCTTCCATAATATAGGTCATCAAAGCACGGATGGCTGACTGATACTCATCATTGACTATGCTATCGTTACGCATGACCTCAAACGCTTGCTCAGCATTCGATTGGCTAAATGCCTCTAGCGCATTGTGCAGCATCAAACGAACCTGATTGCTGAGGTGTTGCACTTCCGCATAACCGTATGACAGTTTACCTTGTGCCGCAATTTTTTTGGCCATCTGAGCAATTTTGACGGCTTCATCACCGATGCGTTCTAAATCAACCACGCCTTTACTGATGGACATGACCAAGCGTAAATCGCTGGCGGCAGGCTGACGTTTGGCGACCAATAGCAAGATGTGTTCATCCAACTCGACTTCCATTCGATTGATATCAAAGTCCATATCAATCACCTCTTGCGCCAGTGTCTCATTTTTATCGATAAGCGCATGGATCGCTTTCGCCACTTGGTTGGCCGCGCTATCACCCATGTATAGAAATAGACGGATAGCTTCATCAAGATCTTGGTCAAAACTTTTGGAGATATGCTTATCGCTTTGCATAAGAGGTATTCCCTAAAATCCATATTTTGGTAGCGCGGTGTGGCTGTTGAGTCGAACAGATTGGCTCACGATATCTTATTGAACGTATCGAGCACGTCGTCCTTGCTCAGACCGCGATGTTAGCCATAACGACCCGTAATATAGTCTTCTGTGGCGGTTTGGGCAGGCTTGGTAAATATCTGGTCGGTCTCGCCCATCTCAATCATATCGCCTAAGTACATATAGACGGTGTAATCTGACACCCGTGCAGCCTGTTGCATGTTATGCGTAACAATGGCAATGGTGTAATCCTGTTTTAAGTCTTCAATCAAATCTTCAATCGCGCCGGTCGAGATAGGGTCAAGCGCTGATGTCGGCTCATCAAGCAATAACACTTCAGGCTTGGTCGCGACGCTACGCGCAATACACAAGCGTTGCTGCTGTCCGCCTGATAACGAAAGCCCTGACGCTTTTAATTTGTCTTTCACTTCTGGCCATAGTGCGGACTTTTTAAGTGCCCACTCTACCCGATTGTCCAGCTCAGCCTTGCTTAACTTTTCATAAAGGCGTACCCCAAAGGCGACATTGTCATAGATTGACATCGGGAACGGTGTTGGCTTCTGAAAGACCATCCCAACTTGCGCGCGTAGCAAATTCACATCGACGTCTTTGCCCAAGATATTTTGACCATCAAGGTTAATATTGCCTTCTGCCCGCATGCCTGGATATAAATCGTACATACGGTTGAAGGTACGCAACAGCGTCGATTTGCCGCAACCTGAAGGACCAATGAAAGCAGTGACTTTTTTATCAGGAATATCGATATTGATATTTTTTAGCGCCTGAAAGTCACCATAATAAAAATTCAGATCCCGAATTTGCATTTTTGCTGCAGGCATGTTTTTGGGAATATCATGAAGCGTTTGTTTGGTTAGGCTGGCAATATCTGGCTGCTCCATTTGTGCTGCCGTCGACATCGGTCTATTTAATAAACTGTCTGTTGTTGGATTAAATTTATCTGCCACATTGAATTTATCGACAGGCTTTTTTGTACGGATTTTGCTCATGACGTCATTCATAATATGTTCCAACCCAGCTCAATGAATATAAATGGAAGTAAATGCTCGAGGTAATCTAGGACAAGCCCTCATTCGCCATCAGCCTTTATTTAGCCTGACCTCTACTACCGATGAATCTTGCCAAGATATTTAATACCAAAACAGAGGTCGTGATCAGCAACGCCGCCGCCCACGCTAAGGTATGCCAGTTTTCATAAGGACTCATCGCAAACTGATAGATGGTATTGGGCAAGTTGGCAATAGGCTGACCCATATCGGTACTGAAATATTGGTTGTTAAGCGCCGTAAATAGCAACGGTGCTGTCTCACCAGTGATTCGGGCAAATGCCAGTAACACCCCAGTGGTCAGTCCTGCTCTAGCCGCCTTAATCGTTACTTGAGTCACCATTTTCCACTTGGGTGTGCCAAGTGCGTAAGCCGCTTCACGAATGCTATTAGGAACCAGATTGAGCATATTCTCAGTGGTACGCACGACCACAGGAATAACGATTAATGCCAATGCCAACGCGCCTGCCCAACCAGAGAAACTTTGACCTTTTACCATCAATGCATAAATAAAAAGACCAATCACAATCGAGGGTGCGGATAACAAAATATCATTTAAGAAACGCGTTACCTTGCCAAGCATACTGCCTTGAGCGAACTCAGATAAATAAATACCCGTCATGAGGCCAATAGGTGCACCGATAAACAATCCTGAAAACGCGAGCATTACTGAACCGACAATGGCGTTACGCAACCCGCCCGCACTCATCGGTGGCGGTGTATCAGCAGTAAAAATAGGCAGCTGCACAATACCTTGAAAGCCTTCAACAAAGAGCGTCAACAAAATCCAAAACAACCAAAACAGTCCAAAAACCATCGCCGACATGGCAAAGCCTAGACCTAACTTGTTGGTCAAACGGCGCTTGTTATAAAGGCTTTGGTTGTAGCGGTTAGCGCTGTTTGGCTGAGTCGGTAATGGTGCATTGATCGCATTGTTAGCAGGCATACTATTTATTTCCCATATCTTTTATCAATATCTATCAATGTTTATTGATGTCCAATAAATCCGTAAAAGACCTATCGAGATTGTCAAACGACTACCGATTGCCTGCCTTGTGATCCATGCGCATGAGCATGAGTTTTGCTAGAGATAGCACAATGAAGGTGATGACAAATAAGATTAAGCCTAAATGTAATAAGGAAGCCAAATGTAGTTCACTCGACGCTTCGGCAAACTCGTTGGCTAAAGCTGAGGTAATAGTGACACCAGAGGTAAATAAACTCGGACTGATGTTAAAGGCATTACCAATCAAGAAAGTCACTGCCATCGTCTCACCCAATGCCCGACCCAGTCCTAAGATCACGCCACCCACGACACCGGCTTTGGTATACGGCAGGATAATCTTGAACATAACTTCCCACGTCGTCGCGCCCATACCATATGCCGACTCTTTGAGCAGATCTGGCACGACCGAAAAAACATCGCGCATGGTGGCGGCGATAAATGGAATAATCATGATGGCAAGTACAAGGGATGCCGTAAACATACCCAATCCCATTGGCGCGCCCGCAAATAGCTTGCCAATGATAGGCAATGGCCCTATATGCTCGATAAACCATGGCTGAATGTGATCACCGAAGAAAGGCGCAAAGACAAACAAACCCCACATACCGTAAATGATAGAAGGGATACCAGCCAATAGCTCAATGGCGATACCAAGTGGTTTTTTGAGGAAGGTTGGGCACATCTCGGTCAAAAATATGGCAATGCCAAAACTGATTGGTACTGCAATCAAAATCGCGATAAAGGATGTCACCAACGTACCATAGATAGGTGCTAGCGCCCCGTACTCATTGGCGACCGTATCCCAATTATTACTGGTATAAAATCCAAGACCAAATGTTTGAATGCTCGGCCACGCTCCGATGATCAAGGAGACTAAAATGCCGCCCAACGATAAGAGTACTAATATGGCAAAAGCCTTAGTAGCATTCACAAACAATAAGTCATAGCGCTTTTGTTTAGCCAGTTGGGACCTTAAATCATTCATAAGTGTCTCAGCATTAAATAGAATCAAGTCAAAATAGTAGAAGCATTCATTCGGTTTTATCACAACAAACTTGTCATCAAATTTGCTGTGATAAAACCTCTCAAATAACTACCGGAGAATAGTTATTCGAGAGGATAACTCGAAAGGGACTAGTAAGGCACTGACAAGGTATTAAAGAATATTTAGCAGAAACAGGTTACTGAGCAGGCTTATAAACAGGCTGTCCATCACTGCCTTTTACCTCGTTCCATTTTTCCTTGAATAAGGCCACTGCCGTATCAGAAAATGGGACATAGTCTAGCGCCATGGCGCTGTCATCACCTTGGCTATAAGCCCAATCAAAGAAGTTCAACACGCCAGCTACTTGCTGAGGATTCTCTGGTTGCTTATGTACTAGGATAAAGGTCGCAGCAGCGATCGGCCATGCTTGCTCAGTCTCAGAGTTGGTGATGACTTTATAAAAGCCTGCTTGCTGTGACCAGTCGATATCACCTGCCGCAGCAAATGTCTCAGCAGATGGCTGAACGACGTTGCCAGCAGCGTTTTTCAATGCAGTATGTGACATGTTGTTTTGCTTAGCGTAAGCATATTCCACATAACCGATAGAGTTTTTCATACGGTTGACGTAGCTTGAAACCCCTTCGTTACCTTTACCGCCAGCACCAGTCGCAGACGTTGGCCATTTGACTGTTTTATCAACCCCGACGCTGTCTTTCCAGTCTGGTGAAACCTTGGCAAGATAATCCGTAAAGTTAAACGTTGTCCCTGAACCGTCTGAGCGGAATACCGTCGTGATTGCTGCATCTGGCAAGGTCAAATCTGGGTTCATGGCTTTGATTGCAGGGTCATTCCAGTTGCTAATCTTACCCAAATAGATGTCTGCCAACATTGCACCGTCTAATTTCAACGCGCCCGGCTCAACACCGTCGATGTTTACGATAGGTACAACACCGCCGATAACCGTCGGAAACTGAATCAAGCCTGCTGCGTCTAGCTCTTCAGGCGTCATCGGCGCGTCAGACGCCCCAAAATCGACTGTCTTTGATTCGATTTGTTTGATACCACCAGAAGAGCCAATCGACTGGTAATTGACTTGACCACCGGTAGCAGCGTTATAGTCGTAAGACCATTTAGCATAGATAGGCTGCGGGAACGATGCCCCTGCACCCGTGATATTCATAGCGATATTCTCAGCAGATTTAAAACCTGCTGCAGAAGCAGATGCTGTCTGAGTAGTTGCTTCAGTGGTGGTGACAGCGCTACTGCTATCCGCAGCTGGCTCTGTCGTTTCAGTCGATTTATTACATGCCGTAAGCACTAATGTACAACTAACGGCCACTGCTAATAACGAATAACGCATGTAGGACTCCTAAAGTTTAACAACGATACAAAAAAGCATTGTTTGTGACATGCGTGCTATCTTGCCAAATTTTTATGACAGTTTAATGACAACCTCCAGAATCTTTCATTCGCTTTACATAATATTTAGATAAGCTATCTACAGCTCAGTAATATCAAGTGATTTTAATCACTGGTACTCTAGAGTCGTTCTCATAAAAACATCGAACCTCAAACTCAACGCCTGATATTTTCATCTAAATATCATTAGCCCTCATTGCAGAACTTTGTTAGTATTGAGTTGATTTACAACACTGACAGACTCGGGGTGCGGTGTATTATTGGCTCACTTTTAAGCTTTCTTTATTAAAGTAGTCGCCTTTATACATTCGCTGAGAGATCACCCGCCGAACCTGATGCGGTTAGTACCGACGCAGGGAAGTCTTAAGCACTTTGTTATTTATGACAATGGACGCGTAGAAATACCTTTTTTATCCTCATTACTCCCTTAATGTGCATGATGTACTATTAAGTAGTGAAGACTGATATAAAGCTGCGTCCAACGTTTGATGAGCATCATCCGCGACTATGTTTTTTGGTCGTAGGCTGATGCTCATGAGCTGAATTTGTCTGGATCACAGGTGCTACCCCCGCAGCTACTGGCGGTGTTGCTTTTATTCAAAAACCAACACGCTAGGACAGCATATGACAACTTTATTAGCCACTTCTCCTTCTCAAAAACCTTCTAAGACAGATGCGTTAAAGACCCCTGCTCACCGCAGTGCCAGTGATGCACGCTTTGAAGAAGACGCTCGCGACTTACACCGCATACTCCCCGCCTCCCGTAAAGTCTATATCGAAGGCTCTAGATCCGATATTCAAGTACCCATGCGTGAAATCACCCTTGATCCTACCCCTGTGCAAGGCGTTTCTGAGAACGAATGGGAACAGAACCCACCATTCTATGTTTATGACACATCAGGCGTTTATACCGATCCCAACGTCGAGATTGATTTGACCAAAGGCTTACCAAAGCTGCGTGAAGGTTGGATTTCTGAGCGCGATGATACCGAGCAATTAAGCGGACTGTCTAGCGCTTACGGAATGGCACGCGCCCGCGATATCAGCACTGCCAATCTACGATTTGCTCATATCGACAAACCTCGCCGCGCCAAAGATGTCGATGGCAAAGCTGGCAACGTCACGCAAATGTACTATGCACGCCGCGGCATCATCACCCCAGAAATGGAATATATCGCCATTCGCGAAACGCAAAAGCAGCATGAGCTGACCGATATGCGTCAGCATGATGGTGAGAACTTTGGCGCTAATACGCCTGCGATTATCACCCCTGAATTTGTCCGCAGTGAAGTGGCTGCTGGGCGCGCCATTATCCCAAATAACATTAATCATCCAGAATCTGAACCGATGATTATCGGACGCAATTTCTTGGTGAAAATCAACGCAAATATCGGTAACTCAGCGTTAGGTTCTTCTATTGATGAGGAAGTGTCAAAAATGACGTGGGCAACACGTTGGGGTGCGGATAACATCATGGATTTATCCACTGGCAATCATATTCATGAAACGCGTGAATGGCTGATTCGTAACTCGCCAGTGCCGATTGGTACTGTACCGATTTACCAAGCGCTAGAAAAAGTCGATGGCGTGGCAGAAGATTTAACGTGGGAAATATTTCGTGATACCTTGATTGAGCAAGCAGAGCAAGGTGTCGATTACTTTACTATCCATGCGGGTGTTTTATTAGAGTACGTGCCGCTAACTGCTGGACGCTTGACGGGCATCGTCTCGCGTGGCGGATCTATCATGGCGCAGTGGTGCATGTTTCATAATAAAGAGAGCTTTTTATATACTCATTTTGAAGATATCTGCGAGATTATGAAGCAGTACGATGTGGCGTTTAGTCTAGGCGATGGCTTACGTCCAGGCTGTTTGCAAGATGCCAATGACGAGGCGCAATTTGGTGAGCTGCGTACCCTTGGCGAGTTGACCCAAGTGGCGTGGAAGCATGACGTACAGGTCATGATTGAAGGTCCCGGTCACGTGGCGATGAACCGTATTAAAGAAAATATGGATTTGCAGTTAGAAGTTTGTGCCGACGCACCTTTTTATACCTTAGGACCCTTAACCACCGATATCGCACCCGGTTATGACCATATCACGAGCGCCATTGGTGCGGCAATGATCGGCTGGTTTGGCACCGCAATGCTGTGCTATGTGACGCCAAAAGAGCATTTAGGTCTGCCTAATAAAAAAGATGTTAAAGACGGTATCATCACCTATAAAATCGCAGCCCACGCGGCTGATTTGGCTAAAGGTCATCCCGGTGCGCAGGCACGTGATAATGCGTTATCTAAAGCACGATTTGAATTCCGCTGGGACGACCAGTTCAATCTGGCGCTCGACCCAGATACCGCCCGTGAGTTCCATGATGAAACCTTGCCTAAAGACGCGCATAAGACGGCGCACTTTTGCTCGATGTGTGGTCCTAAATTCTGCTCGATGAAAATCACTCAGAACGTGCGAGATTATGCCAAGGGGTTGGATACGAAGAAGTCAGCTACTTTGGGCGCAGACGCTATGAGAGCAGTGGGTATCCAACAAGAAATGAGTGAAATGACATAAAAGTATAAGGCGGCAGGGAGTCAATTGTATAGAGAAATTTGATTATTCAATATTTAATACTTAAGCTTAAATCTAGTTGCTAGGTTTAAGCTTTTTTTACGTTTATTTTTGAGTCTCGTGGAAAAACTCGTTTGAAGTAAGAGTCGCACAGTTTCATGATGGTTAAATAAACAAGCAAAGTCAGTGGATAGCCAAAGAGAATAATAAAAATAGTATAACCATGATACCTGCTGGCATGCTCGCCCAGTAACCAATCTATAAGACAAATCTTATAGAAAACTATCATCAATACGATAAATGGAACTATCAGAATCCCTAACCATGTGACCATCCATGCTCTTTTAAGGCTTTTCTTCCGGCTCCAATACATAAGTCCATAGTGAGCACCCCCTAACAAACATATTAAAAACAACAGAAGTATTAATGAGTCTAAGTTAATTAACCACTTTGCTAGAGGCATTGGTTGTGGTTGATAAGATATCTCAAGAACATCTTGAGGCAGATGATCAAAAAACCACTTAGAATCTGCTTTTATCATCCCACTTAAAGGTTCGCCAAGATTAGTCTTCAAATATTTCGACTCATCAGCAATCTTTAAAGTAACGGTCAAGTCACCAAAGCTTTTCCAAGTTTTGGCAGGTTTTAATGAATAGCTATAGATATATTGATTGGTCCAATCACTACGGTTTATTGTAGGATAGGCAGAGTATTTAACATTAATGACATGATTGCCTTCGCTTAAGTGTATCTCAAAGTATTTAGCGTCATTATTGAACGGCACAGCCATATCCGTTTCTGGATCATGATAAGCAGGCAATGATTTTGAATGACTTTCATAATCATAATTGATAAGTACTGGTACCGCTTGCCCATCGACTTCGACTATAAAGCTTTTGTCTGCATCATTATCTATGTTATCGAACACCTCAAAAACCAAAGGTATTCGATCGCCTTCTTTAGCGCTATAAATTTCGTAAGTGACATCATAGTCAGCTTTATTAAAACCTTCAGCAATATTGATATCTATGTTTTCAGACAATATATCGATATCTTTGCTTGAATATGCCGTACTGGCATTAGTACCGTCGATAATGGGAGACGCCATATTGGCATAGCTAAACATGCTAGTACTTAATAAAAGCAATCCTAAAATAATCCTACGCATTAATATTCTCTCAAATGGCTCGTCAGCTAGCTGTTCGCGAATCACAAAGCTATTTACAGCCTTCAACTATAATTACTTTACTGTTTCAGTAACCGTCTGTTTAACCATCATAAAAACCACAAAACTAATTATCAAATAAATAGGTGTTATTACTATATAGCCTAACGGCAAAACCCATATAAAGAACAAATCGCGACTCTCTCCTGTTGCGCCTTGACCAATGATCATATCTGTCACCAGTAGATAGAGGTAATAAATTATCAGGCTAAGCAGAGGCACTAGAAAACCACCCACGAGCATGACTGTCCAAAGGGTTTCGGGCTGGGCTTGCTGTCTACGTTTCATCATACGTAAATGCAGTCCACCCAATACAAATAGCGTGAAACTTATAGTTATGAATGGCGAAACAGCCGTCAAAACTTTTGCCACAGGATTCAGAGGTGCTTGAATAATAAAATCAATCTCTTTCGCAAGATTATCGTTGAAATATGATGGTTGATTCGCGGGTAAAGCCGTTTTCTCATTATCAATATCGACAGTCACATGGTCAGCATCACCATAAAAATTTAGAGTGACAGTTGAACCTTGAAATTGCTGGCTCTGTGTATCACTCTGTTGCCTCGGCTTTAAGCTATACGAATAGGTATGTCTTGCCGTCCAATCACTGCCATAATAATGCGGCTGGACGTCATAAGTAGCTGTAATAGTATGCAACCCTGACGACAAATCCAGGTTGATATACTTTGAATCTGCTCTGAATTGCTCTAAACCAGTATTGGCTGGCATATAGAAGTCAGATGTCTCAAGCCCGTTATTATCTTCAGTAACCGTTACGACAGGCACTGATTGACCATCGACAGTAATTTCGAACTCATTACTTTGTCCAAATTCATCGAATACTTCAAAAACCAATGGGAATTGAAGCCCTTCACGATTGTTATACAGCTTATAGCTCACTGTATAACCAGCATTATTAGCATCATCTGTAATATCGATATTAACTGTCTCTGATATAACATCGATGGCATTATTAAAATAAGCAGCGCTTGCCCAAGTACCTGAATAGCCTACAGGCTCCATAGATTGACTAGAAACACTCCAACTTAATAAAAACACTCCTAAAGTAATAAAGCGAAACACAACCTCTCCAGAAACCATAAAAACAAACACAAGTTTAATAAATATCTACTGTGAATGCCATTAAAAAAATCCCAGCAAACCTAAAGTCAGCTGGGATTCAAAATCAATTATAAAAGTATAAGGCTTTAAACCTTCGACGCCTCATAAATCTCTTCGATAGATGTGTTAATAGTATTAGCAAACTCATCATCACTTTGCTGCTTACTCAGCCCCTCAGTAAAGGCCCGTGAAAAACTAGCAATCATACCTGAATTTTGCTTGAGCTTAGCACAAGCATCGCCACGGCTGTAGCCGCCCGATAACGCCACAACTTTTAGCACTTTTGGATGATCAATCAGCTCTTGGTAAAAACCCGCTTCTTCTGGCAAAGTCAGTTTTAGCATCACTTGCTGCTCATCGTTTAAACGCTCAAGGTTGCGCAAAATATTAGTTTTGAGTATTATTTCACATTTATGCTTTTTGCTACTGTTGATATCTACTTCAGGCTCTACGATTGGCATCAGACCTTTTGAGAGTATCTGTTTTGCCACATCGAATTGCTGTTGCACGACCAGCTCAATGCCATCGACATTCGGCTCATAAATTACTGAGCGCATTTTGGTGCCAAATACTGGATAGTTTTTGGCTTTATCGAGTAGCAAATCTAAATTTGGCATCGGACGCATCACTTGGACGCCATTCATTTGCTCAGCCAAACCCTTATCCACTTTTAAAAACGGTACGATATTTTTATCTTCCCATAGATAATTGGCCGTCGGTTTGCCATTGACCTCACGTTCCATAGTATCTTCGAACAAAATCGCCCCAAGCACACGCTCATTATCAAAAGCCTCACAAGTCATGATACGCGCGCGCATTTCATGCACTTGGTCGAACATGGCTTCATCGTTGTCATAATCATCGCCTGTGACACCATAATTCTCTAACGCTTTTGGTGTACTGCCACCACTTTGATCAAGTGCCGCAATGAACCCTGAACCATTTTTGATACGTTGTAGTTGTTTTTTATATTGGTTTTGATATTCCATTGAGAGTGCGTCCTATTGTTATTTGTTAAGGTCAAGTGTCACAAAGTAAATCGCTTTTTATTGGCTAATATCAGCCTTACTGTTTGTAGACAACCTTATCATAGGACGCTCTTTGTGCCTATATCTGATAAGTTAACGCGTTGATAAAATCATTATCACCTACCCTATAAGCAAACTCACTAGGCTAAACGTTTATGCTAAAAACAGCACTGCCACACAGCAAATGGCTAATAATAAACCCAATACATTAATACGGTTAAGCGACTCCTTAAACACACCAACCCCTATCAAGGTTGCCACTGCAATGACACCGACATTCATACCGGTAAAGACGATGCTAGGCGACTCGGATAATAATTGATGCGCACGTACATAAGCATAAATATTGCCCATATTGAGCGCACCTAATAACAATCCTGCTGCGAGCGCATTCCCCTGCCAGCGCACCCGCGTAATCAGCAAATAAATAAACAGCAATAATCCTGCTAAGCCAAAACTGACAAATAATGTAAGAGGAAAAGCAGCGCCCTGCTTGGCAACTTGCTTGAACAAGATATCAATAATGCCATAGCCTGCCCAGACGCCAAATAGCCAAAGCGGTGTATGCTTCGATTGTCTGCTAATCTGACCCTGCTGTGGACGATAAATCAACGCTCCGAGTGCTAGAAAGCCCAATAACAGTCCAAATATTCGCGTGCCGGCCAGTATTTCACCAAACAATAAAAAAGCCGCGACGATAGGAATAATCAACGATAGCCGCTGAGCCGCATCGGTTGCTACCATTCCCACAGATTCAATCGCCCTTCCAAGGATAATAAATACCGCAGGTAGCAATATGCCAAGCGCGATAATAATGCCCCATGCACCGCCAAGCGCATTCACGCCACTGACGTCTGGCTTCAATAAAAACCACGTCAGTAAAAAAGCCACCGGATAGCCTGCGACGATGGTCTGCCGTATGTCTATATTTTTCTGTCGTAACACTTTTAGCAATACTGAAACGGCGACACTACAAAGCACCGCTATCGTCAAATATATCATGAGCTATTACCTTGTTAAACTGCCATTTTACGGGGGTATTATTCGCTCATCATTCATATACTGAAGACAAAGCGCGAACTGCCAATCAGGATAAAGCCATAGAATGTAACAAAGTATTTCTTACACAGCAATCTATTTATTAGCTTTTATTCGACTGTTGACAAATAGCTCTTTACCGTTCAATTTACAATTAGCATGCAGGTCTGATTGGGAAGTTTGCTAAAATAGTACTCAATCCTAATAACAAAAGTAAAGATTCAAAATAACGAGTAATGTCGTTGATTTTGGCGTACTGCTATTGATGTTTTACGACTGCCTATGAATGCTCTATTTCGATTTTTTGAAACTCGCCTCCCTGCCTTTCCTGAAACCCCTATGCCGCTACCTTCACCCCGTGATGGCATGCTAAAGTTCTTGTGGGCGTGTACCAACGGTTTACGTGGCTGGCTATTGATATTTATGATTTTGTCTGCGGGCATTGGCATCTATGAAGCGATGCTATTTGCTTGGATTGGGAATATCGTTGACTGGCTAGGCGTCTATACACCGCAGAATCTGTGGTTAGAAAAAGGCGATATGCTACTGCTCATGCTAGCTGTCATGATCGTGAGTCCGCTATGGATTGCATTGTCATCATTCATCCATTTTCAGACCTTGCAAGGCGTCTTTCCTATGCAAATGCGCTGGCGCTTTCACCAGCGGATGCTTGGGCAATCGATGCAGTTTTATCAAGATGAATTTTCTGGACGTGTCTCAGCCAAAGTAATGCAAACTGCATTGGCCGTACGCGATACGGTCATGACCGTCACCGACATGTTTATGTATGTCACCGTTTATTTTATTACGTCAGGTGTCATTTTATTCAATCTGGACAGCCTATTATTAATCCCGTTCATTGTTTGGTTGGTCTTGGTTGCACTGACCATTTGGTACTTTATCCCTAAGCTCAAACAAACTGCCATTGTGCAAGCAGATGCCCGTGCCTTGATGACCGGCCGCATTACCGATGCTTATGCCAATATCATGACCGTCAAGCTTTTTAGCCATTCACGCCGTGAGCTGAGTTATGCCAAAAATGCCATGGGGCAATTTTTAGGTACCGTCCATGCACAGATGCGCTGGGTCAGTTATTTAGAAGTATCAACCCATCTAATCAGTGTGATTTTGGTTAGTGGCACTGCGGCTATTGGTTTGTATTTATGGCAACAAGGCGCGGTCGGTGTCGGTGCGATTGCTGCCGCGACAGCCATGGCACTACGTTTGAACGGTTTGACTCGCTGGATCATGTGGCAAACTGCCAGCCTATTTGAAAGTATCGGAACCGTACAAGATGGCATGCGTACCTTATCAGCGCCGCAAAAAATCATTGATAAGCCCAATGCACCTGCTTTGAAAGTCACCGAAGGTCGTATCGTTTTCGATCATGTTGATTTCAGTTATGAGAATAATAGCGATGCTGTTGAAGGCGATATCTTAGATACAGTGAAAACATCAGCAACGCCTACTACGAAGACTAAACTGCTCGATAACTTTTATTTAGATATTAAACCCGGCGAAAAGATAGGCTTGGTTGGGCGCTCAGGCGCCGGTAAATCTACCTTGGTTAATTTATTGTTACGCTTCTTTGATGTCGATAGCGGTAAAATCCTTATCGATGGACAAGCAATTGATGAAGTCACCCAAGAGTCTTTGCGCCAACAGATAGGTATGGTGACGCAAGATACGTCTTTGCTACATCGGACAGTACGTGAAAATATCGCTTACGGTCGTCCTGATGCAACCGACGAAGAAATTATTACGGCTGCCAAGCAAGCGCAAGCATGGGACTTTATTAAAGACTTATATGATGATAAAGGCAATACAGGACTTGATACCCAAGTCGGTGAGCGCGGCGTCAAACTATCTGGCGGTCAACGTCAGCGTATCGCCATCTCACGTGTTATGCTGAAAAATGCGCCCATCTTACTATTGGACGAAGCGACCAGCGCCCTTGACTCTGAGATTGAATTTGCCATTACCGAAAGCCTGAATGACATTATGACAGGTAAAACGGTCATTGCGATTGCCCATCGTCTCTCTACCATTGCCGCACTTGATCGATTGGTGGTCATGGATAAAGGTCAAATTATCGAACAAGGCAGCCATGATGAATTATTAAATCTACACGGTGTTTATGCTCGCTTGTGGCACCGTCAAAGTGGTGGTTTTTTAGGTGAAGACAGCTAAGTACAACCCTTAATTTTCATTAAAAATCAGACACAAGGAGGTGTGTACATTATGAAAGCATTTGCAAAAAATATTAATATTAGTGGAAAACAAGCGCGCTACTATAACCTTAGCCAGCTTACACCATCGATACAATCAAGTACTGCCTCTCGCGTGCCAGCACACTTTTATGGTGGCAATAGTTTTACCGTTGGTACTTATAGTCCCTTATTAAATGCGCTGGCAACTGACTTCAAAATCAGCTCGCTTGCACTTCGTGGCTATTGGTATGACAAGCCGCAGCGCCGTCGTCTTACGCGCGAGCAGGATGCTGAGATACTTATTGAATTTTTAGAAAAAACGCAAGACAAACCCATCGTTGGTATTGGTCATTCGCAAGGAGCCACTGCCACTGCCATCGCTGCAGCCCAGCGCCCAGATCTGTTTTCACAGCTCTATTTAATAGAGCCTGTGACGTTTACCAAACCACAAGCCCGACTCTATAATCTATTGCCGCGTAAGCTTCTGCTTAGTCGCGAACCGTTTAAAAGCACTCTCACCAAACAATCTACTTGGGCAAGCATCGATGATTATTATGAGAACTTACGCGCTCAACGTGCTTATAGGCGAATGAGTGATGCGCATTTGCGGGTATTTGCAGAGCAAAGTTTATCCAAAGATACCAGTGGCAGTTACACGCTGATATTTGCGCCTGAGCAAGAGCTCGCCAACTATTTCGGCGCGCCACATATCGATACCGCTCTCAAGCAATTAAGCTGTCCTTATACACTTATCACTGGTAAGCCGACGTTGTTTATTAACCATAAAGTGCGACAACAATGGCAAAAATTCGTCCCTGATGACAGCATCATATCTTTGTTAGATTACGGTCATCTACTGCCGATGGAAGCACCTGAATTATGTGCTCAAGTTATCAATGAGCATTATCATAGTCATAAATAAGCTGAGCCGTCTAAGTGATGACTGACCTCTTTGCCCCTAAACCAACTGACAATCTGTTGCCTTACGATGGTCAGGTCAATGACTTAGGGGTAGTTATCAATGATGCTAACGCTCTGTATGAGAATTTACTAAATGAGCTACCTTGGCAGTCTGACATCGTGACGTTGTTTGGTAAAACGCATGTTACCACTCGCCAAATCGTCTGGATGGGTGACCACGATGTCAGTTATCATTACTCTGGACAGACGCGTCGAGCCATTCCATGGACAAAGCAGATGTTGCACGTAAAACGACATATTGAACAGCAGTTATCAAGCAGTGGTATCAACGTTGATTTTAATTCTTGCTTGCTTAATTACTATCCCTCTGGTGAGGATGGTATGGGCTATCATGCTGACGATGAAAAAGAGCTGGGCGCGCAGCCGATTATCGCTTCTTTATCGCTCGGTGCTAGGCGAAAATTTGTTTTTAAGCATAAAACTATTAGACAAAAGAACAAGCCCGTCAAAGTTGAGCTATATCTTGAGTCCGGTCAGCTTATCGTTATGCATGGCGATACGCAGGATTTTTGGAATCATACCATTACAAAAACCAAAACTGTCGCATCAGGGCGCATCAGCCTCACGTTTCGAAAAGTGCTACCGCATTAAATTAATGTAACTTAATATAAGCTAGAGCGCGTCCTCGTTTTGAAAATGGTGATAAAAATGAGCTAAACGGTAGCCAAACAAGGAAAATAGCACCGTTAATATCGGAATATTAACAGTGCTATTTGATGCAGTCTAGAAAGATTTAACCATTTTTAGCCCACTTGGTTGTTTTCCTTCAGATTTAGGACATGTCCTAGCTCACTTTTAAAACGATCTTGCCAAAAGCAGCACCTTTTTGCAGCTCATGATGAGCCGCGACCACTTCAGACAATGGATAGGTTTGCTGAATACGTAGCGTTAGCTTACCATCTGCAACGAGCTGTAAAACTCGCGCCATATCTTCACCACTACGCTGCGCCTTATAACCTGCTACCTTTAACTGTTTCTGGCTACCCGCTTCTTTGAGTTTATCCACCCAAATGGTTGGTAATACATTCACGCGTCCGCCTGATTTGAGAACGCTAAGCGCGCGGACTCCTGCCTCATTACCGACCAAATCCAGTAGCACATCTGCCTTTAATTCAGGGAATTCACCATCTTTGGTATAATCAATCCAACCTGTAAGCTGATTGGTATCTATTATTTCATCAAGCTTGGCATATTTCTCTGGTGAGCAAATGACGGTCACCTTGATATTGTTTTTAGCCACTTTATCCATGAGCAGCTGAATCAACAAGTGACCCACGCCGCCTGCTGGCGCGTTTATCACCACATGCTCACCATCTTGAATATCTGCAAACTCTACAAACTGTATCGCCGTCTGTCCAATACAAGGCAGCGCACCTGCTTGCTCTAACGTGACAGAATCCGGTACTTTTGCCAGCATTTCAGCATCGACTGCTACATACTCTGCATAACAGCCACCATGAAAAGTCAGGGCAGCGACCTGTGTACCGATAGTAAATTGCTCACTACGACTATCGACCACAGTGCCTGACATATCAAAGCCCAAAATTGCAGGCTCATTTTTATCAAACTTGTCTTTTTGAATGGCATCAGCGCCCCAGCCTTTGCCTTGACGCGTTTTGTAATCGACAGGATTGATACCCGCATAAGCGACTTTGACCAGTACCTGATTGTCTGTTAACACAGGAATGGCCACATCCTCTTGATAGCTCATCACTTCAGGTTCGCCAAACTCACGTATGAGTACGGCATGTTGGGTCGTTGGTAGCGGGTTATGAGAAAGAGTAGACATCGTTATATATCCTTATAGGTATCTATTGCTTTATTTTTGCATTCAATTTTATTTTTAGTGAATAACTTAAGCTTATCTAATAATCATTTATAAGTGTGCCAATTCCGCACTGAGTGGCAGATGATCAGACAGTGTCGACCATGGTTTGCCCGTATGCACCCATGCATTTTTCACTCTTAGATTACGCACATAAATACGATCTAAGCTCAGCACCGGAAGCTTGGCTGGGAAAGTTGGCAGCAGTTTGCCATGACAATGCTTAAAAGCTTCGGTCATACCCAAGCTAGTAGCAAGCTTATCACAAGACATTTTTTTCCAATCATTAAAATCTCCTGCCAAAATCAGTGGTTGATCAGGTGCAATCTCATTACGAACATAGTTGGCAATGGCTTCATATTGCTTGATGCGATCACGCTCAAACAAATTTAGGTGTGCACACAGTACAACCACTGGTACATCCCATCCAACTGGTTGTACTTCACAGTGCAAGACGCCACGCTGCTCAAGCTTATTAACGGTGATATTGACGTTATGCTTAGGATCTAATGGAAAGCGGCTCAATACCGCATTGCCATGATGACCATTTTCATACTCTGAGTTTTTACCATAGCTATTTTGCAGCTGTAAATATTCACCAAACCATTCATGTTGCGATTGGTCAGGGTATTCGTTGTATTGCATATTGCGCTTAAGATTCTGACCTTGCACTTCTTGGAGACACAGTACATCGGAGCCAATAATATCGAGCGCTTGGGCAATACCTTGTATCTTAACTTGGCGATTCATCGGCGACATGCCTTTATGAATGTTATAGCTGGTTAGCACAAAAGAGGTCGTGATAGTCATAGAATTAGTCATCATACTTAAAATAAATGGAACATTGATTATCGCGCCACACTGATTGCAAGTGACGCCTAAATACTGATTTTTGAGAAGCTGATAGCGCTGATTGCTGTAGTAATTTTTCATCAACCTTATAGTCGCCACCATAATAACCAGTAGCGTCAACTGGCTGACCTGTCTTGGCGTTACAAATTGCAGAGTTACCACGGATGGCGAATTTTTGCTGCCCTTCGTACATGATTACTTTCATCTCATCGTAACTTACGTCACCACGACAACCGAGATAATAAGGCACACTCACTTCGACAACACCGTTATTATTAATATCAGTCACTACGGCGGTGTTTTTAGCGAATTCTGCGATTACATCTAACCCATCGCAGGGTACATAATCATATATTTGCCATACTCGTAAAACCTCTTGTTCATCTATAACATATAAATGCGTGAAGACCTCTCCTGCTGGCTCGCCGGGGCTATTGGTTGAATTGAAACGCTGTAATTGAACCAAATACTGTTCTCCTACTGTGCCAATCCAAGAACGAATAGCAACAATATCTTTGGTCTTTAGCCTCATTTTATTTTTTTTAGAGTCTATTTGATAATAGTTTTGAATAGAAGGCGGCAATTGACCCCATGATAGATGGCTCACAGATATATTATTCACATCTGTCTCTGCCATACTGAGACTGGAGCTAAAGGCTATCATTGCTGTGACGCTAAATTGCATAAGAGTATTTGGTATGTTATTTAGCATCATTTAACGACATAAGGCAATCAAGTATAAGTTTTAGATAAAGGCTTAATATATCATCAATGTAAAAAAAGCATTGATTCTTATCGAACCAATGCTCCCATATTATACCTATCTTCTATCAATGGCGAATTCGCAAAGGATTGTCATCAATAGGCACTATCTAGCAATTAATAGGCACTATCTATCAACTAATAGCGTGTCACCAAAGCAATTGGTTGATCTTCACCCATAATATCTTGTGGCATAAATACTGCTTCGCCACCATTATGAATGACATGCTCAATGATTTCGCCAATGGCATCATCAGTAACGCCTTCTGAAGCCGCATCATCTGCAAGACTCAAAGTCTGTGCCTTTTCATCAATTTTGGCCGATTGTATATAACCACGACGGACATAAAGCGTCTCGCCTGCACCTTGGAAGGCACTGCGGTAGACTTCTTGTAGATCTGTTTGCAACATATTGGCACCGCGTGCTTTATCAATCTCACCCATGGCAGCTTGATGCAGTGATGTACGATAGCCTTCCACCGCCTCTTGCACACTATTGATAATATGCTGAGCACTACCATCTTCTAGATTGGTCGCATTTGACACTGTGGCAATGATGTTGTCTGGACGATCACAAACTTCTTTATAGTAGCCGATATTTTTAGCATCGCCAACGACAACCAAAGGCATTTTATGCTCACCCCACAACTCTTGTACGCTTTTATCCACCTGATTAAAAAACTCTTTTAGATAGCTGCTTTCATTATTAGATGAGCGATCCGATCCACCATCGCCTGTCGTATATAGACCGTTGTTTTCAATAGGAAATGGGATATTATCCATGTTTTTTTGCAAGTCATCGTCCTTATCGAACTCTCTCACCACGCGATCATTAGACGCTTCAATCAAGCGGGCATTATCACGAGTAAGCACCAAGGTGTAATAATGCACCGCGCTTGCCATATCACGCACCAAATCTCGAGTCGCAAAACGATGTGAAATCACCACACGCTCCGTGGTGTCAATCGGCATACGGATAACTTGCACATCGTCGGTACTGGCAAAAATAGCCAAGGTATCAAGATTTAAGTTGTGATTTAGCTCTTTGGTTTTATCGTGAATCTTATCGAGTATGGTAGTCGCTGTGCGCTTATCGTATTCGTTGGTTAAGCGTTCTTCAGCCACTTTTAATTGGTTCTTCAGGGCAATGGGATCTTGATCATTAGCAGGATGCTCGCGATGAGTCTTAACAAAGATACTAACCGCAGGATTGGCTTTGGTTTCACGTAAACTTTTGAGAGTCGCTTTCATTTATTGCTCCTTGTTTTATTATCATGTACTTTTAACATTGTGATTTTTACTATTAATCAACTGATTGATAGTTTTTGCTATCAATCAGTTGATTAATCTTTTTATTCCATTGCCTTGATGCTAGCAGTCAAACCTCACTCGCTGTAGGGTTAATTTGCAAGCAAATGATAGCGCTTTGTAAGTAGAACACTCTGTATTGTTCTAAAAGCCTGACGGATCGACTTTAAACCCGTTTAATAGTCACTATCTTCTCGCCTCACTTTTTATATAGTCAATAATTAGGTTGTATTTTCGTCAAACGAACCCATCTTTTATATAGCTTATCGATAAGACAGCAAAAAAGAAAAATAACACAAAGCTAATGATGTTCTAAATATCACGGCAAGCCAATCTCTTATATAAAGCGACGTTTACTCAATAATAATTCATTCACTACGATCAGATATCGGATACTTTTATGAAAACCCTTGCTGCAGATTTACGCCTTGTCGATTTTGACAACGTTTCGCCAAGTACATTACAAAGCCATGTCATCACTGCCATCGATGAAGCCAATACATTTTTAGATGAGATGAGCGGAGATACTGATAGCCATAACCGTGCTGCTAATATCAGCGCTGAGCAAGCGCTGGCTGATGTGATGACTTTTGATCATATTAATCTGGCATTGGATCGCAGTTGGGGCATTTTATCGCACCTGAATAGCGTCATGAGCAATGATGACATTCGTCATGTCCATCATGAACTGCTACCCACACTATCGGCTTATGGCACACGAGTGGGACAGCATCAGCCGCTATTTAATCGTTATCAAACTATCGTCAATGACACAGCATTTTTTGCTGCGCTTGAGCCTGCACGAGCGCGGGCTATTGAGCTTGCGCTACGTAGTTTTGAGCTGTCAGGTGTCGCATTACCAAAAGATAAACAGGAAAAGTTTGCGGCTATTCAAAGTCAGCTTTCTACCTTATCAGCGACCTTTTCAGATAACGTATTGGATGCCACCCAAGCTTATGCCTTACCGCTGCAGCAAGAGCAATTGGCAGGTCTAACCGAAAGTGGACTGGCGCTACTCGCAGATGCTGGCGAACAGTATAAAGCGCGCGCGCTTGCCAACGGTACGCTCACGCAAGTAGAAGTCGATGCGTTGCCAAGTCCTTATTACGTGGCAAGCTTAAATATCCCTGTTTATCTTGCCATCATGGCCCATGCGGATGACCGTGAACTGCGCGAGACCCTATACCGCGCTTATGTCACTCGTGCTTCTGAGTTCGATGCACATACCAATGCCAAAGGTGAGTCGCTAAACAATACCGATATCATGGGTCAAATCCTGCAATTACGTGAGCAAAAAGCCAAGCTATTAGGTTTTGACAATTATGCAGAAGTCTCACTATCGACGAAAATGGCAGATAACGTAGCAGAAGTAGAAACCTTTTTACGGAGTTTGGCCATGCAAGCAACTCCAGCGGCTAAGCAAGACTTGGCACAATTACAAAAGTATGCGCAGGACTATGGTATTGAGGAGTTACAGGCGTGGGACAGTGCTTATATCGCCGAAAAAGTAAAACAAAGCGAGTTCAGCTTATCACAAGAAGAGATTCGCCCGTACTTTCCCTTACCAAAAGTGATTAGCGGATTATTTGCCATCGTTGAGCGTCTGTACGGTATCAAAGTCCAAGAGCAAAGTGAATCCGTATCACGGTGGCACGACGATGTCAACTTTTATCAGTTGTTTGATGCTGATGATAACTTACTTGGTGGCTTTTACTTTGACTTATTTGCACGCAGTGGTAAACGCGGCGGCGCTTGGATGAGTGGTTTTCAGTCACGTTATACTTACAGTGAACAAAATCATCAGCAGCTACCCGTTTGCTTTATGGTGGGTAACTTTACCCCTGCCCTCGATGGCAAACCAAGTCTATTGACGCATGATGAAGTATTGACTCTATTCCATGAGTTTGGTCACGGCCTACATCATTTATTAACCCAAGTGACGGTCGGTGATGTCGCTGGTGTCAATGGCGTTGAGTGGGACGCGGTCGAGTTGCCTAGTCAATTTATGGAAAACTGGGCGTGGGATGCCGAAGGGATTGCGCTGATTAGTAGCCACGTCAAAACGGGTGCGCCCTTGCCTAAAGACAAACTTGCAGCGTTATTGGCGGTGAAGAATTTCCAAAGCGGCATGCAAACCCTACGTCAAATCGAATTCGCACTGTTTGACTTATTGATTCATGCGCATACGCCAGCGCTAGATTATGACGGTATATTAGCCACGCTAAATACCGTTCGAGATGACATTGCTATCATGCAGACACCTGACTACAACCGTTTTGCCAACGGCTTTAGTCATATCTTTGCAGGCGGCTATGCGGCAGGTTATTACTCGTATAAATGGGCAGAGTTGCTATCGGCAGATGCCTTTAGCAAGTTTGAAGAAGAAGGTATTTTTAACCCAGTCACTGGTAAAGCCTTCCGTGAGACAATTTTATCCGTTGGTGGTAGTTTCCCTGCCAAGACCAACTTTGAAAACTTCCGTGGTCGCAGTGCCAGTATCGATGCGTTGTTACGTCATAGCGGTTTTTCTGATACTAAAAAAGGCAGTGCTGCTGCTAATGCCTCAACAACACATGAGGTGATTTAAATGCGCTATCAATCAACGCGACCAAAGCGGCAGTTTTTAGCAGGTGTTCGTTGTCCTAAATGTCAGGCGATGGATGCGGTGGTACAAATCAACGTCGTCACTCCAGAACCTGATGAGTATATTGAATGCACATTATGTGGACATAGCGAACATCGCCCTGATCCTGATGCCATCAGTGCCAAAAACCATGCTGAAGATCAGCTTATACGTGATGCTATGGCTACTGGTACCAGCGGCACAGTAAAATTCAAACCTTAAATATTAAGCGTCAAGTCTTAATAGCTACCAGCCTATCTAGCAATAGATAGGCTTTTTATTTTGAGTTTGCTATAGTATGGCTACTTATATTTCTAACATAAATCGACTATAGTATGAAAAGTCAAAGAATGCGTCCTCTGTCAACCAAATCACTGAAAAAAAAGCCCACTAAGTCACGCCAGAAATGGTGGTCAATTATTATATTAGCGGCATTATTGATTGGCTACTTGGTCTGGAAAAACAATTCGATAAACACAAATACTGTGCCTATCGAAAGTACACCACCGACGACCGAACCAGATAGCGCTACTCAATTAGATGCTACGCTTTTAGGTAATAATGACAATAGTTCAAACAATAGTAACTTAACGTTAAATACTGATGAGACAATCACAGTTGATCAAATACCTAATGCTGAAGCCATCTTAAGTGCTCCTTTACCAGAAACAGATAGTCTTGCTAAAGAAGAAATAGATCGCTTAGCAGATGAAAAACAGCGCTTCGCTGAACAAAAAAAACTCGCTGCTGAACAGTTGGTCATGAATAAGCAATTGACGACAATGAAGGATGAGCAAATTGAATTGTTAGAACAACAAATAGCGCAATTAGAAGCCGAGACAAACGGCGACAAACAGTAGCTCATTATTTAGACTTTTATCAAGGGGCTGACAATGGCGACTTTGCAACTTACCCACGCCCCTATCTTAAATAGTAGCGCGCAGCTGCTTATTCTACCAGTCAATACTGCAGGGATTCTTTTAGATCCTGTTCTCACAAAAGCTAAAACTTTATTTGCTGATAATTATCAACGTTACTATCGCGCATGCCGCGATGGCAGTCTGAGTGTTGGCAGCTGCTTACTGCATAAACGCGCGCTTGAGCAAGCTGGTTTAAGTATCAGCAGTAATGGTAATCAGCCCAGTTATATCGCTAATCTTGTGGTATCAAATCATCCTTACCACCCCACACGGTCACAATGGTTGATTGCCGCGCTGAATGATTTATCTGAGCAGCTTATCCCGCTCATCCGTTATCAAGGTATTCGTAGAATTGCCCTACTGGCACGTCCACTTATTCATAACCACTCACGAAATGATAGAGCTAACGTGTCCAACGCAGCCAATTTAGCAAACACAGGCTCAGTTGCGTTAGACTGGCACGCTGACATCTTACCGTTACTCTTACAGCACCTACAAGATTTGCCTAAAGTTCGAATCGATATTCACCTTCCTAAAGACTTTAATATAGACCAATCACTTTGATATAGGCCAGTTACTTTAATAAGATATTCTACTGAAAACAAGATTTTACACCCATAAAAAAAACCGCCTTAAGCGCTCATGACGAGAGACTTAAAGCGGTTTTTGGATGTTGACTACATTAGATATCGATTAGCTTTGTTCGATACCTTTCATAGTCAATTTAATACGACCACGGTTATCGACGTCTTGGACGAAGACTTTAACGATCTGACCTTCTTTTAGGTAGTCAGAAACATTCTCAACGCGCTCTTCAGCGATTTGTGAGATGTGTACCAAGCCATCAGTGTTTGGCAAGACGTTAATAAACGCGCCAAAATCAACGATACGAGCAACCGTACCTTCATAAGTTTTGCCCACTTCAACTTCTGCCGTCAATGCTTCGATTCTACCGATAGCTGCTTTAGTTGCCGCTTTGTTCTCACCAAAAATACGAATCGTGCCGCCATCATCGATATCGATAACTGCGCCAGTCTCTTCGGTTAGCTGACGAATCATCGCGCCGCCTTTACCGATTACGTCACGGATTTTATCCGGATTGATTTCGATAACCGCATAGTTTGGTGCATGAGCGTTGATTTCAGTACGGCTCTCAGGCAATACTTTATTCATCGCGTCCAAAATATGGATACGACCAGCATGGGCTTGCTTAAGCGCTTGCTCCATAATGTCAGGTGTAATACCTTCGATTTTGATGTCCATCTGCAGCGCAGTGATACCATCTTTAGAACCAGCAACTTTAAAATCCATATCGCCAAGATGATCTTCATCACCTAAGATGTCTGATAGTACAGCGAAACGCTCACCTTCTTTAACCAGACCCATAGCGATACCAGCAACTGGTGCTTTTAGTGGAACACCAGCATCCATCAATGCCAAGCTTGCGCCGCAAACAGACGCCATAGAAGATGAACCATTTGACTCAGTAATCTCTGATACCACACGGATGACATAAGGGAAGCGTTCGCTATCTGGAAGCATCGCTTGTACACCGCGGCGAGCTAAACGACCATGACCGATTTCACGACGTTTTGGAATACCTTCACGACCTGTTTCACCAACTGAGAAATGCGGGAAGTTGTAATGCAGCATGAAATGGTCACGAATCGTGCCACCTAGTGAGTCAATCATGTTGACATCACGGCTGTTACCAAGCGTGGTCGTAACCAATGCTTGCGTTTCACCGCGTGTGAACAATGCTGAACCATGCGTGTATGGCAATACACCAACTTGTACGTCAAGGGCACGAACAGTCTCAAGATCACGACCATCAATACGCGGCTTACCTGACAAGATATTGTCACGAACCGTACGATATTTAAGATCGTTATAAATTTCTTTAAGCTCAGACACTGTATCAGCGTAAGTTTCTGACTCAACATCACCAGCGAGCGCATCGATAATTGATTGCTTGATTTCATCAAGCTTAGTATAACGAGCTTGCTTATCAGTAATCGTATAAGCGTCAGCAACTTGCTCGCCAAACTGCTCTTTCATGCTGCTAGTAAGCGCTTGATCACGCTCAGGGGCAGTATACTGCTGCTTAGCAGTACCGATTTCTGCTGCCATTGAAGCAATGTTATCAATAACGATTTGCTGTTGCTGATGACCATATAGTACCGCGCCTAGCATCTGATCTTCTGACAGCTCTGCCGCTTCTGACTCAACCATTAGTACCGCAGATTTCGTACCAGCCACAACCAAGTCAAGATCGCTCTCTTTAAGCTGCTCAATCGTTGGGTTCAGGATGTACTCGCCGTTGATAAAGCCAACACGAGCAGCTGCGACTGGACCATTGAATGGTGCATCAGATATGGCTAGTGCCGCTGAAGCACCGATTAGGGCAGCGATATCTGCAGACTGAGTCTTATCTGATGAAACAACCGTTGCCGTAATTTGGATTTCGTTAACATAGCCTTCAGGGAATAGCGGGCGAATCGGGCGGTCAATCAAGCGTGAAGTTAGGGTTTCGAACTCGCTTGCACGACCTTCACGTTTACCATAGGCACCTGGGATTTTGCCCGCTGCATACATTTTTTCTTGATAGTTGACCGTTAGTGGAAAGAAGTTTTGACCTTCTTTAGCCTCTGACTTTACCACTGCTGCGACAAGTACCGTAACGCCGCCCATATGTACTAAGATAGAGTTTGCTTGACGAGCAATACGACCTGTCTCGATCACAACCTGTTGGTTGCCATACTGAAATTCACGCTTAATGGTGTTAAACATTGTCATATAATCTTCCTAATGTTGACTGACGAAAGTAATATCAGCATTATAAAAATGCTGATATTTTTCATTAAAATTCTGTGTATGTGACTACTAGTGTATATGACTAATAATTGACAGTCTTTCTCTCAGAAATCATCTCAACCAGTGCCAATAACATTACCTAGTTATTCCATATGCCTATCGGCGCTAGACATCGTACTATTGTGTATATTTGGTCATTCAATTTTGGCTTTACTATAAATACTATCAAAAAGACCTTAAGTCAAAAGACTTCGGTGCTAAAAACCCTACAGACTATTTTTCTGCGCTTTTGAGAGTCAGGTATTAGCGCAGCTAGCTATTCTATAAGCTAAGAAATAGGTATTTTATAAATAGTCACCATATATATAGTAGATATATTATCAAACTCACAAGGCATTATTTTACAGTGATTTATAGCCATTGACCAATGAATTGCCGAACACAGCAATTATCGATAGAAAACACTTAGCTCTAGTATTACTGTTTTCACGAAAAATTCTATTACCTACTTGAATTGGTCTTTATAACCAATGCTATCCAAAATCAATCTTGAAAATGAATAAGCATAAAAAAACGGCGTGAAACTATTCCACACCGTTTTTAGAAAAATCTATTTTATCGATAGCAACAAGCAAGTTCCAAGCGATTCAGCAAAACTTCTAGAATAGCACCATATGATGGCTTCTTTTATTTTAGCATCCACTCGTACTATTGTCGTTAGATTAACGACGTAGACCTAACTGGCTGATAAGCGTGGTGTAACGACCAAGATCTTTACCTTTTAGGTAATCAAGCAATTTACGACGCGTGTTAACCATACGGATAAGACCGCGACGGCTATGATGATCAGCTTTATGTGCTTTAAAATGGTTCTGCAAATCGTTGATACGAGCACTCAATAGTGCTACTTGAACTTCTGGAGAACCAGTGTCATTTTCGCCACGTTGGTATTGAGCAATGATTTGTTCGCGATCGGTATTAGTTAGCATAAATATCTCCGGCAATGCTAAAAGCTTTAAGACATTCTCGAATTTGAGTAGGATCTAAAGCAGTAGAATAGTAAATAAAATAGCCTGCACGTCATTCAGGACAACCCTGCATTACTAGAGTTGACCTAGTGTACGACAAGCTAATGAGTCATAACGACCATTTAGGATAAGTTGCGATGAGAGAGCACTGAATATAACTATCCGTTTTGGACAGCCCATGAAGCACGATGTCTTATCTCAACCTAATGTAAATGTGACGGTGATTATAACAAAAAACTGCTGAACTAGCAGCAGTTTTTCATAATACTTGTAAAGTCAGATTTATTTTTATAGTTAGATCATCCGTCAATAGGCAATAGAATTTGCTTATTTCTTGACGTCATCTTCCGTCGCGTTACCGCCTAGTTCATCATCTTTAAGCGGTGCAGCTGTGGTAACTTCTGCTAAACTATCAGGAGCAGCATGCTCGCTAGGATTGATGTCTTCTGCAAGCCTTTCAATCTCTTTTTCTTGCTCATCCATGTTATTCAATGAATTACTCATATTAGCTCCTGAATTATTATTTTTTGGAGTAGCTGCTTTATACTTTTTACATTGAGATGCAAATATCATCAGTGATATTGAGGTAATCAGTAAATATATCAGTGTCACCCTATGATGGATGACACTTTACATATTCTACTTGTCTTCTTTAGCATTTCCTAGGTTGTCTGCAATACGATCTGCTGCGGCTTCACTATCTTCAGTATGATTGTTCTCAGTTTGGCTTTTAAGCGCTGCAGTTGCTGATTCAGAACGTTGTTGCTCAAGCTTGGTATCGTTTGGATTAGAGTTTGACATAATATTTTCCTCAGTTACGGTTGTGAATATTTAAGAAATATAAGTAATTAATTACTCAATAAGTGGGTAGAAGAATTAAGATAATGCCTTATCAATAGCATCAACGAAATTGCTGATATCATCTGGATTACGTGAGGTAATCAAATTACCGTCTACCTGTACTGTTTGATCTACAAATTTTGCACCAGCGTTTTCTAAATCTATCTGCAACGTATGATAAGCAGTGAGTGTTTTACCTTTGGCAATACCTGTATTGATAAGTGCCCAAGGAGCATGGCAAATGACAGCTAATGGCTTGCCTGCATCATTGATAGCATTGATAATACTATGAGCCTCTTCATTGCCACGAATCGTATCCGCATTGACAGTACCACCTGGTAGTACCAACGCATCATAATCAGAAACGCTTGCGTCTTTTGCAAAAATATCAGCAATAAAGGTGTCGCCCTTGTCTACATCTTGCTGCATGGCTTGCACTTCTTTTTCTTTATTTGTGGTTATAAGAAGTGTCTTGTAACCTTTATCTTTGAGTTTATTATTAACCTCTTCGTATTCTGCTTGCTCGAAGTTATTGTGTAGTAAAAAAGCAATGGTTTTCATGATATTCCTTTTTTCGTTATGAGTGATTTTCTTTTGGTATTTTTATTATTCATACTTTATTTTTATAAATCGTTATTATTATTGGCTGTATAGTCTTCCTTTGACCCATCTTGTTCCTATTAAATATTCTCTTTCGAACCTAGTTTTTATTTTTGATATATGACTTTTTATCTTATTATTTTTTTATGTTCTTATTCTTAGAGTCTTAGTTCGATTTATTTTTCTATCCAGACTTCCTATCCGGTAGATCTAAAGTACAAAAAAAACAGGTTCCACCATAGGTGAAACCTGCAATAAAATGTGAGGATATGTGATTAGTGTAAACTATTAGTAAGCTAAATCGTGTTTAAACGAGGGTTATATAAGAACCGTAACATTAACGCTGGATTAATTTTTTAGGCTGCAATCTACCGTTGAGACTTACGGCACCCAATCCAAGAAACTGACCTTGCTGATTTATCAAACGAATATCAGCTGGAATCTCATGGATCAAGGGTTGTTGGTCATCGTCACTACTAACCATATCACTATCTAGTTGAATATCGTTGTTTTCTGACACAGACGACTGATGACTGATACTAGTTGAAATATAGTCGCGCAGACTGTCTGTCAGTTGCTCAAATACATTCAAACGTTGACCCATGTGTATACGCTCACACTGCTCAACCGTCAATACCATCTCAGCTTCAATATTAATGCAAGCATCTACCGGCATCAATTGCTCTTGCCTGTTATCAAACGCTAATGCTTCTAAGTCTGACAAAGTAATCGCATCATTGATTTTAAAATCACCAACCTGCGTACGGCGTAATGCAGTCAAATGCCCTAATGTACCCATCGCTTTGGCGATGTCTTCACCAAGTACACGCACATAAGTCCCTTTAGTACAGGTCACTGTCAATTGAATTTTCTCATGATCAAGCGCTTTTAAATCAATGGCCTTGATTACAATATCTCTAGGCGCTCGTTCTACTTCAATACCAGCACGAGCATACTCATAGAGTTTTTTGCCATCCTTTTTTAGTGCAGAATACATCGGTGGTATCTGCTGCTGGGCACCTAAAAACTGCTGGGCGACTTTGTCTAAAAGTACATCATCAAATTTTGGAATGGGTGCTTGTGCAACGATTTGACCATCGGCATCACCAGTATCAGTTTGACCACCAAGTAGAATAGTTGCTTGATAAGATTTGTCTGCATCTAGCTGATAATGGCTAAATTTCGTCGCTTCACCCATACAAATCGGCAATAGACCCGTTGCCATTGGATCAAGTGTCCCTGTGTGCCCCGCTTTTTTACTATCATGATTTAGCGATTTAAAAAGATACTTCACCTTCGACACCACTTGCTGAGAAGTCATGCCTTTGGGTTTATCAACTAAAATAACACCCGAGACTTTAATCTTGTTAGGGTGATTACTAGACTTTTTATCCGCTTGCGTAGATGCGATAGACATAACGACTTTTACCCTTCGTTTTCTTGCTCGTCTGACTCATTTTCTTCAGTCTTAATAACTGCTTTACTGATTAAATCCATCATGTAATTACCACGAGCAGTCACTTCGTCATAATGAAAACGCAAGCGTGGTGTGGTACGTGTTTTGAGACTATGGCTTAATTCGGTACGCAAAAAACCCGCCGCTTTATTAAGTACTTTGATACTCTCTTCATGATTGGTCTTATTCATGGAATCGTTAAGCTCAGGCTCCATGATGGTGACATAGACATCAGCATATCCTAAGTCAGGACTAACCTTGACACTAGAAATAGTGACAAAACCAGTCAAACGAGGGTCATTGACTGCATCACGAATGAGAACAGCAAGCTCACGTTGAATTTGGTCGGCTAAGCGTTGTAGACGTTGGTTCATATTGTTACCTTACTTTAATATGGCTTATTTTCACTGATTGATATATTGGCTTATTAACAAATTTTAGGACTAATAGTTGGTAAAAAAGGCCTAGCAGGATGTACCTGTTAGGCCTAAGTACAGCTAGATATTAAGAAGATACTAACCTGCTCAGCTGATTAAGCATATTGCATGATTAGATATCCTGCTATCGAACTGTAACGTTAGATAGTACGTGCAAACTCTTGGATTTCAAAGACTTCGATCTTATCGCCAGCTTCGACATCATAGCCACGAACAGCCATACCACATTCCATACCAGTACGTACTTCATTAACATCTTCTTTATAGCGACGCAATGATTGCAATTGACCGGTAAAGATAACTTGGTCATCACGCAATACGCGGATAGGTTTGTTGCGATAAATTGTACCTTCAACCACCATACAACCAGCAGCAGCACCGAACTTACTAGAACGGAATACTTCACGAACGTCTGCCACACCAAGGATTTTCTCACGATGTTCTGGCGCAAGCATGCCACTCATAGCTGCTTTTACATCATCAATCAAACCATAGATAACACTGTAATAACGGATATCCATGTTGGCGGCATCCGCTTTGCGACGTGCGGTCGCATCAGCACGAACGTTGAAACCTAACAATACCGCTTCGCTAGATTCTGCAAGTGTCACATCAGATTCAGAGATAGGACCGACGCCTGAGCTGATTACTCTGACTTTAACTTCATCAGTTGATAGCTCATTCAATGCAGAAAGCAGTGCTTCAAGCGAACCACGAACATCGGTTTTCAATACGATATTCAAGAATGACACATCGCCTTGTTCCATCTGATCAAACATGCTTTCTAAACGCATGGCATTCTGACGTTCAAGTTGACGCTCACGCTCACGGTTGCTTCTAAACTCTGCCACTTCGCGAGCTTTTTTCTCGTCGGTTAAGACTAAGAACTCGCTGCCAGCTGCTGGCGTTTCAGGTAGGCCTAAAATTTCTACAGGGATAGAAGGACCTGCTGATTGAATACGCTTACCATGTTCATCAGTCATCGCACGAACTTTACCGTAATGCTCGCCTGCCAAGACCAAGTCGCCTTGCTTCAATGTGCCTTTTTTAACTAAGACACTGACAACTGGACCGCGCCCTTTTTCAAGTCTTGATTCAATGACCACACCTTGAGCAGCGCCATCTAACGGTGCTTCTAGCTCCATTAGTTCAGCTTGTAGGCTAATAAGTTCTAACAGTTCATCAATACCATCACCGGTTTTGGCTGAGATGCGAGCCATTGGGGTATCGCCGCCCCACTCTTCTGAAACGACTTCTTTAGCAGTCAATTCATTAAGGACGCGATCTGGATCAGCGCTTGGCTTATCCATTTTATTGATTGCAACGATAATTGGCGTACCAGCAGCACGGGCATGATCGATAGCTTCTGCTGTTTGCGGCATCATACCATCATCAGCGGCCACAACTAACACAACAATATCAGTTGCCTGTGCACCGCGTGAACGCATAGCACTAAAGGCCGCGTGACCTGGAGTATCAAGGAAGGTAATCACACCACGATCGGTTTTAACGTGATAAGCACCGATATGCTGAGTAATACCACCCGCTTCACCAGTTGCCACTTTTGTTTCACGAATTTTATCAAGTAATGATGTCTTACCGTGATCGACGTGACCCATGATTGTGACGACTGGCGGACGAGTTTGAACGTTACTGCTACGCTCATCAACGGCGTCTTGTAGATCGTCTTCAACCTTAGTATCACTAACCAGTACTGGATTGTGACCCATCTCTTCAACAAGCAAACTTGCTGTCGCTTGATCAATCGTATCTGACTCACGAGCCATCTCACCCATTTTCATAAGCAATTTGGTGACTTCGCGCGCTTTAACTGCCATACGTTGAGCAAGATCTGCGACTGTAATTTGTTCACTAATCTCAACATCGTAAACAATTTTTTCAACAGGTTTTTCGAACTTATGTTGTGATGCTTGCGTTGAACGCAAACCGTTTTTACGGTTCTTGATTTCACGCTCATCTTGATTCTTACGACGACCACGGCCACGAGCACTAGTACTACTGGTGCCACGCTTGATTTCACGACGTTCTTTTTCAAATGATTCTTCTAAGGCATCACCAACCAAACCTTCTGCTAGTGGCTCATCTTTACGAACTTCAGAAGCAGGCTGATCTGTATATTTTCCAGCCATTTTACGCATTTGTTCAAGCGTACGTTTCTGTGCTTCTTCAGCTTGAGCGCGGCGTGTTTCTGTTTCGATTTCACGTAAACGAGCTTCTTCTTTCTCACGCATTTCGCGCGCTTTACGCTCAACTGCCGTTTCAACTTTCGGTTTCGTCGCTGCAACTTTTTTCTTCGGTTGGTCTTTAGGTTTTACTTCGACAGTGGTTTTGCCACCTTTTTTCACAACCACTGAGGTTGAGATATCGTCGTTTTTATCATCTGACTTTTTGCTAGAGCCTAAGCTTGCACGCATTGCAGCCAAGGTTGCAGCTTGACGTTCTTCAGATTTTTTCTTGGTAGCAGCACGCTCTTCAGCATCTTTAGCAGCACGTTCTTGCGACTCAATCATCGCTTGCTCACGCGCAGCCAACTCTTCAGCCATTTTTTCTGGATCAGGCTTTTCAAATACTTTCTTTTTACGCACTTCCACATTGACGCTCTTAGATTTACCTGAAGAGCCGGTCACGCGCGCAGTACTAGTTGTCTTAGATTTAAGACTAATACGACGCTTTTCTTGCTGACCATGACTTTGCTTTAAATACGTCACCAACTTCTCTTGCTCAAGCTCAGTGACTAGGTCACCTTCTGCACGAGCAGGCAGTCCAGCATCTACCAATTGCTGTTGTACAGCACTTGCGGTTTTGCCTACCATATCTGCCAGTTCTTTGACGGTCTTATCTGCCATTTATTATCACCTACTGTCTATTATTTGCTATATGTTCAATTCAGTTGTTGGCTACAAATGATTGGGGTAAGGCTGGTATTGGTACTGCGTTCATACCAGCACTTTATTATCGATAGCATATCACTAAAAGACAGCGATATGCAGTTACCGCTTATTCATTGAACCAAGATTCCCGAGCTTTCATGATGAGTTTTCCTGCGGTTTCAGAGTCTAAACCTTCGATATCTTCGAGATCGAAGACTGCTTGTTCTGCCAAATCATCAACGGTAATAATGTCTTTTTGTGCCATTTTATAGGCCCAATTGACTGTCATACCTTCAAGCTCTTGTAGCTCTTGACTTGGCTCTTTCATGTTCTGTTGTTTGACCAGCTCATCAGCGATGACCACTTCTTTTGCACGCTCTTGAATCATCTCAATTGCTTCATCGTCTAGACCTTCAATATCATAAAAGGTTTCAACTGGTACGTAAGCCACTTCTTCAATACTGGTAAAACCAATATCGACAAGTGCTTGCGCTAAGTCTTTATCTACTTCTAAACGTTCATAGAATAATTCGATAAAGGCTTTCGATTCGTTTTGTTGACGCTGCTGATATTCTTCTTCTAGCATCATATTAAGCTTATAGCCCGTTAGCTCAGACGCCAAACGTACGTTTTGACCTTGTGAACCGATCGCACGCGCCAACTGATCATTGGTGCTAAAGATAATATCAGCCGTTTGCATATCTTCATCCAAGATGATGCTACTGACGTCAGCTGGCTCTAAAGCACTGATAATGAACTGTGCTGGATCATCTGACCATACCACTACATCAATGCGTTCGCCATCAAGCTCCTGCTGTACGGCTTGGATACGTGTACCACGCATACCAATACAAGCACCAACTGGATCGATACGATGATCGTTGGTTTTCACAGCTATTTTAGCACGAGTACCCGGCAAGCGCGCGACGTTGCGGATTTCAATAATTTGTTCGGCAATTTCAGGCACTTCTTTTTGCATCAATGCTGAAAGCATTTCAGGATGAGTACGAGACAGTAGCAACTGAGCGCCGCGGTTTTCACGGTTTACATGATACAAAATGGCATTGATACGTGATTTTGCACGTAATTGCTCACGCGGCAGCATCTGATCACGTGACAAATAGCCTTCGGCATTGTCACCTAGATCAATGATATAGCCATCACGAGTCTGCTTCTTGACTTCGCCATACATCATCTCGCCAACACGTGGCTCAAAAGCATCTGCTACTAAATTACGCTCAGCTTCACGAATCTTTTGGATGATGACTTGTTTGGCTTGCGTCGCAGCAATACGACCAAACTCAATCGATTCAATCTGTTCTTCTTTGACATCGCCGATTGACCATTCTTCTGGATCAAGATCGCTGATGGCTAGCTGACAAGCAGGCATTTCATGGTCTTCATCTGCAACCACTGTCCAGTAACGATAAGTATCATAATCGCCCGTTGTACGGTCGATAGCAACCCGTACTGCCACTTCTGGCTGTTCGGTGTATACTTTTTTCTTAGTCGATACCACCAAAGCATCTTCTATCGCTTCAAAGATATCTTCAGGATTTAAGCCCTTTTCATTACTGACAGTTTCTACTACCGTTAAGATTTCACGACTCATGCTATACCTGTCCTATCATTTTTAATTGACTTAAATTTTATAATTTATGTATTGCTATTATATTTTCACCGTAAGCTATATAAGCTGTTTGGATATTAAAATGCTGATGAATGATTTGTTACTTCAAGTTTTCAAATCAAACCAAGCTGTACAAAAGCTTAGGCATCTTCATAAATCAAATTGGCTTTATCAATATTACTCAGCGCAATCTCAAACTGCTGACCATCGCTTGATGTCAGATTTAAGACATTTGCATCGATACTATCTAAAGTACCTGTCGCTTTGCGACGTTTTTGATCACCTTCACCAATCGCTTGTATTAGACGCAAGCTGACAGTTTGACCAACATAGGCATGCATCTGCTCATCGGAAAAGAATGCACGGTCGAAACCTGGTGAAGAAACTTCTAAGATAAACTCACCAGCAATCGGATCATGAACCTCAAGAATACCGCTCACTTGATGGTTCACTGCTGCACAGTTTTCAATGGTTACTTGTTTATTTTGGGCCTGCTCTTCTGGCAATGCCTCAATATAAATGCGTAATAAAGAGCGATTGCCTTGCGGTGCAAACTCGATACCCCATAATGCCACATCGCAAGCCGCGACGGCAGGAGCAATAATATTGGTCAGTTCTGTAACTTTGGTTGAAAGCTTCATAATCTATTTATCTTTTCCTATTCACGTATCTATCGTACTTAGTAAACCGCGTAATTGTCGCTCACTCATGAAATTTATTTATTAGTAAGAGACACAGTCATTATATTATCTTAAATCACAAACATATTATTTTATATGATATGCGCTTATATAGGGATGAGCACAAAAAACATCAAGCTCAGCCAGACAATGCTTTTATTATTCACAAAGCAGTACTATCGATAAAGGAGTGAGGAATAAAGGATAGTGTGCTTAAGAAGCAGCGCGCCGATAGCGGCAGGTGACAACCAATAACGAATAATATCGCACTCTATAGAACTAGAGCTTAGCATAAGTAGGATAGATACCGCGATACCACTGACCGTCAGATACAAAAAAACCCACAAACATAATGGTGGGCTAATCGTTACTGACAAATTTAGTGTACAAAACATCAGTATAAAAAGTGGTAGCGGGGGCTGGATTTGAACCAACGACCTTCGGGTTATGAGCCCGACGAGCTACCAGACTGCTCCACCCCGCATCAATCTATGGTGCGTATTATAGGAGGGTTTTATATAAGTGTCAATCTTTATTTTAAATAAATTAAACTAAATTTCTTACCTATATTACTAACGCCGCACTTAATACGTTACAACTTTAAAAACTTGGTGCGATTGGGGGGACTTGAACCCCCACAGCTTGCGCCACCACCCCCTCAAGATGGCGTGTCTACCATTCCACCACAATCGCATTTTTCACTGCTCTATTATTACTATCTAATCTATCATAATAGATGCTTAAGGTAGGCATCGATAGAATCAGACTGCTAAAACAGAAAAGCATTGTAAATCTAACGTCTCAAAATAGCAAGAGCTGCCTCAATTAAAAGGCAATGACTAAAGACAGCTATTAAAGGCAAGTGTCTTTAAAATACAGTTATTGAGGATTCTGTGTCAATGGACGCGGCGTTTGTGGTGCTGACACAGGTGCATCTAAACGGAACTGATCTTCAGCCTGTTTGCGCGCGTGAACGGCTAGCGTCATACTGGTGATAAAGAATATCACTGTTAAGACTGCTGTCGCACGCGTTAAAAAGTTCGCTGTTCCTGCCGCACCAAAGACCGTACCTGACGAGCCAGCGCCAAAAGAAGCTCCAGCGTCTGCCCCTTTACCATGCTGTATCAAAATCAAGCCGATCATGGCAATCGCCACGATAATATGCAGGGCTAATATAAACGTAAACATGGTGGCCTCTTTTGCCGCGTAATGACGACTGATAACGGAAAATAAATCTTACGGTTAATAGGAATAGCAATTGACGGGTAATGCTGCCAAATCGATTATATAAATAAGGCGCATTGTACACGATTGCAAGGGCACTGTTAAACCTACTTTTGCCAACTGATAAAGACATTTTATAATCGAGACCGCTATGAAATGCACGTTTTATCTCTATTAACTAGTCTTTAGCTCGACTAAAGGCATTGGCAATTGCCAAAAAACTCTCTACCTTTAATGATGCGCCGCCAACCAATGCCCCATCAATCATAGGATCTGCGGCAAAGCTATCAGCATTGTCCGCATTGACACTACCACCATATAGCACACTCATTACCTTTAGTGATTCTGCAAAGCCTGTGATGGTTTGCTTAATATGCTGATGCGTTTGACTGACTTCGCTCACGGTTGGGACTTTGCCAGTACCAATCGCCCATACTGGTTCATAAGCAATGATCAGTCGATCAGATAGTGATGACATGAGATCAG
Source organism: Psychrobacter sp. TWP2-1-2 (assembly GCF_049896785.1). Lineage (NCBI taxonomy): Bacteria > Pseudomonadati > Pseudomonadota > Gammaproteobacteria > Moraxellales > Moraxellaceae > Psychrobacter > Psychrobacter sp. TWP2-1-2. Next base: position 69,627 of record NZ_JAFCVA010000005.1, on the reverse strand, counting down.
GTTGGGTAGTAATCACTTCTTTTATTACTGATAACTGAGTGTCAATTACGTCAAGGGTTTGCTTATCATCATATTGAGCCTGAGTTTCACCAATACAAAATACCACGCCCAAACCTTGGGTGAGTGCGTGAGTCACTTTTTGCAATAACGTATCGTGAGACTCGCTATGATACTGGCGACGCTCAGAATGACCCAGTATCGTCCAAGTTGCCCCAGCGTCTGCTATTTGCTGTGCTGAGCAATCGCCCGTATAAGCGCCAACGCTAGCACTATGCGCACTGACGTCTTGCGCTGCACTCAATATCGAACTACCGACTAAACGCGCACTGACAGCTGCCAGATGAATACAGCTTGGTGCCACCATCAACTGACAGCGACTATTTGACCGTTCTGTGGCGGCTTGCTCTTTAGCATCAATCGTAGTCAACAAATTATTCAACAATAAATCGACGTCGTGACTCGTTGCTGGATTTTGTTTCCAATTACCAATTACCCAAGCTTGCATACTCATCTACCTTGTTTCATCTATTCTTGCCAATTTGGCTAATATGCGCGCCAGTATAACAAATAATTCCCAAGTGCTATAGTATGCTGCCGCCAGCAGAAAAACAGACAGTCAATGCAAATATTTACTAGGGCGTGTCCTCACTCTAAAAAATATTGATAAAAATGAGATAAATTACTGTCAAACAAGGAAAGCAGCACAAATATTATCGAGATATTGATAGGCTATTAAACGATGTTTGGCAGAATTTAGCCTATTTAGAAAATAGTCTATTGAATTGAAGACACGCCCTAGACATTGTCTCAAGCTATGATTTTTTGGGTCAAGCACTCAATCGTCCATATAAAATCTTTAAACTAAAGTAATGTTTTATAGTATTGTGTCTATATATAACAGAACATTATCAATAATCTAATGACCAAGCTACTGATAACCTACACTATTAAAACGCTTTCTCTGCTAAGTCTCTTGCAAGAGCATCTCTGCATTGACTGTTATTAATGATAGCCTAAAGGCTAACAATGACTTATAGCAGGTATCTGTTAAAATTTATAATAGTAAATGGCTCTCAGAAGTATATGGATTTCAGATAAATATATAGCATATTGGGTATTAAGGAGAAGTCGTAATGTCTATCACCACGAGCAAATATGGTGGTTTAGCGCACCAGCTAATCAGCGAAGGTATCGTCAGCGAAGCGAATATGAAAATTGCGCAGACCGAATCGCAACAGCAACAAGTAGGACTAGTGCCCTACCTAGTCGACAATAAATTGGCAGATGCTTATCATCTTGCGCAGATGTTGTCACAAGCTTTTGGTGATCCTCTTTTCGATCTTGATGCTTTACATGTTGATGTCATTCCAAAAGACTTAGTAGATGAAAAAATCGTTCGTAAATTTAATGCGTTGCCACTATTCAAACGAGGACAGCGTTTATTCGTAGCATTGAGTGATCCAACTCGTGTGGATGCAATCGACGCTATTGCTTTTAATTCACGGCTGTCTATTGAAACTATTGTCGTCGAAGAAGATAAGTTAAAAAAGCGTATTGAAAGTCTTTACGCTGATACCATGCAAAATTTTGATAGCTTCTCTGATAGCGATTTAAATATTGGCTTTGATGAAGGTGAAGAAGAGGAAAGCGAGACCAAGCTTAGTGATAGCGTCGAGGAAGCACCTGTTGTAAAATTTGTTAATAAAATGCTGGTTGATGCCATTCGTATGGGCGCCTCTGATTTGCACTTTGAACCCTACGAAAAAACCTATCGCGTTCGCTTTCGTGTCGATGGGGTGATGCAAAAAATGGCCAATCCACCTGTACAACTGGCTGGGAAAATCGCAGCTCGTTTAAAAGTCATGTCGCAGATGGATATTTCAGAGCGCCGTGTGCCACAAGATGGACGTATCAAGCTCAAGATATCTAAAGATAAAGCCATCGACTTTCGAGTAAGCTGTCTGCCTACCCTATTTGGCGAAAAACTTGTACTTCGTATTTTGGATCCCTCTTCAGCGATGTTGGGTATTGAAGCGCTCGGCTATGAACCTGATCAGAAAGATATGTTTTTAGAGGCACTGCATAAACCGCAAGGTATGTTGCTTATCACGGGACCAACTGGTTCTGGTAAGACCGTGTCGCTTTATACTGGTATTAATATTTTAAATACTGGCGCGACCAACATATCCACTGCTGAAGATCCAGTGGAGATTAACTTGGAGGGGATCAATCAAGTCAACGTCAATCCAAAAGTGGGTCTAACTTTCGCAAATGCCCTCAAATCTTTTTTACGCCAAGATCCTGATATTGTCATGGTCGGTGAGATTCGTGACCTTGAGACTGCTGAAATTGCAATTAAAGCAGCGCAAACAGGGCACATGGTGCTCTCAACCCTACATACCAACTCAGCACCTGAAACACTGACGCGGCTGCGCAACATGGGTGTGGCCTCCTTTAATATCGCGACTTCAGTGAACTTGGTTATCGCCCAGCGCTTAGCACGACGTTTGTGTAAAAACTGTAAAAAACCTATCAACATCCCTAAGCAAAGTCTGCTTGAGCTCGGCTTTACAGACGCTGATTTGGACAATCCAGACAATATCATTCACGAGCCAGTAGGCTGTAATGAATGCCGTGAAGGTTATAAAGGACGAGTCGGTATCTACGAAGTTATGAAAGTCAGCCCTGATATCTCACGCATCATTATGGAAGACGGTAACGCGATAGATATAAAAGACGCTGCACTTAAAAATGGCTTCCGAGACCTGCGTCGCTCTGGGATTTTAAAAGTCTTACAAGGCGTAACAAGTATTCAAGAAATGATGCGCGTTACTTCTGAGTAAGAATACTGGCTATGCACATGTTACATACGCACAAAAAAACAGACAGTGCTGATCACTAAAGAGAAACGTTCAAAATGATTAACTCAACTACTTTTAACATTGAATTGTCGAAAAACAGCTTTTAGTAATGCACTGATAAAAGGGTATTTGGACATTCAAAACTGTCCTTATATGAGTATTGCCATTATTTATATGAGGACTTATATGATGGGTGGTAATCGTACGGAATTTTATAAATCAGCAATAATCTCTACCAGATATACTTAAATATAAAACAGAGTTATACTGGTTTTTTACGTTAAAATAAAGTATGCCTTTTTTATGTAATGAGTCAGGCATCGTTGTACATCTTTGCAAGATCTATATTAGACAATATTTTGAGGGTAGTAACATGGCAAAAGCGAAGACCGACGTGCTATTAGACTTTGTCTATGATGGGGTGAATCGACGCGGACAAAAAGTAAAAGGGGAGACTACCAGCCGTAGTTTAGAGTTGGCAAAAGCCACTTTACGCAAACAAGGTATCAGTGTCAAAGGTATTAAGAAAAAACCAAAGCCGCTTTACACTTTCAAAAAATCCATCAAACCTATCGATATTGCTATTTTTGCCCGTCAATTAGCGACCATGATGAAAGCGGGTGTGCCATTGACTCAATCTTTTGAGATTGTTGCTGACTCACTTGACAATCCAAGTATGAAAGACTTGGTATTACAAATAAAATATGACATTGAAGCGGGTGGGACTTTTGCTTCAGCATTGCGTAAGCACCCACGTTATTTTGACGACCTGTTTTGTTCACTCGTCGATTCTGGTGAGCAGTCTGGTGCACTGGAAACCATGCTTGAACGCGTTGCTACCTATAAAGAAAAAAGTGAATTACTTAAAGCCAAAATTAAAAAAGCAATGAAGTACCCTATCGCGGTTGTCGTTGTCGCTATTATTGTGACTATGATTTTGCTAATAAAGGTCGTGCCGGTATTTTCAGAATTATTTGGCTCATTTGGTGCAGATTTACCTGCATTTACCCAAATGGTTGTTAATATGTCTGAGTGGATGCAGGTATGGTGGTTCATTCTAGTTGTTATTATTGGTGGTGCCATTATTGGTTTTTCGGAGGCCAAAAAACGGTCTAAAAAATTCCGTGATTTTTTAGACCGTGCAGTATTAAAAGCTCCAATATTTGGAAATATCGCTTATCAAGCGGTTATTGCCCGTTTTTCCCGCACACTATCGACTACCTTTGCTGCAGGCGTGCCGCTTATTGATGCCCTCGATTCTACAGCGGGTGCAACCAATAATGTTGTATTTTATAATGCCACTCAGCAAATCAAAAATGATGTTTCTACTGGTCAACAGCTACAGTTTTCAATACGTTCTACTAATTTATTTCCAAGTATGGCTATTCAAATGGTTGGTATTGGTGAAGAATCCGGTAGTTTGGAAGAGATGTTAGATAAAGTTGCTGTCTATTATGAAAATGAAGTGGATAACGCCGTTGATGGTCTAACTAGCTTGATGGAGCCTATGATTATGGCGGTGCTCGGTGTATTAGTAGGTGGCTTGGTGATTGCCATGTATTTACCGATTTTCCAGATGGGCTCAGTAGTAGGCTAAAAGCTATTTAAAGGACAGCTTGTTCATGCAATTTATAGAGTTATTACAAGACAATATGCCTATCGCTTTAGGCATATTCGGCCTATTAGGTCTTTGCGTTGGCAGTTTTTTAAATGTGGTGATTCACCGTATTCCGCTGATGATGGTTTATAGTTGGCGACAAGAGTGCAGCCAGTTTATGTCAGAACAAGCAGACATGCCTCGCGAACACACTCTGCCCCTAACAAATATCGTAGCAGCTGACCAGCCGATTACTTTGATTCGACCAGCCTCACGCTGCCCTCATTGCGCCCACAAAATAAAGTGGTACGAAAACATACCGTTAATTAGCTGGTTAATACTACGTGGCCGTTGCTCAGAATGTAAAGCATCGATTGGACTGCGTTATCCACTGGTTGAGCTAGCAACAGCCCTACTATCAATGTTAGTAATTTATCAGTTTGGCGTAACTGCAGCTGGCTTGTCAGCCCTGATTTTGGTATGGACGCTGGTTGCATTAACTGGTATTGATTTTGATACCCAATTACTGCCTGATCGCTTGACCTTTCCATTAGCGGGTTTAGGATTAGCAGTGAATTCACAAGGCTGGTTTGTCTCACCTACCCAGTCAATTTGGGGCTTATTGCTAGGATTTTTGTCATTGTGGATAGTGGTTAAGATATTTTATCTAATCACTAAAAAGCATGGTATGGGGCAGGGAGATTTCAAATTATTGGCAGTATTAGGTGCTTGGCTTGGGCCCATGATGTTGCCATTGATTATTTTATTGTCTTCTCTATTAGGCTCAATTGTTGGGATTATTTTGATGAAGAAGCAGGGTGAAAGCAAGCCGTTTGCCTTTGGTCCTTATATCGCTATCGCTGGTATTGTTGCTTTATTATATGGCTCAGATATCGTCAACTGGTATCTCGGCATGTATACTTACTAAATTGTCCTAGAAAGTATTTCGGTCACTCCTTTTTAAACAGACACCAAATCTTAAAATAGGCACCAAAATACTTTCTTAGCTTATAACCATCACTGTCATTATATCGAGCAGATAAGTCATTATTATGTCAAAACAATCATTTTCACCTTATTCTCATAAGCCCCAGACCCCGCAAAAGAAAAGCAAAACTTTAGTAGTTGGCTTAACGGGTGGTATCGGTAGTGGTAAGTCCGCTGCGAGTGCTTGGTTCGCTGAGCAAGGCATTGATATTATCGATGCGGATGTGATTGCCCATGAAGTCGTCGCTAAAGGTAGCAACACTCTGCACAAAATCCAGAAAAAATTTGGTGATTGGGTGTTGAATAGTGATGGATCAATGGATCGAGTGGCAGTAAGAACGCACGTCTTTTCACATCCTGAGGCATTGATTGAGTTAGAAGCAATCACTCACCCAGCGATACGCGAAGCAGCAAAAGCACAGTTGGCAACCAGTACTTCGCCTTACGTGATATTGTCAGCGCCTCTACTTATTGAAGCAGCAGAAGCAGGACTTGCCAATTTATGCCAACGTATCTTAGTAATGGATGCCACCGAGGATACGCAGATTGCGCGTGCCAGTCAGCGCGACGAACAAAGTATACAAAAAATCAAAGCCATCATGGTGAATCAGCTGAGCCGCGAAGAGCGTAATCGTCATGCAGATGATGTGGTGCTCAACGAAAGTGATCTTGCGGCTCTGTATGTGCAACTAGCGCCATTACACCAAGAATATCTTAAGCTTGCCCAACAGCTAAAGTACGCTGTCGATTGACTTCATATAGCGCCATACCAGTGGCAACACTCACATTTAGACTTTGAAGGTTGCCATGCTCATTTCCTGACATCGGAATATACACCAGCTCATCACAGCTCTCCATAGTCAGGCGACGCATCCCCTCACCTTCTGAACCCATGATAATGGCTGTTTTGCCAGTCAGATCAGCAGCATGAATGGGTTTGGCATCCGCATTAAGCGCTGTACCAAACACAAATACCCCAGCATTTTTGATTTGCGTGAGCGTACGTGCCAGATTGGTAACACTAATAATCGGCATCATCTCTGCTGCACCGACTGATACTTTAGCCACTGTTGGTGTCAGACTTGCCGCATGATGTTTCGGACAAACCACGGCATCCACACCCATCGCCACTGCGGTACGCAAGCAAGCACCAAAGTTATGTGCATCCGTAATTTGATCTAAGACCAATAATAAGCATTGGTCACGCCCAGCAAGGGTAGCAAGCAAGCCTTCATCAGCAAATCCTAAAGGACGCGCATTCAGCACCACACCTTGGTGCTGCGGGCTGCCACACAATTGCGTGAGTTTGTCTTTTTGCGTGGGTTGGATACTGATACCATTGTCACGTGCTTGCGCCATAATCGCTTGTACATGGCTATCAGTCTCACGACCTTGCTGCACAAACAAGCTTAGCCCATCTAAAGGACGATATTCGAGTAAGGCATCAATCGCATGAATGCCATAAAAATAGGTAGGTTTTGCCATAATAGGCCTATTGATTATAAAGTGGGTATCGCGCTATATGATAAAAACTAGGCGATAAAAAGAGATGACAGTAATTGTATCAATAAATGGATATCTGCATATAAATAATATCAGCAGAAAAAGAAAAACCTTACCAATCCGATAAGGTTTTTCTTTTTTTGAGTAAAAGGCTTTTTGCTGTCATCAATCACTTAATAACAGCTTTAGCAAACTTACCCTTCTAAGTGGCAAATATATTGAACAATTTCTTCTGTCCGCAGATTAAAACCACTATTACCTTCAACCACGAATGATTGACCAGCGCGGTAATAGCTGAATTCTTCGTCACCATTAATTTTGACCTCACACTCACCGCCCGTGATCTCGATACGCTCGGAGGTATTGGTGCTAAAATGATAATGCTCAACCAAATTATCACAAGGCAAGATAACGCCCAATGTTTTATGTCGACCATCTTCGAACATAATAGTGTGGCTTGAACAACGACCATCATAAGATATCGTAGCTTGAGCATTGACTGTTACATTAGTAAATTGCGCCGCTGTCATAGTGGCTTCCTTATCAAATAATCATTACGAAACTAAAAAATAAGTAATTGGTTAGAGTACCGCCAGAGTTGCATCGTTAACCGACACCTCTGTACTACGTACTGTATCCTTCTATACTAGATATCTGTGCGCTAGAGCTAGCCACAGGTTCTATGAAAATACTTTAGAATAATGACCGAGTGGCATACTCTTCCAACTATACGCCTATCATTTTACAAAATTATGACTCGTTATCGTGTATTACACTGCACCAATCTAATCAGAAGAGTTTATCATTATGTGAGATTATGCTACCACATTATATCTATAAAGTTTGTTAAAGCGACTAGGAAAATGCTGTTTGATGCGAATCCTAAACTTAGTTACTCACCTTTTTTTGAGTCAACACCTGATCACTACAATTGGGCTATTTTTATAAGTTTAATCCGCAACCATGCTTAGTATAGTCAGTCCAAAATAAAACTGGAACAGCCCATATCATAAAATAGTTCAGGTAGATTATTCTCCATCCACCCTTGTCGTAGGAACTTAGCTTGTGCCCATTTTTTCTCAATGGGATTTAGATCAGGACTGTAGGGTGGCAGCGATAAAATACGATGGCCGTGCCTGTTCAGTAGTTTTTGAATACGCGTGCTCTTATGAAAGCGGGCATTATCCATAACGATCACGCATTTGGTCTTGAGACTTGGAATTAGCGTGAACTTGCACCAGTCATAAAATATATGGCTGTTGATATTTTGTTCAAAGTAATCAAGCGCAAATAGCATCTTTTTATACAAAGCACCGATGACATTAGTACGCTTTTTTGCTTGCCAGTTGTAGCTGTCGATACAGGGTTTGCCTCTCGGTGAGTATCCGTAGGGTCTGATAGTTTCAGCTTCAAAACCGCTTTCATCCATATAAACGATGGGATAGCCTTGAGTCATATAATCATTTAAATGATTGAGATACTTAGCTCTTTTTATCAAACAGGCTTTTGGATGTTCTAAGGTCTTTTTTTTGACTGATACCAAGACGTTTTAATGCGGCTTCTATACCTGATTTACTACAGCCTAAACGCCGTGCTCGCTCGTACATATAATCGTCTGGATGCTGCTCAATATCTTTCAATAAGGCTTGATTTGATATTTTAGTCGGTGCTTTATTTCTGGTGGTTTTAGGAGCTAAGCTCTGCTGCCAGCTGTGAATCGAGCTTGTGCTAAGCTGATAAAAGTTAGCTGCTTCTCGAATGGTCATGCCGTCTTTAATGCTACGCAGTACTTGTTTGCGATAGTCGATTGAATAGGTCATCGTTTATTTCACTAAATGCAATTATTAATAGGATTGTATCGGTTTTATCTAAGATTGACTATATACAGCCATCATTTTGACAGGCTTAATCATCTTAATGATTGATATTGTGAATATTATGATGATGACTCATAGCCAGTTTTTGACAGTTTTATGGTAATCTTCCAATAATAAAATCTATTATACATCACTTGAAAGTTTGTATTTAAGCGCGTTTAACACCATACTATTTGCCTATAATATTTATCTCATTAACACGGTTAAATGAATAATTTCATTCCCTTATCTACCCTATTTTATATATGGCTTCTTAAGATGTATATGAAGTCTATTGTCTGTCATGAGAGGCGTTGATGCTAGTATCATTAACTTTACATCAGTTTGCGTTGATCGCTCGGCATGAGCTGAGTGTGGCTGAAGGCTTCAATGTCATCACTGGTGAGACCGGTGCTGGCAAGTCATTATTATTGGATGCGCTGTCTTTATGTGTTGGTGAGCGCGCAGACAGTGCGATGGTCAGACACGGGGCGGCGCAAGCCGATATTTATGCGCAGTTTGACGTAGAAAACAATACCGTCATCGCTGAGTGGTTCGCTAAAAATGATCGACCATTAGAAGAACCCGAAGTCCTCATTCGTCGTCAGCTCAGCAATACCGGACGCTCAAAAGCTTGGTTGAATGGCACGCCAGTCAGTTTGGCTGAACTTAAAAACCTCGGTACGTTACTGGTTAATATTCATAGCCAACATGCTCAGCAAGCGCTCCTCAAGCCGCAGTTTGTGGTGCAATGGCTCGATGAGATGGCACAAATCACGCCATTAGCCATACAAACTGCCAGTAGCTATCAATCTTACCAGCAGCTCAAACGCCGTGCTGACGATATTGCGAGCCGTGAGGCTCAGCGCCAAGACCGTATTCAACTATTGCAAAGCCAACTTGCTGATATTGCGCCGTTATTGGCGGTTGATTATGCAGAAGTTGAAGCAGAGCACGAAGAGCTGTCTAATATCGAAGCCCTCATGATAGAGGCCAGTCATGGCTTGCATCTGCTCGACAATGACACGGATGAGCCAGATGTGATGACCTTGCTTGGGCAGGCGATTAAGCTTTGTGATAACCAAATGAGTGTCAGTCAAACCTTTGAGCAAGCCTCCGAGCAACTACATTTAGCACAGCAACAAATCACTGAAGTGACAGGATTACTATCAGATTATGCAGAGCAACAGCTGCCTGATCCTGAGCGCTTGCAGACACTAGACAGTCTTATCAGCTTAGGACATCGCTTATCACGTAAACATAGCTTACCAACAAGCGACTTAATCGATGAAGCAAAGGGCTGGGAAGCGCAATTAGAGCAGCTAGAAAACGAGCCAAGCAGTGATGTGATGGCAGCGCAAATTGAACAGGCTTGGCAAGACTATCTTGCATTCGCCACTCAGTTAAATAAAGAGCGCTCGAAAGCCGCGCCGATCGTCAGCAAACAATTAATGCAGCAACTACAACCGCTTGCGCTACCCAATGCCCGCTGCGAGTTTGTCTTTACCAAGAAGATCGAGCCGAGCCACTATAATGCACAAGGTTGCTATGATATTGATTTATTATTTAGCGCCAATGTCGGTATGCCGATGCAGCCGCTACATAAGATTGCCTCAGGCGGTGAGCTGTCACGAATGGCACTGGTGATGCAAGTACTGCAAGCGACCAATGCCGATAATAATGCCGCAAAACCTATGCTGGTATTTGATGAAGTCGATGTCGGTATCAGTGGCGGTACGGCGCAAGTGGTCGGTGAGCTACTGCGCGCACTTGGGCAGACGCAGCAGCTACTGGCCATTACTCACCAAGCACAAGTCGCGGCGCAAGCGCATCAACATATCCTAGTACAAAAACATCATGACGAGCAGACCGAAAGCGAGCTATTAATACTGACTGATAGTGCGCAAGTCGACGAGCTGGCACGCATGTCTGGCGGTGTGATCATCACTGACGTCACTCGCGACCATGCACGTAGTTTATTGACCGATGTGAAATAAAAGCTTGGTCATTCATCAACCAGTTGTGCAGCGCTGTGTCTCATCACTGCTAAATATTTGCTTTGGTTGATTTTCACCTCAGTATCGCCATATAGTGGTGTGTCATTTCTGTTATTTTACCTTCAATATTAGGGTGCGTTTGTCTCTATGTCTAAAGCCAATTTGACCCATCATTTTTTAATCGCGGCACCAGAACTGTCAGACCCAAGGTTTGAGCAGGCGCTGATCTATATTTGCCGTCATGATAAACATGGCGCACTCGGTCTGATGGTCAATCGTCCATTAGAGCAGGCACGTGTGGGCAAACTGCTAGAAGATTTAGACATTGAGGTGACGGATGCGCAAGTGATGGAAGATGTGGCATTAGAGGGTGGCCCGATGTATCCAGAGGTTGGCTTTGTGCTGCATACGGGTCAACCAGAATGGGCATCGTCTTTTGCAATCTCAGAAAACGTCTGTATTACCACCAGTCAAGATATCCTTAAGCGTATCGCCGCAGGTCAAGGCGTTGGTCACTATCAGCTGTGCTTGGGTCATGCCAGCTGGGGTAAAAAACAGCTCGATCAAGAACTTAATAATGGCGATTGGCTGGTCTGTCCTGCTGACCTGAATTTATTGTTTGATACGCCATTCGAAGAACGCTGGCAAATTGCCGCGGATAAGATTGGGGTGAACTTTGATTACCTTAGTAGTGATATTGGTCATGCTTAATGATTGGTTATGATTGTTAAATTATCCATTTAAACTAAAGCTGCATTTAAATTAAAGCCGTTAAGCTAAATGAATCACGCCCAATAGAAATAGGAAGTATGCATAATGATGGTAGAGTCTGATACGAGCATTAAAATCGAAACTGCTGACACTACTGTGGCGGAACCCGCTATTAAGCCTCATCTTATTTTGGCGCTCGATTACGGGGTAAAAAAGATGGGTATGGCGCTGGGTAATACCATTACCGAGACTGCGCGTGCCTTTGATATTTTAGCGATGAATAATGGTCAGCCTGATTGGGACAATCTGCTCGGTATTATCAAAGTCTGGGGCGTGGCAAAAGTGGTGGTTGGGTTGCCACTTAATATGGATGGCAGCAGCTCAATGCTGTCTAAGCGTGCGCACAAATTCGCTCGTCGTCTAGCACATAGAGTCATGGAACAGCATCTACCAGTGGTCGTGAGCCTGTGTGATGAGCGCCTAACCTCAGTGGCAGCGCGTGAGATCGCGTGGGATAATGGTTGGATTAAGCATGAACGCGACCCAATTGACGACATCTCTGCCTGCATTTTGATGTCGACTTATTTCGCTGACCCCAGTAGCAGTATCGCCATCGACGCTATCAAAGCCGATTAAATCAGCGATAAACCTGCTGTTAAAGCACTCTTAATTAAAACACTGCCAATTCTGACATATCGTCACTCTACACGGATAAATACCTGATTATTATGACCACTGTCTCAGACCACTCCCTGCAAAACAAATCGCAACATGGTTTTACGCCGCTTGCCATCGCCCGTATCAAAGGCGCACAGCGAGCGAATCAAATAGCGATTTATCTCATTTATGCCGCTATTCTCGCCTTTATGGTCTTTGGCACCATTGCCAGTATCAAAGCCTTTCATGACAATCAACTGCTTTATCAACTTTTCTATAACTTGCCTTATGCCTTGGTTGCGCTTACGATTCCTATTACTATTTATGATGCGCTGGTGATTTATCGTTATCGCTTAAACCAAGCGTCGATGATTGCCATGAGCATTGGCGTATCGACCATCATATTGGTTGGTGGCTTATTATTCGCTGATACCGCCTGGTTAGGCTTATCTTGTTGGCTAGGTGTGGCGTTTTTATTTAAAGTGAGCTTTAAACGCTTTTTTAATTTTCTAGAAGCAAAAAAAGACACTGACATCGCTGAAGAAGCGTAAAGCATACTTATAAATGACGCAAAAAACTTTTACCTTATACTATCGATTTAAATGACTATTATGAGCACTTCTACCATACAAACGACGATCAATCATCATTTAGACACTCAAGGGCTGATTTGCCCTGAGCCAGTCATGATGCTGCATCGAACCATGCGTAACGCTGATGCTGGCGAGGTGATTGAAATACTCGCCACCGACCCAGCCACCACTCGTGACATTCCTAATTTTTGTCGTCATTTGGGACATGAGCTTGTGCAGCAAGAAACGCTTGCTGAAAATGTAAATCTAAACGTCGATCCCGATGAAATAATGGTCGCTGGCGATGAGGATGCACCAATCAGCGCCACGCTTTATCGTTATCTGGTTAAGAAAAAAAGCGCTTAAATGTACTCAGGTTAACGCATCAAAGCATTGATCACAGCAAGGCATTAATCACAGTAAAACAATGACAGCGCAATAAACAATATAAAGATATCTTTGCATTCTAAGCAAACTATCATTCACAGAAGGTAGGCTATTACGTGTTACAAACAGAAAAGCAGTATGTACAATGGCAAGAAAACGAAACTCTACGCAATGCGCTTTGGTTGTCTGAAAGCAATCATATGCCACCTGCGCGCATTGTATTGGTCGATGATACAACGACCGCAGATGATGCTTACCGCTTGGCGTGCGAAGGCAGCTCACTGCTATGGCGCGGTGATTTTCATAATGCACGCCAGTTGCTACAAGCGCTCGGTCGTCGCATAGATCGTACCAATGAGCGCTCTGAGCTGCGAAAAGCAAAAAAAGCGGCTAAATCTACAATAGAACCTGATTCAAGCAACTCTAAAGAAATACCCAATCTATTTCATCAGCAGCGCCAACTGCAAGCCCAGCGTTCGCGCATATTGAGCCGTTTGCTACTAGAGCTCGATGCCAATTATGTCAGCCAGCTACGCCGCGCGCCCGATGTCAGTGCAGCCTGCACAGCCGCTTTTGGCCCGTTAGATAAGGCGATGGATGAGTCTTGTGTGTTGTCGTTTCGTGACTTGCAAGGCGCACTTGGCGCAGCAGGATGGCGCGAAAAAGGTGTCCCAATAGACAGCTTAGGCTTATCAATTTTCCCGCATTATGGCGTCTTTGCACCAACCCGTCATGAGTATGTACAGCTATTGCTCGATGCACCGCTACCAGCGAGCCATGATGTCGCCTATGACATCGGTACCGGAACGGGATTGCTGGCTATTATCTTAGCGCAGCGCGGTGTTCCACAAGTGATCGCAACGGATTTGAATCCACGTGCTTTGGCCTGTGCCAATGAGAACTTTACACGCTTAGAATTACCTGCCGTACAACTGCAGCAAGCCGATTTGTATCCGACTGATGCACCACTCGCCAATCTGATTGTCTGTAATCCGCCTTGGTTACCTGCTAAGCCAAGCTCGTCTCTTGAGTACGCCGTCTATGATGCCAAGAGCGCGATGCTACGTGGCGTTCTACAAGGTGCCAAACAGCACTTAGCTAAGCACGGAGAGCTTTGGTTGATCATGTCGGACTTAGCTGAGCACCTGCAACTGCGCACCCGTGATGAGTTACTAAGCTTGTTTGCCGATGCTGGATTGGCCGTAAAATATCGTCTGGACACCCAACCTAAGCATGGTCGCAGCCAAGATGATACGGATCCTCTATATGTCGCTCGCAGTGCTGAAGTTACCTCGTTATGGTGTCTAACGCTTATCTAACATTCACCCACCGAGTACTGAGTTATGAGCCGTGATCGTGCCGTGCAACAGCGCCAACCTAAGGCGCTGGCAGTAGATGACGAACCTAGTTATGTGACTGAGTTTCGCCAAGCCATGCTGGCACGTGGTCTAGCGACGCGTACTCGTAATGCTTATGTCCGCGACCTGCGCTCTTGCGAGCTGACCAATCCTATTGCCCTGACACGCTGGCAGCCTGATGACGTGCTGCACTGCTTATCAACCCTTACTCAAGAAGGCAAAACCCCACGTACTCAGGCACGCATGCTCTCAAGCTTGCGTCAGTTTTATCTGTGGATGATTGCCAGTAATCTGCGTGAAGACAATCCTTGCGAGCGTATCAAAAGCCCAAAGCTAGGACGACCGTTACCAAAAGACTTAGCCGAAGCTGATGTCGATAATTTGCTTGCCGCACCCGATACCAGCACCGCGCTCGGACTGCGTGATAAAGCCATGTTAGAGGTGCTATACGCCTGCGGTCTAAGGGTGAGCGAATTGATTAACCTCTCACTAGAGCAAGTGAATCTAAACGCTGGCTGGCTGCAAATCACGGGCAAAGGGAATAAAACGCGCTTAGTACCACTCGGCGAATATGCCAGTGATGCGCTAGAAGATTATCTAACGCATGCTCGTGGTGATTTAATTGCACATTTGAAATCAGGAAATTGCCAAGCGGTATTTTTGACCGCGCAAGGTGGCTATATGACACGGCAGAACTTTTGGTATTTGCTTAAGAAATACGCCAAAGTTGCCAGTATCGATAAAGAACTATCACCGCATACCCTACGTCATGCTTTTGCCACCCATCTACTGAATCATGGCGCAGACTTGCGTAGCGTACAGTTACTATTAGGACATAGTGATTTGTCCACCACGCAAATTTATACCCATGTAGCGACCGCGAGACTGCAGAAATTGCATGCTGAGCATCATCCGCGTGGGTGAAAATCGTTAAAACGAAGCACTGCTTCGTTAGGTTCGCAAGAGACAATCCCTTGAAGGGGATTGTCTATATAATATTTGAAAAACCATATCTAAGCTTCAGCTGATTGAAACCAAACTGCAAATATTCAGTCTAGCCAATCTTTTAAATAGTGGCATAGACCAAGGCTAAACTTAAAAAAATCTAGCAGGAAGAGTAGTCATAGCATAATCTATCATTTGAACCAAATAAGTATGTGGTGAATTAATGCATTATCTACCGTGATTCTATTATTATTACTTTAAGTATTAATAATAGATTGATAAGCGCTTGGCACCATGTCTTTACACTGTTGATGATCTAACTCAAACTCCTCTAAATATCTATTGAATATATCTGCTGTATCGTTGATATTTTTTATATCACCCCTCGTTAAAATATCTTCTATGTCATATGAGTTCTCTTGAATAAGACTCTGAGTCTTTTCTAAAGATAGTACTGATATGCATAGTGACTGGGAAGATGTTATATACAGCATATAAAGATTATCTGGATTTGCATCAGGATTTTCTGCTAAATTATTCAGCTTATCAACCTCGCTAAAAAAGTTGCTAGACTGAAGCATAAAGGTATAGTTTAATGCCTTAATTCTTTCGCTTAATTCACCATCACTATATGAATATGCTGGATTAACTTGGCTTAATAGTAAAAAAACTAGAAATATTTTTTTCATAGTGCATCCCTTTAATGTGTTCTAAGGTAAGATTCCGACATATTTAAAATCTTCCTTGGGGTATGTATAAAACCCTATTTTTGTGCGGTTTTACAATTATATCTTATATTGGTTCTTGTAAAATACACACTGATGCTAGACATTAACTTATCTAAAATGCGATGGGTGCACCCTGAATTTCTCTATATTTTTACTATTACAGTTCAACAAGAATACCTGAATCAAGCTAATTTTTCGCCCTGATAGTAATGCTATGCTGTTGCAGGTGATGGCTTCCATATAATTCCCACAATAGCATGCTGCAAACCTACCCTTTTCTCGCTACAATACGCGTATGATGTGCACGCTGCATAACTGAGCAACGCACCGCCTTTTACTTATCTATTATCCGAGAATCTCATGAGCCATAGACCACCTGCTGACCTATTAAAAAACGCCCAACATTGGCGCGAAGACATTAATTTTCGCCAAGACGTACTGGGTAAGCCATTTGATTTTGCGACCACGTGGGGGATTTTTTCACCGCAAAAGCTAGATGATGGTAGCTTGATGCTGCTTGATTATATTGATTTTGAAGCGGATGACGACTCGATCGATTTGGGCTGTGGCTATGGCGTACTCGGTATGACGGCAGCGCGTGAATGTCCAAACGGCCTGCATACTTTGATTGATAAAGATTTTATGGCGGTAGAATATGCACGCCTAAATTGTGAGAAAAACGGTCTAAAAAACGTCGATGTGCATTTATCAAATGGCTTCAATCACGTAGCAAAAGACAAAGACTTTAGCCTTGTGATGTCGAACTTACCAGCCAAAGTAGGTAAGGAGCAGCATTATCTGTATTTCCTCGATGCTTATGCACGCATGCGTAAAGGTGGGCGTTTTTACGTGGTGACGATCAATGGCTTGCGTCAGTTTATGAAGCGCTCGTTTACCGAAGTGTTTGGCAACAGCGAAAAGATCAAACAAGGTAAAACTTATACCATTACCATGGCGACCAAAGACTAAGCTTTAAAAGCTTATGTATTAAAAGCTGCGTAAACAAAAAGCCCGCTAAATCGTCATGATCTAGCGGGCTTTTTTTATGGCTAAATTTCTAAAATTACATCTGCCGTTTGAGCAAATAGCCACCCAATATCGCACTGGCGATAATCGGTAATATCACCATTAATAATGGCGAAAATCCAGTCGCCAATGAGACAAAGCCAACCAAGTCTTGCACATAACTAAACAGCAAGCCAAACAATAATGCTACGACGATACGCAAGCCTAAGCTATGCGTCCGCAGTGAGCCAAAGACGAATGAGCAGGCAACAATCACCAGCGATAAAATCGATAGCGGTGAGAGCAGTTTTTGCCAAAAAGCCAGCTCATGACTTAACGAGCGTGTGCCTTGTTGGCGCATAAATTGACGATGCTCATACAGCTGAGTCAATGATAAATCCTCTGCCTTACGGGTAAGCAGATATACCGATTCAGGGGCAAAGGGCAGGCTTAAGGTATCTGACGGTGAGATGGCTTGGCTACTCTCAAAGCCTTGGTTAATCATCAGCTTGGTCATGTTGTTCAGCTGCCACTCATAGCGATATTGCTCGCTCGGTTTGCTGCTGGCAGGATTAACAGGTTCACGACCAATATATTTACCACCCTCAGCGTGAATGGCCGTTTGCAGATTGCCATTATTGTCTAAATGCCAGCGTTTAACTTCGCCGATATTACCTTGCACATCAGCATAATCGATATACAAAATATCGCTACCATCTGGCTTGGCACTGCCGTCTTTTGTACTCTCAAAGCGTGGCTGCAACGTCCAATAACCGCGTACCGATGTGACCAATGAACTGCTGTCTTCGTCGTTGATTTCTTTTGCCAATTGATTAGAGTGCGGCAGCACGAACTGATTGATAATCAATGCGAGCAACACAAAAATCAAAGCAGGCTGCAATACCCAACCGACGATACGATAAACGCTGACGCCAGCGGCACGCATCACGACCAGCTCACTTTTATTGGCAAGCAAGCCCAAGCCGACCACTGCACCTAGCAATGCGCCAGTGGGAATAAATTGCTCTAAAAAATAAGGCGAGCGATAAAAAATATACTTAATCGCCTCGCCCATCGTATAGCTATCATCTAACGAATCCAGCTCAGACAAATAAGAGAATACCAGCTGTAATGCCCACAAGCCTATGACAGCTCCGACGATTGCGAGCAAAGCGTTCAGCTTGACGTAACGGCTCAGCACTTTTAGTTTGGCAGGTTTGCGAGCGTACTTAGCATGAGCGTTTTGCGAGTCAGGATTAGATGGTTTAGAAGATAAGACACTCATTAGGACTGCCCTCCTTGTGAGCCACTGCTCTGATGATCGGCAACCGTTAAAGGCGTGTTCTTCGGTTTGCGAAAGCGTAGTCGATGCTGCACACGGCTGCCCCAATTCATATAAAGCGCCAATGCCATAAACCCTAAAATGAGCCAAGCATATGCCCAAACGCTCACACTGCCTTTGCTAACAGCATTTTTGAGTGAAATAATACCCAGCGCACAACTGACAAACAATAAAATAGAAGGGAATAGGCGCAACCAGCGACCTTGACGCGGACGTACTTGCGCCAGTGGTACAGCGAGCATTGGTGCAATGATCATCAACCACGGCAATGCCAAACGATAGCCAAGCTCACTTTGTGCCACACGCAGCGAGTTGCCACTACTTGCTGTACCACCCGACGCGGCTTGCCATAATGGTCCAATCGCTTGCGTTTCGATATTATCTTCGGTGATGACTTCTTTTGAGGATTCGGTCAAAGTAATGCGGTAACGATCAAAGCCCACTTGATTGTATTTCAGACTGCCAGCACCGACTTCATAACGCCGCCCTTGGAACAAGTCCAATTGGGTCACACCGCTATTACCCGTGTCTACTTGCTCGGCACGCTTAGCCAACGTAATAGTATCTTTGCTGATGTTGGTATTATTAGTAATCGCCGTTGGCATATTTGGCATATCTGAAATATTTAATTGCTCAGCTGTTTCTGGATCGATGGTGTTTTTAACATCGACGGCAGCCTCTTTAGCAGTGTTGTTTTTAGCGGCACTGCCCTTTTTTTCAGGCTCAGATTGAATCAATATCACATCTTGCAATTGCTTTTTATCATCGCTCAAGCTGCCCACATACAAATGATAATTGCCACTACTAATAAATTCATTGGGACGAATTAAATCAAAAGCGCTGGTCAATGCTTGCTGTTGCCAGACACTTTCCGATGAGCGTACGCCCCACGGTTTACCAACGATAGATAAAGCCGCTTCTCCAACGAACAATGCCAATATTAACGGCGTCATCAAACGGGCAAGTTTACCACGCGACACCCCACTGGCATTAATCACTGCCATTTCTTGATCGACATACAGCCGCCCGAATACCAGCATGAGAGCGATAAAAAATGCCAATGGCAGGATAAGCTCTAAAAAGTAGGGCAAATTATAACCAATGATGGTAAATAATAAGCTGATATCTAAATTGCCTTCTGCGGCAATACCAAAGTAACGGATCAAACGACCGCCCAGCATCATCACCACTAAAAACCCCAAAACCAATGCGGTCGTTGAGGCAACTTGTTGAGTAATATAGCGGCGTAATATCACAATGGGCACTCTTTTAAAAAGGTTGATAGTCGCACGATTTATCGCAGCTTTATTGGCAAACACTGACAATTATGGATAGCTCTAAATACAATAGCGGATACCGATAACTGAACAATAGAAATACAAGACCGTGCTGCTCAATCAGATACTTAAACAGCCCTAAAAGCAACGGCAAAAGATATGAAAATATCTGCGAGACGGGTTAGCGACATGCTGTAAAAATTAGCGGTAAAGATAACCGCTAATCCTAGCATATTTTGCTCAAAAATGGCTGTGAAATGTGTTTGCAAATATTGCACCCCTCTTGCTATAACGCTGTATGGCTCACTAATAATAGATAAGATATGAAAAGAACAATTAGAATTTAACTCATTAGTTTGTCTTATCTAAAAAGCCTTTTTATTAAGTCTTTGCATAACGCTTTTACTTGATGTCATTTGGAAACCTTTGTGTGTCATTCGTATCACTGCCCTCGCACCATTAGGATTACTTGTTAAACTGAGAAAACTAAAAATTCCTAATTATCTCGCCCAATGGAGAATATTAATGACAAATAAACTCGGTTCTACCCCTTCTACTTTACTTGAACTTGCTGGCGGTCAATTTGATACGCTCGATTGGTCAAATTGCGCCGTGGTTTTTATTGACTATCAAAACGAATATGTCGATGGTGCGATGCCATTGGGGCAAGCTGGTACGAACGCCATTACAAATGCGCGTCTATTGCTAGACAAAGCTCGTAAACAGAACGTCCCTATCTTTCATATCGCCCATCACGGCGCAGATAATGGCAACGTTTTTGACCCCTTATCATCTAACGTCGAGATTATCGCTGAATTACAACCAAAGGATAGCGAAACCGTCATCGTCAAAAAAAATCCCAATGCGTTTCATGATACCCAGCTTCGAGCGCTTATTTCAGCTGCGCAAAAACAGCAAATTATTTTTGCAGGCTTTATGAGTCATATGTGTGTTAGCTCAAGCGTGAGAGCCGCCTTTGATTTAGGCTTTGACAGTTTTGTTTGCCATGATGCTTGTGCCACTCGCGACCTGCCTGACTATAAAAAAGAGAAAATCAGCGCTGATATCATGCATGCTACCGCGATGGCAGCACTGCAAGATAGATTTGCCGCTTTAGTAGCAACCGATGAGTTAGTTAATATCTAATAAATGGTTCAAACCCATGACCTAAACCTTGCTCACTGCGCACTCACCTCGCAATATGCTACACTATTGCGATTGCTTGATTGGCCAAACAATCTGATAATTTAACAGGTATCAGCAATTAAAAAAATCTGCCATTTTCATAGCGTTAACGTCATAACTATAATGTCATAACCCCAATAAGGATAAATATATGAATATTAAATTAACCCAAACACTGCCAAAAACTCATACGCAAAAAATTCTCAAAAAAGAAGCCAAAAGTAAAGACGCGGCCTGCCTTGTCGTCTTAATCGATGATAAGAAAAACATCTTAGCTGAGTCAGTATTGAGCGATTATCAAACCCGTATTGAACAATTGATTGAAGTATCACACTTTAACGGCAAAGCTTGTGAAACGGTTGCTGACTATGCGCTAGCGGGTGATAAGAAAACCGCCAAAGAAAATCCAGTACAGCTATTATTGGTCGGTGTGGGTAATGTTGATAAATTGCGTCATAGCGTTCTAGAAAAAATTGCCAATACCATTTATAAGAGCACTCAAAAACGCGTCGACTCTATCACTGTGGCGTTAGGTGATAGCTTAGAGGAAAACCAGTTTAGCCAATTTGCGCTGAGCCTACTGGCAGCAAGCTATCGTTTTGACAAGTACAAATCTGAGCAGCAAACGCCTGTTTTAACGGATATCTACTTATTGGCAGAGTCGTCTTTAGAAGATTCGTTAGACTTTGCACAAGCGGTCTTTACTGGTCAAAGCTTGACCCGTGATGTCGCCAATGAGCCGGGTAATATCTGTTTCCCAGCGTATATG
Organism: Psychrobacter sp. TWP2-1-2; assembly: GCF_049896785.1. Lineage (NCBI taxonomy): Bacteria > Pseudomonadati > Pseudomonadota > Gammaproteobacteria > Moraxellales > Moraxellaceae > Psychrobacter > Psychrobacter sp. TWP2-1-2. The sequence goes on along the minus strand of NZ_JAFCVA010000005.1, from coordinate 47,890 downwards.
GCTGAGCAAGCACAGGAATTGGCAGCCACTTATCCTGACCTCTTAAAAGTAACGGTACTTGGCGAAGACGAGATGTCAGCACTGGGTATGAACTGCTTCTTATCGGTCGCGCAAGGCTCAACCAAAGAAGGTAAGTTGGTACTCATGGAGTATCGCGGCAAGTCTAATTTTAGCGTCAATACTGATGGTGATACTAACAAAACCATTACCAACAGCGCAAAAGTAGCTGGCGGTCTCAAAGCCTTGGCTGATAAATTACCAACCAAAGCTGCTAGCAAAAAAGCCGCTAAAAATGCTGAACAGAATAGCGAAGACAATGCCCAAAGTGCACACGATAATGCCCCTATCGTGCTTGTTGGTAAAGGCGTGACCTTCGATTCAGGTGGTATCTCAATCAAACCGGGTGCGGCGATGGATGAGATGAAATTTGATATGGGTGGCTCTGCTGCGGTACTCGGTACCCTAAAAGCATTATGTGAAGCGCGTCTGCCGATTAATGTCGTCGGTGCACTAGCTTGTGCTGAAAATATGCCATCAGGAGAGGCAACGCGCCCTGGCGATATCATCATAGCAATGAATGGTAAGTCCGTTGAAATTCTAAATACCGATGCTGAAGGTCGTTTGGTATTGTGCGATACCTTATGCTACGTGCAGAAGTATTATCAGCCAAAAGCCATCATTGATGTCGCAACCTTGACTGGTGCTTGTGTGGTCGCGTTGGGTCATGTACGCTCGGCAGTCTTTAGTAATGACGAAGATGTGTTGTTTGACTTAGAAAACGCCAGTAACCTATCAGGCGATCTAATCTGGCACATGCCAATGGATGACGAATATCAAGCGCAGATTGACTCGCCTATTGCTGATATTCAAAATATCGGTGGTAAAGGTGCTGGCGCTGTGACTGCTGCCTGTTTCTTATCGCGCTTCATCGAAGAAGGTCAAGCATGGGCGCATTTAGACATCGCTGGTACGGCATGGATTTCAGGTCAAGACAAAGCCGCGACTGGTCGTCCTGTGCCATTATTCATGCAATACCTAAAAAATAGTGCAAATATGGCATAATCTATTGATGAATCATTACTCAATGAAAACCACTCTATGAAAGTTAGCTTTTATGTATTAACTGAGAATAAAGCTCAAGATTTCTTGGGCTTTATTTGTCAGCTGGCCCAGACGGCGCTCAACAAGAGCAGCCAGTCGTTATTGATTCTTATCGAAAAAGACGATGCATTGCTGTCGACGCTTGATCAAGCCCTTTGGTCACAAGACGATACGAGCTTTATACCGCATCAACGCCTTTTAGATTCTAATCCTGAAAGCGCTGATATTGACGGTGTTCATACTGATATTAATAATCAATTATTAGCACCAGTGTTGCTTGCCAGCTATATGCCAGCCGATTTTAAAGGGATCGTACTCAATACTACGATACGTCCCGTTAATGACTTTATAAATGCTACCAGCAATACATTGCCAACTCGTATTTTAGAGCTTATCAAACCTGATGCAGTCAGCACTGAGGCAGGACGCGCTAAATATAAGCACTACCAGCAATTAGGGTATGAGCTTACCCATTTCAAAGTTTAATCTTCTATTACAAAATCAAACGCCAGTCATGGCGTTTTTTTGTGCTTAAATTTTGACTTTTAAAATTCTTAGAGGCTTATAAGTACGTTATTGCCTACTGCCTTATAAAATCTGTCAGTAGGCGCTTATCACAAAAAATGCTAACATCCTTCGGTTGTTAAGCTAATATTTATTTCCAAATGGACTAAAGGGGTAAAAATGCATTCATTAATAGCGATGTACCAACGAATCGGATTGGTAACGCTGATTGTTATCGGTTTAATACTAGGTACTTTGATAGGATGGCTGGCGCCAAGTGTGGGTATTGCCTTAGGTATTTTGGGGACTCTGTTCGTAGGTGCCCTAAAAGCCGTTGCCCCTATATTGGTGTTTTTCTTAGTGATGGCTGCTATCTGCCAACATCGTAGCGGTAATAAGGTCTATGTAAAACCGGTGCTGTTTTTATATCTGATAGGCACTTTTATAGCCGCTTTGGTCGCTGTTGGTGCCAGCTTTTTATTCCCAACCGAATTGACGTTAGTGAATGCGACCATCGAGCAAGTACCGCCAGCAAACTTAAAAGAAGTATTGAACAATTTATTACTCAGTCTCGTCGCCAATCCAGTTGCTGCCCTAGCCAATGCTAATTATATCGGTATATTAGCTTGGGCCGTTATTATTGGTATTGCGCTACGACAAGCTGGCGAGACGACTCGCAGCACTGTCAATGACATTGCAGATGCCATCTCAAAAGTAGTCAAATGGGTCATCGCGCTAGCACCTTTTGGTATTTTGGGATTAGTCGCCAATACCGTCGCTGATACTGGCTTTGCTGCGTTATTGGGCTATGCACGAATTTTGCTAGTACTGATAGGCTGTATGTTGTTTATTGCTTTGGTGACTAACCCTCTCCTCGTATACTTAAAAACGGGTAAAAACCCTTATCCACTGGTATTCACCTGCTTACGCGAATCTGGTATTACTGCGTTTTTTACCCGTAGCTCTGCTGCCAACATTCCTATCAATATGAACCTTGCTAGCAAATTAGGGTTACATGAAAATACTTATTCAGTCACCCTGCCATTAGGCGCCACTATTAATATGGCAGGTGCCGCGATTACGATTAATGTGTTAACCCTTGCAGCCGCGAATACATTCGGTATTGAAGTGACCTTTGGCTCAGCATTACTACTAAGTATAGTCGCTACAATTAGTGCTGGCGGCACCTCTGGCGTCGCTGGTGGCTCATTACTACTCATTCCTTTGGCGGCCAGTTTATTCAATATTCCTGATGATATTGCGCTACAAGTGGTGGCTATTGGCTTTATTATTAGTGTGCTGCAAGACTCGGCAGAGACCGCATTGAACTCATCAACAGACGTCTTGTTTACTGCCGCTGCTGATCCAAAATATGCACGCTAATGTTGGGTCTCTTTAAAACGACCATAACAAACCAATCACCTTAATTGATAGGTATAAAAATAAAAAAAGGGCTTAACTGCCCTTTTTTTGGTTATACTTTACCCATTTTTATTCTGTTTTACGAATCTTACCTTTATACGAGTATGAGACTAGTAAAGCAAAAAACATAAAATGGCTTGATCTCTTTTATTATTCATTAGATTGTCGGGGTAAGGATGTATTCATTTTTTGCGATGTATAAGCGCATTGGTCTAGTACCACTTATTATTATCGGTTTGATAGCGGGCGTATTGATAGGTTGGTTGGCACCAGATATCGGTATTGCCTTAGGATTATTGGGTACCTTATTTGTAGGAGCACTAAAAGCCGTCGCACCGATACTGGTATTTGTGTTGGTCATGGCGGCCATTAGCCAGCATCGCAGCGGTAATGAGGTTTACGTCAAGCCTGTGCTTATCATGTATATGTTTGGCACTTTTTTAGCCGCACTGACAGCTGTCGGTGCGAGCTTTTTATTTCCGACAGAACTGGTATTGGTCAACGCCACGATTGAGCAAGTCCCACCAGCCAACCTCAAAGAAGTACTGACCAATCTACTACTAAATCTGGTCGCAAACCCAGTTAATGCCATCGCTGAAGCCAACTATATTGGTATTTTAGCGTGGGCAATTATCATCGGTTTCGCACTGCGCCAAGCCAGTGATACCACACGCACTGTGGTCGGTGATTTTTCTGACGCCATCTCCCAAGTGGTGAAGTGGGTCATTGCCCTAGCACCTTTTGGTATCTTGGGTTTGGTCGCCAACACCGTCGCTGAGACAGGCTTTGCGGCTTTGGCAGGTTATGCGCGTATCTTGATGGTACTGGTTGGTTGTATGTTATTTATCGCTTTGATTGCTAACCCTATTATTGTACTGATCAAAACGGGCAAAAACCCTTATCCGCTAGTATTCAAATGCTTGCGTGAGTCAGGGATTACCGCATTCTTTACGCGTAGCTCGGCTGCCAACATTCCCGTCAATATGAACCTTGCCCGCAAACTGGGTCTACACGAAGATACTTATTCGGTGACGATTCCACTGGGTGCAACCATTAATATGGCAGGCGCGGCGATTACGATTAACGTCTTAACGCTTGCAGCCGCGCATACACTCGGTATTGAAGTGACCTTTGCCTCAGCACTGCTACTCAGTTTGGTTGCAACCATTAGTGCCTGCGGTGCCTCTGGTGTCGCTGGTGGTTCATTACTCTTAATTCCATTGGCAGCAAGCTTATTTAGCATTCCAAACGATATCGCTATGCAAGTGGTAGCGATTGGCTTTATTATTGGTGTGATACAGGATTCGGCAGAAACGGCGTTGAACTCTTCAACGGATGTACTGTTTACCGCAGCAGCTGATCCAAAATATGCGCGTTAAACGCTAAATATATTATTTGCAAAAAAAGGGTCTCATTTTAGAGACCCTTTTTTTTGTGCTGATTTTTTATGTACTGAATAAAGGGGAAATAAATTATTTTAAAGGATCGATTTCAATTTCAATCACTGGTGTCTGCATGTCTAATTGGCGTTTAAATTGGCGTAATTGTTCGAGCTCATCCAATAGCTCAAGTATCAAGCCAATCGCAGGAACACTGGCTTCAAAGTCGCGGCTAAGGCGCGAGGCACGGCGCACTGTCGTCAGCTGATAACCAGTGAACTGCTCACGTTCTGGTACATCATATTCGATGATGTCCTCTTCAATCAATTCGATGACCCATTGGCGCTCTTGGCCACAGGCAGATACCAGCTCATCCAAGCTCATGATAATGTCGGTAAATTCAGGCGAGTGTTTCATAGCTATTATCCTCGTTTGCTCTTTATTTCATCGTTATCGTATGGTCTTCATCTCTATTACAGTGTTTCAATGTGAGTAATTTTTGGTGGCCATTAACGACTAATATTGATATCGGCAAAGGCTTGTTTTAGTTGCTCATAAGCTTGGGTCGCAGCCTCAGTGCTGATATCAGGGTTCACGATGTTTAAGGTTAGATACAAATCACCCGCTTGCTTAGCAGGGATACCTTTACCTTTTAGACGTAAATTGCTACCAGACTTGCTGTTCTTAGGCACAGTCACAGCAAGCGTACCAGCTGGCGTACTGACGTTGATTTTTTCACCCAACGCAGCTTCCCATGGCGCTATATTGACGGTTTGATAAACATCAGCGCCTTCGATACGAATATTGCCCGCATGACGAATTTTAACCTTTAAAAATAAATCGCCATTTTTACCTTGACCACTACCCGCTGCACCTTGTCCTGCTAAGCGAATTTGCTTGCCATCGGTGATGCCTTTAGGAATTTTGATTTTTAGCGTTTTGTTATCATAATCCATACTGCCATCTGGCTTGCGAACGGGCACATTCAACTTAATGCTGTAGTCGTCGCCATTATAAACGGACGCCAAATCAACCGTAATCTCTGCATGTTGATCTTGACCTTTGCTATCTTGCGAGCCAAAACCACTACGCTGCGATTGTCCACCAGCTGAACCACGTGCACCACGACCAAATGCCGAAAAGATGTCATCGAAGCGGAAGCCACCATCGCCATAAGCTTCGCCTTCACCAAACTGATCTTTGATATCTTCCCAGCGATAGCCGCCTTGCCCGCCACTTGCAGATTGACCACCAAAACCACCACTTTGACCAGCAAAGGGATTGTCTAGCATGGCGTCATATTCGGCACGCTTTTCTTTATCTCTAATGGTTTCGTAAGCATTATTAATCTCAGCAATCTTATTGTCTGCATCTGGATCATCGCTCACATCAGGGTGATATTGACGGACAAGCTTACGGTATCTTTTTTTAATATCTGCAGCTGACGCGTCTTTTTTGACCCCTAAAATGTCATAGTAATTTTTCTCTGCCATGTTTTTGTCCTCAACATAAAAGCATGTTAATGATACTGGTATGCCCATTTTAAACGATATGGTACGGAAATTTATTCAACTGCGACATAACAGGTGGTAACGATAGTCTATCTAATAATGATAGTAATATAAAAATTCAATACCGTTATACAAATATTACCAGTAATAGTGCCGAACAACAGCAGTGTTTAAGTTGTTTGAGGCACTTAATACATTATGATTCGCCTTTGTCACTGCATTGGCATATTTCTCTATGATTCTGGCATTATTATTCTTTGAGAACCACAGACCTCATATCAATTTAACACTCGCCCTAAGGAAAAAATAGAGAGTCAAGCCAAAAATACCATTAACAATGTAAATCATTATTTAAAACAATTACATACAGATCACTGGTATTTAATAGCTAGCGTGCATAAATGAGCGTTTTGACCTTGGTAGTTCTTTTACAGAACCGTAAGAATATGACAAAGTATGTGTTGTAAAATGAATATATTATTTATACTCATAGGGAGTATGAATAACATAGGCAAGTGTATCTGTCTATTTTATAAATTGCTTAAAGGTATTAAATGTCTTATTTAATCAAGTCTTTGGTTATCACATTATCACTATTGCTGAGTACCACCGTTTTTGCTGGAAACACCAGTTATTACGGTAGTCAGTTCCACGGTAAACGCACTGCTAGTGGTAGTATCTTCAACATGAACTCTTTGACCGCTGCGCATCGCACGTTGCCGTTTGGTACGAAGGTACAAGTGACCAACAAGAAGACAAAGCAGAGTGTAATCGTAAAAATTACCGATAGAGGCCCTTTCATTCGGGGTCGTATTTTGGATTTATCGAAAGCTGCTGCTGGTCAAATAAACTGTCAGTTATGTACGACCACGATGGAAATACTGTCTTATGGTGATGGTAAATACCGTAAGGAATAACGTAATAAAAAAGGGAGAGCCAGCGCTCTCCCTTTTTTGTGACTGTCTCAATCAAGTAAAAATAGCTTAAAAAACAATCAAAACCTACTATTTACTGTAACAAACAGCTCTCTACTCAAAACCCGCTTCCATTTCTTCTAATGTCGTCATCAAAAGTAATAGTTTTTCTTCATTGTCACTGTGCTGCTGCTGCAATGCCGTTTGCTCGTTAAGTAATAACAGCAAATCAGACTTGCGACCTTCTTCGTACAAATCCGTATCAGCCAGTTTTTCTTCAAGCGTCACAAGCTGTCCATCAATTTTAGCCAATGCTTTTTCTATTTCTTCTATCTCACGGCGAATAGGCGCGGTGAGTTTGCGTTGTTCAGCCGCCAATTTGCGCTGAGCATCTTTACTAAGCGTAGGCGTCGTCGCTTTACTTTTTGATGAATGATCAGGTGCTTTATTACTCACTTGACCCTTATCCGTTTCACGTGAAACGAATTTCTTACTCTCTTTTTTACTTTTCTTCTTACTGGTACTTTTATCTGATGAGTTCTCTTGCTTACGCTTTTCTGCCAGCCACTTACCGTAGTCGCTGATGTCACCATCGAACTCCTCGATTTGACCATCATGTACCAAAAACAGCTCATCACAGACGTTGGCAATCAACTCACGATCATGCGAAACCAGTACCACTGCTCCCTCAAATCCTTGCAAGGCGATGGTCAGCGCTTGGCGCATTTGTAAGTCCAAATGGTTGGTTGGCTCATCGAGTACCAGAACGTTCGGACGTTGCCAAACAATCAATGCCAGCGTCAAACGCGCTCGCTCGCCACCAGAGAATAGCTCACTCGGCGTATCAATACGCTCACCACGGAAGTCAAAGCTACCCAAAAACGAGCGTAGCATCGCATCAGAGGTTTTACCAGCTAGACGACGCAACATCTCTATCGGTGTTGCCTTGGCATCCAAGATATCCATTTGATGCTGGTTAAAGTAGCCTAATTTCAGGGTATCCGAAACACGATACGTCCCTGTTAATACGCCAAGCTCGCCGACCAGTGCTTTAATCAGTGTTGATTTACCTGCGCCATTCATACCTAGCAAGCCAAGACGCGTATCCGGCGTCACTTGCACATTGGCATTATATAGAAGTGGCGTATCGCTATAGCCAATATCCGCTTTGGTCAGCTCAATCAGTGGTGAGCTCATATTTGCTGGCTCATAGAAGCGGAAAGAGAACGGGTTGTCCGCCATCATCGGTGACAGCTCAGCCATGCGCTCAAGCTGCTTGATACGGCTCTGTGCTTGCTTTGCCTTACTGGCTTTGGCGCGGAAACGACGAATAAAGTCATCCAAATGTGCTTTAGTCGCTTCTTGTTTTTCAAACGCTTGCTGCTGCTGTGCCATACGCTCGTGACGGGTGCGAATAAACTGCTGATAATTACCAGTATAAAGGGTGATTTTTTGTTGTTCGACATGCAAGATATGACCGACGGTGGCATCCAAAAAGGCTTGGTCATGCGAGATGACGATGACCAGACCAGTATAGGCATTGATCCAAGTCTCTAACCAAAGAATAGCATCCAAATCCAAATGGTTGGTCGGCTCATCGAGTAACATTAAGTCCGCACGGCTCATCAAGGTTTTGGCAAGGTTTAGACGCATGCGCCAACCACCCGAAAACCCTTCTACGGGTAATTCATGCTGGCTGGTATTAAAACCAAGACCTGCCATGATTTGTGCCGCTTTAGTCGGCGTACGATAGCCATCAATTTCATCGAACTGCTGATGCAATACCCCGATCTGCTCATCACTGACGCTACTCAAATCATTCAAAGAAGCATTAATCTCATACCACTGCTCATCACCGCTCAATACATAATCAATCGCAGACTGCGTCGTAGCACCAACTTCCTGCGCCATATGCGCCACATGCCAGCTATCAGGAATACTGACTTCACCTCTATCAAGCGTGACCTCGGTATCTCCTCTGCCCATTCGCGTCAACAATAAGGCAAATAAGGTAGATTTGCCGGTGCCGTTGTTGCCCGTCAAGCCAACTTTGTGGCCCGGATGTAGCTGGAAGCTTGCCCCTGCAAACAACTCACGACCATCACGGCGAACACCAACGTCTTTAAATTCGATCATATAATCTCTTCAACTCAACAGTAATATAAATATAAGGCAATAAAAAACACACATCTGGCATGTTAACTGGCGGCTATTATTTCAAACGCTTGCCCCATAGGCAAACGATTAAATAACTATTTCAAAACCAAGTGTTTATTCGCACAAAAAGTCTTTCTCTTAGCATGAGTTTATGGGGATAATAACCGCTAGTATTAATCAGCCACCTTCAGCCAGTAGCGTCACTCTTGACAAACGAATCAATACCCCCATTATGATATACTGCTATGAGATAAGTGCCCGTTATCAACCAAATCGTTGTAATGACACAGATATCATATTTATAATGCGCCATTAGTCATACCAATAGCAGCGCTATAATAACAGCACCCAATTGAATCAAACGCCGTGCGTATCTTTATTTGCAACTATTTCATTGCAAACCCTAACTGGACGACCGCATTTGATCCTAGCAACTGAGGTAGATATGAACGAATCAGCCAACCAATTTAATCCAAGCGCCAGCCAGCCAGTAGACCCAACTGTTTTAAGCTTAACCGATAGCGCTGCACAAAAGGTGCGACGTCTACGTGAAGAAGAAGGCGACAGCGATCTGATGTTACGTGTCTATGTGACGGGCGGCGGCTGCTCAGGTTTTTCTTACGGCTTTAACTTCGCCAATGAGCTGAATGAAGACGATGCCAATTTTGACAATGACGATGTGACCTTGGTCGTCGATTCACTAAGCTATCAGTATTTACAAGGCTCTACCGTTGACTATACTGAGGGGTTAGAGGGCGCACGCTTTATCGTCACCAATCCAAATGCCACCACCACGTGTGGCTGTGGCTCATCCTTCTCTATTTAAGTTGGCGAGACGCATGACTTTTGATCAAGATACCTTCCTCGTTAGTCAACGCTATCATAAACCGCTTAACGTCGTACTTTTGAAGCATCTATCTCCTAGGTAGATGCTTCTTGTTTTATGCGTTTTTTAGAAAAAAGTAACGCGCTGTGCATAAAATTTTTTATTGAAATACCTATTAAAATCAAGATGAATGAGCGCCTGTAAAGCTTATCGTATTTGTAATTGTCCGTGGTTTTCAGGGCAGCTTTGAGCTAAACTGACGGCATTCTTAATCCAATATTTACCTTCATTATGGTCAAACGCCAGTCGTGTTTTGAGCCGCCATAATAAATAACAATAGATGACTATTATGAGTAATTTTGCGAGTAGCTTTGTGAATTTTGACATTCCTAATTGGTTTGATAGCAAGCATCTAACGGGCATGCTCCGCGGTATCGAAAAAGAAGGTCTGCGCGTAAGACCCGATGGCTACTTGGCTCAGACGCCGCATCCAGCCAAACTTGGCTCAAAGCTCACCCATCCGTTTATCACAACTGATTATTCAGAAAGCCTACTTGAGCTAATTACTGACCCTAAAACCTCACCAAAAGAGACGCTAAACATGCTGCGTCAGTTGCATGTATTGGTCTATCAAGCCATGCCTGAAGGTGAGCTGATGTGGCCGCTGTCTATGCCTTGTATGCTGTCATCGAATGATGAAGACATCCCACTGGCTGATTATGGCAGCTCTAATACGGGTAAGCTCAAGACGCTATACCGTAGCGGGCTTGGTATTCGCTATGGTCGCCGCATGCAAACGATTGCAGGTTTGCATTATAACTTGTCTTTTGGTGACGGATTATTTGAAGTCTGGCAAGCTGAAATACCTGCTGCACAAGCGCAAACGCTGACAGAATTTAAAAATGAAAAGTACTTAGGGCTTATCCGTAACTTTAAGCGTCTGACCAGTTTGGTACTGTATTTACTGGGTGCTAGCCCTAGCGTTTGCCCTTGTTTCTTAGCTGGTCGTGAGCATGATTTAGAGCTGCTAAACGACTCAACCTACTATAAGCCTGCTGCCACCAGCCTACGTATGGGCAAGCTTGGTTATACCAATAGTGTGCAAGAACAGCTCGATATTCGTTATAACTATCTGCCAGAGTATGTCGATGGACTGCGCCGTGCGATTCAGACTCCGCACGAAAGCTTTGCCGAGCTTGGCTTAGATGATGCCGATGGCAACCCTATCCAAATCAACAATCATATTTTACAAATAGAAAATGAATACTATAGCCCTATTCGTCCCAAACAAATCGCGATGAGCGGCGAGACACCGACCGAAGCATTAGAGCGCCGCGGTATCGCCTATGTTGAGTTCCGTGCAATCGATCTAGACCCTTATAGCGATGTCGGTATTCGTCTGTCTAGCGCTTGTTTCTTAGAGGTCATGGCGCTGTACTGTCTGCTGAGCGACTCACCTGATCTATTACCTGAGGAAGAAGAGACCTTAGCCATCAATCTTGAGCGCGTGGTAAACGAAGGTCGCCGCGAAGGCTTACACATTATAAACAACGGCGAAGAGCAACTGCTTGAGAGCTGGATGCTGGTGCATTTAGAACGCATGCAACCACTTGCCGCGCTACTTGATGCGCATTATGGCGGCAACGATTACCGTGCAGCAGTCGCGTTAATGCAAGGCAAAGCAGGGCACTCTGAATCAACCATTTCAGCACAAGTAAACTCTGATAGTCAGCGTTTAGGCAGCTTATGGCAGCTTGGCTTTACCTTGGCGCAGCAGCATCGTGAGTCTTTATTACAGCAAACGCTTAGTCCGAACACCCAAGCCAAATATGAAGTGTTGGCAGAAAAATCGATATTACAGCAAGCTGAGATTGAAAAAGCCGAAACTGAAGATTTTATGGAATTTTTACAGCAATATCGCTAAGTTTTGATTGCTGAGCTTTTATTGCTGAGTTTTGAATAATAAATACTAACCGCCACTTAACGTGTATAGATGACTACTTTATAAGAGTAACTGCCCGATGCTAAAGCTGACCACTTACCGCAATTTGCAAATATTTTTGGTGATAATAGCCGTAATAGGTATGAGTTTTGCGCTGTTTTTCTTACAGCGCTATATGGGATTTTCGCCTTGCCCATTGTGTATTTTTCAGCGTATTGGCCTCATAATCATGGGCAGTTTTGCTTTGATAGCGGCATTATTCAACCCTAAATCTAAGGCAGTTAGACTGGTATTGTGGCTTGGTAGCTTAGCAGGTATCGGTTGGGCGACCGCCGTGGCTGGACGTCATGTTTGGCTACAGCATCTACCTGCCGACCAAGTACCTTCTTGTGGTCCAGGGCTGGATTATTGGTTAGATACGCTACCGATTTTGCAAGTATTTAAAGAAGTTTTTGCAGGTTCTGGCGAATGTGCCTCTGTTGAGTGGACATTTATGGGTCTAAGTATTCCTGAACAATCTTTGATTCTATTTAGTCTGCTATTGGTGGTACACGGGTTGATATTATGGCGCATTTTACGACCTGTTGCCCCTAACCGTCTTGCTTGATAGCGAATTAGCCCCTACGTTGCTTTTTGCTATACCCTTTGTTTTTGCTAGATCCATTTTTCCAAACGAACAGGCGTGTTTATTACTAAACGTCTGTTCTTTAATGAGCCACTATTAAATATCTCCGATAATTTTGGTTCGTCATATCTATCAATGTTAAACCATTATTCTTAGCTCATGGCTAAACCTATCATAACAAAAAGGCCACAGAGATATCTTTAACCTTTGATATCTTGACACAGTTTATTTGCTTTTGATGGGTAAAATAGCGTTTTAAATATCCATCACTGTTGACTGATTGGCGATAGGCTACCGATAGCTTCTTCTCGCCGCCTAGCCTCAGATGGCACTTGTAGTCTCGTAGTCTTCTACTCTAATTTAAACATTTATACTTCCTATTATCTTTCCTTTTTGACAACGTATTGAGTTGTCGATAGTGTCGATAATCATTTGGAATGACTATTAAAAAACTGTTTTTTGGTGTGACCATGATATATTTTTCGCCTACTTGTTCTAACACGCTGACTATTCTCAAACGCGGTGGTCGTTGTTTGCTAGCGCTGCCCCTCTGTGTGCTGCTCATCGGCTGTGATAGTACCTCGTCTAGCGGCGATAAAGGTATGACGACTAAGGTCGCCCCTATCGATCATGTAGAAGAGAACAGCGCACAAGCTAGCGCAGAGAACTTGTCAGAGACCAATCTATTAAATGCGGGTAGTGAGCTAGATAAAGTGTCAGAAGGACAATCGCTGATTGCGGCTGCCCAATCGAGTAACGGTGCACATCCCCATCAATCGCTGACACGCTCAGAGCCGGGTAATGGCACATTACAAGCCACGTTAATGGGCGATTATGGTGGCATGGTACCCTGTAAATCTTGTGATAGCACTGATATTACATTGAATTTATTCGCTGATGGTTCAGTGCTAAAAACCAGTATAGATAACAATCCCGAAATGCCGAATGCACCCCTGTTTGAGCCTGGTGTTTATCGTCAAGACAATGATATGATTACGATTGTCTATGAAGACAAAAACATTGAAGCGTATCATATTCAAGACAATCATCTTGTCTTAATGGATGAACATAAAAAACCTAACAATGACTATACCTTGTCGCGCAAATAATAAAATAGCGGCATAAACATTTAGAGGCTCTAAATTTTAGGTGCTCTAAATTTTAGGTGCTCTGAATATAGTGATGCTCAATGAGCCAGACCATCCTTTTAATAACGCCTACTTGTTGGGCGTTTTTTATTGGTCATCATGCGGTGTTTACTTTACAATAAGTGCTTGTTTTCGACGCTGCTATTTGGCGATCCTATGCTGTTTTTGTAACAGAATATAGGGTCGAAGCAATATAAAGTAGAGATAAGGCAAGCGGGCGTCAATAGTACGTTTGGTACATGAAGCACGGTTAACGCCGTCACCATTTATGATATTTTAATTATAGCCAAGACTGATGATCATTAGGTTGAGCGTATCCTAGAATACACCACGGTTAATATCGGTAACTTTTGGGATAATGCTCCATTTTTATTCTTTTAATTTAAGCTCGTACGGAACGTCTATGCATATTCATATTCTTGGTATTTGTGGTACTTTTATGGGCTCACTGGCATTGCTAGCGCGCGAGCTTGGGCATACGGTCACGGGCTCAGATGCCAACGTTTATCCGCCGATGTCCACCCAACTGGAAAACGCGGGCGTGACCATTGAGCAAGGCTATCTGATAGAGCATTTACAACCAGCACCAGATTTAGTCGTCGTTGGTAATGCCATGAAGCGCGGTATGGATGTCATCGAATATATGCTGGACACAGGTCTACGCTATACTTCAGGACCACAGTTTTTATCTGAGCAGGTATTGCAATCGCGTCATGTGATAGCCGTTGCCGGTACTCACGGTAAAACCACGACGACGACTATGCTCGCTTGGATATTGCACTATGCGGGTATCGACACTGGGTTTTTAATCGGCGGTGTGCCACTGGTTGATACCATTGACGAGCATTTACAGCACGTCTTCGCTCACAGCAGTTATTTGGGTGCTGACAAAATTGATAATGACGATTCGGTAAATACTGGTTATTTTGTTATCGAAGCAGATGAATATGATTCTGCATTTTTTGATAAGCGTTCAAAGTTCGTTCATTACCGTCCGCGTACGGCTATTTTAAATAACCTAGAATTTGATCATGCGGATATTTTTGTGGATCTTGAGGCTATTCAGACCCAATTCCATCATATGGTGCGCATGATTCCAAGCACGGGCAAAATCATTATGCCTACAGCGACTGCCAGCTTAGAGGAGACGTTGGCGAAAGGGGTTTGGACACCCGTTTGGCGGACAGCCGTATTGGATTCAGCGGCACATAATACCTATGCAACAGATAATACCCACGCAAAAGATAGTAGTGATTGGCAAGCTGAACTTATCAGCGAAGATGGTGGTCAATTTACGGTTAGTTTTGCGGCTGATGTTGCTGATGAAGAAGCCACGGGCGTCGTCGACTGGTCGATGAGCGGCATGCATAATGTGAATAACGCCTTGGTTGCTGTCGCAGCAGCTTATAACATCGGCGTCAGTGTCAAAACTGCGTGCGCGGCTTTATCAGCATTTGCGGGCATTAAACGTCGGATGGAGCTGATTGGCGATGTCAATGATATCTTAGTCTTTGATGATTTTGCCCATCACCCTACAGCCATTACTACTACTTTAGACGGTGCCAAGAAGAAGCTGGCGAACAGACGAATTTGGGCGATTATTGAACCCCGTAGTAACACCATGAAAATGGGTATCCATCAAGACAGCTTGGCTAAGTCTGCTGCTCTCGCCGATCATACCTTATGGTATGAGCCGACAGGACTGGAGTGGGGTTTAAAAGAAGTGATTGAAAATGCCAATAGCGTAAATCCTAACATGGGCAACCAACAGGTGCTCTCTAGTATCGATGCTATCATCGAGCATATCGACACGCACGCAAAAGCGGGTGACGCCATTGTGATTATGTCGAATGGCGGTTTTGAAGGTATTCATCAACGCTTACTAACTGCGCTACGTAATAAAGCCACTTAATAAAGCCACTTAATAAAGCCACTTAATAAAGCCACTTAATAAAGCTACGCAACAAATAATCTAGCTGGTTTAGTTCTGGTGTCAAATAAGAGCGTTGCTTATTATAAATGAGCAACGTTTTTTTATGATCAAATTTTTCTGATTACTTACGATGACTATTGGAACGTCGATATTAGAGAGTATCAGTATTAGGGAGCGTCGATATCCAAAAATGCCTTAATATATAAACGGTGTTTTCGACTTCACTACCTTTGTAACCTTTCATTTACCTATTCTACCTGCATATTAGCAAATCTACGATTTTCCTCACATAGCTCATACACTGGTAACATTTCGCGCTTACCTTTACGTCTATACAGTGCTTACAATGAGCTTATCAAAATTGATTAACTATTATAAATGATAATAAATTAGGAGAATAATATGAGCTTTATTTGGATGATTATTGTAGGTCTGGTTGCAGGTTTATTGGCACGAGCTATCAAGCCAGGTAGTGACCCGATGGGCTGGATAATGACGATTGTATTGGGTATCGTCGGTGCTTTATTAGGTGGCTTCTTAGCTGGTCTTATCGGTATCAATGCTGATGGCGGCTTTACTGGTTTGATATTCTCAGTAATCGGTGCGATCATCCTGTTATTTATCTATGAGATGATTATGAGCAAACGTGGCGTATAACTTTGCACTTTTGCTCAAATGTTTTAGCTGCCCCAAGTGACTTTAATGACTCAGAAGTGACTTAATTTACTAAAAAGCAACTCTACTTATGCAAGTCATATTACATCTAATCTAGCTTATATAAATCAAAAAGCCTTGCGAATTGCAGGGCTTTTTTATGCCTATAATAAAAGCGACCTCCTTGATTTTTTACGATGATAAAAAGCAATAATTGTGCGAAAGTATTGATAAGCATTACTTTTGTCCCCATTTATCCTATAATATCAACCCTATTTTATCCCTATCATTGAGGTGAGCGTTATGGCTTTACTCCCTATTTTAAATTACCCAGACCCGCGCCTGCGTACTATTGCTACGCCTGTTAAGGAAGTGACTGCTGAAATCAAAACCTTAATCGCTGATATGATTGAGACGATGTATGAGGCACAAGGTATCGGTTTGGCGGCAAGCCAAGTGGATCGCCATATTCAGCTCATCGTCATGGATCTGTCTGAAGATAAAAATAGCCCTAGAGTTTTTATCAACCCAAAGGTGACACCATTGGTAGAAGAGAAACAGCCCTATGAAGAAGGTTGTTTGTCTGTACCTGAAGTCTATGACAGTGTCGAGCGCCCGAACAAAGTGCGCATTGAAGCCTTAGATGAGAATGGTCAAAAAATCGATGAAGAAGTAGAAGGCTTACTCGCGGTATGTATCCAACATGAAATGGATCATTTAAATGGGGTCATATTCGTCGATTATTTATCACGTCTCAAGCAAACTCGTGCTCGCGATAAAGTGCGTAAAATCGTTAAAATACGCGAAAAACAAGGCGAACAAATGGCGGATAAACAGCCGCAACCCAGCCATTCTTAGTCCATTCATCATCTAAGCTATTTTTACGTCATTTAATCAGTATGAACACAAGGTTTTTTGACTTGTAGAATGCGTGATGATGATAACGTGAAATGACAATAACGTGATGCGAGCATTTACTCTTTAACACCTACTGTCTTTATTAAAGGTTTCCTACCATGACCATGATCAAAATTGACCAATATTTTGACCCTGCCGGCTGGCAGAAATTCACTCAAGCTGCTGAAGGTCGCGAGACGCCATTTTTGGTCGTGGACCTTAGCCGTATCAAAACCAAATATCATGAAATGGTTGGGTTTTTTCCCAATGCTAAAATCCATTATGCAATGAAAGCCAGTCCTGCTGTTGAAGTGATTAACTTGCTTGCTGATCTTGGTTCGAACTTTGATTGTGCCTCCATCTATGAGCTTGATCGCGTACTAGACTGCGGCGTTGAGCCATCGCGTATCTCTTATGGCAATACCATTAAAAAAGCGGAGCACGTCAAATACGCCTTTGAAAAAGGTATTGACTTGTATGCGACCGACTCAGAAGCTGATTTAAAAAATATTGCCAAGCACGCCCCTGGTTCAAAAATCTTTGTGCGTATCTTAGTACAAGGCTCTGAGACCGCTGAATGGCCATTGTCTCGTAAGTTTGGTTGTCATCCCAATATGGCAATTGAGCTGTTGATTCAAGCTCGTGATTTGGGTCTAGTGCCTTATGGGATCTCGTTCCACGTCGGTAGTCAGCAAAAAGACGTTGCCGCTTGGGATGATGCGCTAGCCAAGGTCAAATACATGTTTGACTGGATGAAAAACGAAGAAAATATTAAGCTACAAATGATCAATTTGGGTGGCGGCTTTCCAGCCAACTATATTAGTGAAGTGAACCCTATAAAAGTCTACGCTGAAGAGATCACTCGTTATTTGACAGATGACTATAGTGAAGAGGACATGCCTGATATTATCCTTGAGCCAGGTCGTTCATTGGTTGGCGGCTCAGGTGTATTGGTCAGTGATGTGGTGCTTATCTCGCGTAAGTCGCACACGGATTTAACGCGTTGGGTGTATACCGATGTGGGCTTATTCCAAGGCTTAATCGAGACGTTGGGAGAGGCCATCAAGTATCCGGTTTATACGCCTAAGATGGAAACGTCAACCAGCAAAGGCACTGTGGTACTGGCAGGTCCTACTTGTGATTCGACCGATATCATGTATGAAGAAGCGGGCTATCAATTGCCAGAAGAGCTGGAGATTGGTGATAAAATCTTTTGGTTGACCACGGGTGCTTATACTAACTCGTATTCATCTATTGAGTTCAATGGTTTTCCACCGTTAGAAGTGATCTACGTTGACTAATCTGCAATAAATTATTATCGATAAAAAGCGCGATACTGTAATGAGCAGTATCGCGCTTTTTTATACCAAAGATAATAATAATCGATGCAAGGCTACTGCACCATTATCCAAATTGGTGTGTTTTTAGTGCTATCAATGGCACGATTGCTACCATAACTTGCGCGTTGATTTTGGCTACTTTGAGAGATTTGTCCGATAGTTACCCATTGACCACGTGGGATAATAATGGTCGTGTCTAATCGTTGACCTTGAATGGCATGATTACTATTTTTCTGAGAAGACGGATAAGAGCGTGCGAGTGTTTCTTCAACTTGTGACAATGTTACTTCGACTTGACCAGTCGGTAATAATCTTGGCGTAACCGTGATGCCTTGCGTCGTTGGTAGCAATACCTGCTGCTGAATGACAATCTGTACTGAGGGACTTTTATAATTTGTATAACTATTTACATCGTAGGTTTGATTCAGCGCATAAAGCGTCCCTGTACTGATGCTGGCGGCACTACCTGACAAGGTTTGTACTTGGTATAAATTATTTGTTTGCTGTTGGCTATTGCTCTGATGAATAATCCCTGACCCTTGAATACCACGATTGCTAATAATGACCTGCCCTTGCTGAATATTACCTTGGACGCTGCTATTGTTGCCAACACGCACAGCGACCGTCAATGCCTGTGGCTGACCGTCAATCTGAGTCAATAACTGCTGTACCGCCTGATAGTTAGCGGCTGTCGTATGCAACACTAACTTGTCTTGATAGGTAGTAACTGTACCGCCGTCACGACTATTATTTAGTTGCTGACGAACTGACGGCAATAATGCATCGCCACCATAGGTATGAATGACGTAGGTTTGAAAAGTAGCTGCTTGTGCTGAGATATTGAGCGTTGAGAACACAATAACGCTTAGTAGAACTACTTTTATTGCTTTAGTAGGAGTGACCATAATGTATTAAGTCCGAATCAAGTGACCAAATAAATACCTGCACGTGCTTATTTCTATGGGCTTTGTTTTTATCTTGAATGTCTTCGTATTCTTTAATGATAGATAAATCTGTCAGGCTCATACCTTCATTCGGTTTAGTAGCAGTTTTATTTTGGCCAGCTCTGACAATAAACTCATTAATCCAATTACGCCATTCTAACTTTAGGTCAAAATTGCTAATCTCAAATGGCGAGCTACCATCAAACGTTTTTTGCATCATATCAACGAACTGTTTAGCAATTTCTCGGCGTGTATCTCCATCACCATTTTGACTAATATGATTACCGACTTCTACCGCGACTACTAACGGTATAATAAATCGACAATTTGATTCAGCAAAGATTTTAAATTCGTCTAGAACCTTAACTCTATCTTGGCTCTTGCTCGGAACATTTAATATATTTAATATTATATTAGTGTCCAATATACAAATATCTGCCATTTAATCAGCTCCTTGTAGCTGATTTAGCCAGTCCAATGCTTGTTTTTTACGCTGCTCTGGCGTGGTTGGATGCTTAACAAAGCGCTCAACAATACCTTGCGTCACTAAGTCGCCAAGCGTTCCTTGAGCGACTAAACCCAGATAATCATCTAAATCACCCAAGCGGACTAGCTTACTATCACCTTGTTTTGGATCTCTATAGCAAAATACCACATCTGCCAACGCCTCATCAGGTAGCGCATCCATTAGCGCAGGGTTATGTGTTGATAGTAATAAATTAAGCTGACGCTCTTTGGCATACTGGCGCAGCAAACTTAGTATTTCATGAGCTCGCGTAGGATGAATACTATTATCAATCTCTTCTATTACTACGGTTGACCCTTCTGGTACAGATAATAGCGCTGCGGCTATTCCTAATACTTTTAGAGTGCCGTCAGATAATAGATCCATTGGGCATTCTCTTTTGTTTCTGCCAAATTTTTCTATTAGAACGAACTCAACTCTACGTCTGCTATCTACGCAAAATCTAATATCAACAATGTTTTGTTCAGGTATATGCTTAATGAAATTTAATAATTTGTTTTTATAGTCACTGTTTTTATCTAATGTGTGAGATAAGACACCAGCAACATTAGAACCGTTATAATTAAGCTCCTTACTCACAATACTCTCTTTTCTCATATTACTTGGTTGAAAGTCAAAGAAACGAGTTAATCTGAACTTACTATCAATCTCATGAATATTGTTTTCAAAATTATTTATAGATTCTTTAATATCCTTTCCAAAACTCTTATTGTGATAGATTTTGTCATGTAACTCTACAAGAGTATGAAGAAATGCTAAATCTTTAGAATATTCTGTCTTAATTGAACTTAGACCTATGAAACTATTATTATGAGTAATGAATACATTGTACTCCTCGTTATTTGTTAACAAGAATTTTTCATATATAAAGCTTTCCAAGTCTAAAGTCTTTAAGTATTCTTTATTTAGCAGTGCATCCCTCAATATATAAAGCTTCTGTATATTATTTGATATATTCAATGACAAGCATTCGTCTAGAATATATAACTCATCTAAGTCGACTATAAAATCAATTTTATAATTTGCCTCGTTTAGCTCCATTGATAAAGTAAAATTTTTATCATTTAGTGCCAAATCAAAAACACTACCTCGAACGACTTTATCACTATCATTCACTCTATTTTTGAGTGTAGATAGACGCTCGCCACCAGCCACCCAGCTCAAAAATCGAAAGGCTTCGATAGCGTTACTTTTACCTGACGCATTCGCCCCTATCAGTAAAGTCAGAGGTGAAAGCGGCAAAGTCGCCTCTTTATAACTTTTAAAATTCTTGATAGTGATACTGGCATTATTTTCCATATCAACCTCAATTACGTTAGATGGCTCAAACATTAGTCATTTAGGCCCAACACATCCTGCATATTATATTGCCCGACCTCTTGTTTGATAACCCAAGTCGCGGCACGTACAGCACCCGCGGCAAACGTCATACGCGCGCGGGCACGATGGGTAATTTCAACCACCTCACCATCGGCAATAAACATCACGGTATGATCGCCAATGATTTCACCACCGCGAATAGCATGAATACCAATAGTACCTGCTTTGCGTTCGCCCGTTTGTCCTTCGCGGCCATAAACAGCGACGTCTTTTAGATTCTGTCCACGAGCTTCTGCCACGGCTTCTGCCATCATATATGCTGTGCCTGATGGCGCATCAATTTTATGCTTATGGTGGGCTTCAATGACTTCCACATCGGCATCCTCGCCAAATGCCTTCGCGGCCATGCCGAGCAACTTTAATGACAGATTAACACCTGTTGAATAGTTACCAGCATAGACAATCGCAATTTTCTCGCTGGCTTTTGCCAACACTTGCTCTTGCTGCTCATTGAATCCTGTGGTGCCAATGACCATCGCGACATTGTTTGCCGCACAAATCTGCATATTTTGCTCAGTAGCATCAGGCAAGCTAAAGTCAATGAGTACATCGATGTCATTAATGACAACTTTTAAATCATCGACAATCTGTACCTCTAAGCGACCGATAGCGGCGACTTCGCCAGCATCCGCACCAACAAGGCTTGAGCCTTGACGTTCTATCGCGGCATTTAATGCCGTTTGCGAGTTATCTTGTACCGCTTCTATTAGCATGCGCCCCATACGACCACCAGCACCAATAACCCCGACTTTGATGGCTTGTTTATTTGTATTTTCTTGCGCTGTTATCTGTTGGCTCATATTTTTACCCTAAAAGCTCTATATTAATAAGAAAGGTTTTAAATGTTATGATACTAAGTTTAGCAAATATCACCACCTGAATGGTTTTTTATAGCGTCAATAAAAACCCCCAGTGTTTCACATGAAACACTGGGGGTTTTGTATCTAGTCATTTAACCAAACGAGTGATTAAAACAACTCAGTTAATCAAATAAGTCACCAATCTTTTTAAAGAATGACTTCTTATGTGGCGACTGCTGATGCTTGCTATCACCGTCGAGCGTATCTTGGAACTGGCGCAACAGGTCTTTTTGCTCGCGAGTTAAGTTCACTGGGGTTTCGATAACCACACGGCAAATCAAATCACCTTTCATGGTGGTGCGTACTGGCGTCACGCCTTTGCCGCGTACACGTAGCAACTTACCACTTTGCGTGCCCTCTGCAACCTTGATTTTCACTTTACCATCTAGGGTTGGTATTTCGACCTCTTTACCCAGTGCTGCATCGGTGATGCTAACGGGTACGTCCATATATAGATCAGCCCCTTGACGGGTAAAGACGTTGTGCGGTTTTACGCGTACTTCAACGTATAAGTCGCCGTTTTGGACGCCCGCGCCGCCCGCTTCGCCTTCGCCTGCTAGACGGACGCGATCACCATCATCAACACCAGCTGGGATAGACACTTCTAGCGTACGTGATTTGTCTTTAACGCCATTACCATGACAGTCAGAGCATGGGTTTTTGATTTGCTTACCAGTGCCGCCGCAATGTGGGCAGGCCTGCTGCACGGCAAAAAATCCTTGCTGCATACGCACTTGACCTTGTCCATGACAGGTCTGACAAGTCACGATATCAGAGGCATTTTTTGCCCCTTTACCATCGCACGTGTCGCATGGCGCAGGCGCTGTGAAACTGATTTCTTTTTTACAGCCACGTACCGCTTCTTCTAAAGTCAGCTCGATCACATAACGCAAATCTGAGCCACGGCGCGAACGTCCACCGCCGCCACCACGCTGCTGACCGAAGATATCGCCAAAGTTGCCGAAGATATCACCGAAAATATCTTGGAAGTTGCCACCACCTGCACCGCCAAAGCCGCCGCCGCCCATACCATTTTCGAAGGCTGAATGACCCATGCGATCGTAAGCAGAGCGCTTCTCTTCGCTGCTTAGTACTTCGTAAGCCATGGATGCTTCTTTGAATTTATCCTCAGCATCTGGATCATCAGAATTACGGTCAGGGTGATATTTCATAGCCAGCTTGCGGTAAGCTCGCTTAATTTCTTTGCTTTCAGCGGTCTTGCTCACACCTAATACTTCATAAAAATCGCGCTTACTCATGGGCTCTCCTATCGTCTTTACAGTCCACCGGACAGTCGATTCAGTAGTTCTAGTCAACCACCACCTTAATACGACTCACTATGGCACTCAAATGTTTCACATGAAACATCATAAATAGTGAGAGAAAAGAGGTGATACTGCTATGAATCTTACAAGCGAATACGGCGGGATGCTGCTTAGCCAAATCAATTATTAAAAGTTTGCGCTATTTATGGAGATGCTATGGTGATTTATCAAGCGATTAGGCAGGGAAAGTATCCACTATAGTGCGCTTAGCCATACAAAAAGGTTTTATTAAGGAATGAACAAAGGTTTTCATACCTTAAAAAGGCTCAGCCATGCTAATATTTATCGCTATATTTTTGGGGTTTTAAATTTATACTCACCAGTATTAAATTTGCCCATCATTACGTTTTTGTTTTGCGATAAGGGTTTGATTTTTATGAAGAAGCTGATTATTTTATTAATCGTCATTGCCGTCGCTGCCTATGCAGGCTCGCCCTATTACAGCGCTTATCAGCTTAAAAACGCCTACGATGCCAAAGACGGCGCGACCATCGCCGCAGCGATCGACTATGAGCAAGTGCGACCTAGTATCCAAAACCAACTCACCAGTCAGTTTACGGCGACTATGGCCAATTATCCATTGGTCGCTGAGTTGGGCGGCGAACCATTGACCCAAGCCGCCAATAGCTTTATAACGCAGGCGGTAGATGGTGCTATCACGCCACAAAATATCGAAAAAGTCATCGATACCCAAGGTCAGGCCAACACCGCGACCAAAGAGCTGGCCGCCGCATGGGCAATCGCCAGTAATCAAGTCGATCTCAAAAATTTGATTCAAAATCTTATCATCCAGCGCGGTGATGTAGATGCAGTGGTCAAAAGCCAAATGCAGCAAATCATGGAAAAACAAGCCGCTGAACTGGAGCAACAGGTAGCGCAAGGGTCTGACAGTGACAAGCCAACATTGGGCTATTGCGGTATTAATTGCTTCACTATTAGCGGTCAGGTGAAAGGTTATCCTTTGACAATAGAGATGCAGCGTAACGGCTTAATTGATTGGAAAATCGTTGATATCGTGTTGCCACAATAGACTTGCTATCCCTAACGGTTAGAGGTAATAAAAAACCGCCACATAGATTACTTATGTGGCGGTTTTTTTATCAATATTAAGGAATATCATCTCTTAATACATTTTTTATTTATAACTTTATTAAACATCTATGCAAGATTAAACATCTATGTGAGCTACTGCACACCCAAAAATTCTAAAAACTCTGGACTCTCAAAGCTCGCTTGAAACAACACGCCATCTTCACGGTAGATAGCAGGCGTTGCCATCACCGCAAGCCCTGCTGCTTTTTCACGATTGGGCGTTACATGATCGGCTTTACAACTTGCTGGTGCAGGTGTCATCTCACCCTGCAACATTGCTTTATCAAAAGCTTTACGGCGGCTGCCCTCGTCACCTTGGCACCAAATGCCACGCATTTGCTCAGGGGACTGCTCGTATATCGGATAACCAATGGTTTTGACCGTCACACCTTTGGCATTAAGCATCGGTAGCTGTTGATGCAAGCGGCGGCAATAAGGACAATTGACATCATTTGCCACATAAATAACCGCTCTCTCAGGGCCTGTCGCTGGATAATTAATCAGCTGGCTTTCATCTAAAGTCGCAAACACAGACTGATTTTTACGCTTTTCAAACTGCTCATCGAGTCCGATGAATTGACCGTTTTCGATGACAGATATCTCGCCATCAGTAATATATTGTGCATCATCCGATAGTAAAAAAGGCACGCCTTCCAATGTCGCACCCCAAATCACACCTGGCACTGCGGTATAAAAGAACGGCGTCTTAGTGCTCATATTTTTCAGCGCATCCATATTTGCCAATATATCAGATTTGACACTCGCACTGACAGGTTTGCCTGCCTGCACACTGGTGCTACGCGCTGGCGTCTTGGTGACTACACGCTTGCTTGGATTCTTTTGTAGCTCGCCTTGAATGACATATTTGCCATCTTCAGTGATATGCAAAGGCAACTGCCCCGCCAAATTGACTTGATACATATTGGGTAAGTTGGACGGCACAATAGAGCTGATTTGTGTTTTGATCCCTGCCTGAGTAAGCAATTGGCGCAAGCGACTGTCAACAGATTTACTAACCGTGCCAATCACTTTTACATTCTGGGTACTCTGGCTGGCTTTTTGGTTATTAGCAGTCGTATCAATGGGCTGAGCACAGGCTGTGGTTGCTAATAATATAGCACCAATTAATCCGGTAGATTTTAATAGAGATGATTTCACAGAGACAGTCCTATCTGGTTCTTAATAAAAGCATGTAATAGCGGCTAATTACATTATGCAAAAAAGTAGATTAATAATTATATGGACTTTAACATAACAAGAGCTTTCACAAAGGTTTAGCGGTTGAATTTTGCAAAACTGCTACCCAGCTTTAAGAGATGGGCAACACAGCCAGGTATTAATGATGACTGAAACAAATAAATAAGAAGTATGATTGGCAGAAATAGTAGGCACAAAAAAAGCAGCGCACTTTTAGTTTTAATGGCTGCTAATTTTTAAGATGTGCTTGTAAATTTATTTTAAAATGAAAAATCTAAAACTTAGCGACTTCTTCAGGCGTTAAAAAACGACTGTCGCCCTTCTCCAAGCCGTCTAAAGTAATATGACCAATACTGGCGCGATGCAGCTCAGACACTCGATTGCCAAAGTAACCCATCATACGTTTTACTTGATGATATTTACCTTGCTCAAGGGTCAAACGTGCATGCGTCTCATCAATGAACTCAAGCACAGCAGGCTTAGTTTCTTCGTGGTCGCCTTCTAAAAGAATACCTTCAGCGACTTCTTTGACAGCATTAGCTTGTGCTGCTTCATCCATCGCATCTGCTAAAGTCAGCTCATAAATTTTGGCATGTTCGTGTTTAGGACTAGTGACACGGTGCAACCATTTACCATCATCACTCATCAATAATGCGCCAGTCGTATCAACATCCAGACGCCCTGCAATACGCAAGCTACCAAGCTCTGGTACCGCAATCAGCTCAGTGACGATAGGATGTTCTTTCACTTTCAGCGTACATTCAAAGCCCTCAGGCTTATGTAATAGAATATAACGACTGCCCGCAGCGACCGATAATGGCTCGCCTGCCCAAATCACGTCGTCATTGACCACATCGACGTGGACGCCTGGGTCTTTGATGACCTGATCATTTACCGTTACTTCACCAGCGTGCAGAATTTTTTTGGATTCTTTACGCGATAGCTCAGTGGCTTTACTCAAAAATTTATCTAGACGCATATATTGCCTACCATTCGTTTGATGATACCTACTTTACCGTAGCAGCTAACGACACCAGCACTCGCACTGAGCTTGTCCGCTATCTTCATGGGTCAGAAGTGGTACTATAATAAAAAATTAAATGAACACTGTACCCAATGTGGACGACAGTGAAAGTTAGACAAGTTTACCATATCCAACCTAGACCTGATGAAATATGAGCTATCAAACGCTAAAACGTGCTGTCACTGCGCGCTTAGAAATTAAAAAATCCGAGTTTATTGCTTACGCTTATCCTGTAACCTCGCGTGAACAGGCAATGTTTCACGTGGAACAACTGCGCGAGCAATATGCCGATGCGCGCCACCACTGCTGGGCGTATATCATTGGTGACCCCAATAACACCACCAGTGCTGGTTTTGATGATGATGGCGAGCCAAATGGTACGGCAGGTCGACCGATATTAAATGTGTTGCAGCATAAAGCGATCGGTAACGTCATTATCATCGTCGTGCGTTATTTTGGTGGTATCAAGCTCGGTGCTGGCGGCTTGACCCGTGCTTATGCAGGTTCAGCACAAGCAGCAGTCGATGAGATGGTATTGCTGCCCTATGTGCCAATGGCGCAAGTACAAATACTGGCAGAATTTGCCACCGAAGCGCAATGCCGCTATGTGGTCGACAGTTTAAATGGCAGTATCGATGATGTTGCTTATAGTAAACAAGTGACATTGACCGTGACGCTTGCTGAAGCAGATATCGAGCATTTAAAAGAACGTCTGGCGATGGATGGGCGCGTATTAGATGAATCGAAAAAGTGAATGAGTAATCATGCGTTCACTGAGCATTCACTAAATCTTATTGGTTTTGATAACTGGCATGGGTATGATAAGGCACTGATTGTTAAAGATGATTTTAACGCCCATTAAATAAGAAACCTTTATGCCAACCTCAAATTCGCCAACGTCAAAACCGAGCCAACCCTTCTCTCCAGCGCCTTTTAAACCGCCCTTTTGGCTGACCAATCCGCACCTGCAAAGTATCCTTCCTAAGTTTTTTGCCCCTAAAGCGCCCACTTATCGCCGTGTGGTCGAAAAAGACTCGTTGGATGAAAGTGATATTGCTTATGACTTTTATGATGCGCATTCTATCGAAACCGTAGAAAATGGCGGACGTGAGCAAACGCCATTAATCGTCCTGTTTCACGGTATGGAAGGCAGCAGCGACAGCCATTATGCACGTGCTTTGGCGCATCAGATGCACGCTCAGGGCTGGCACTTTGTGGTGGCGCACTTCCGCAGTTGTGGCGGCATTCCTGCTAATGGTCGAGTTTTTTATAATGCGGGTGATACCGATGAGGTGCATCACGCGCTGCAAAACCTAAGTCAACAGTACGCCAATATTTATGCAGTTGGGGTGTCACTGGGTGGTAACGCGTTGGCGAAATACATGGGCGAATATGGTGATAAAGCAATCTGCCAAGGCGCTGTGGTCATCTCCGCTCCCGTCGATATGTCCTCCGCTGCCCTTAGTATGCACAGTTTTTTGAGCCATCGAATTTACACCCCTTATTTGCTCAACCCCATTATCAAAAAAGCCTTAGCCAATGACATCAGCAAAGAGGAGATTGACTCGATCAAAGCGGTCAATCGCATCAGTGATTTTGACGATATCTTTACCGCGCCGCGTCATGGCTACCGCTCTAACAATCACTACTATCAAGCCTCATCAGCCCTGCCTTATTTAATAAAAGTGACGAAGCCTTTATTGTTAATTAGCGCCAAAGACGACCCCTTCCTTGGTTTTACCGCCACGCCAAACGATGTGTCTAACAGTGTCACTATTTTAGACACTGAGCATGGCGGGCATGTAGGTTTTATTCGCTATCGCTCTGATAAAGACAAATCGCCGCATCTTTATAAAAAATCCAGATTTGATATCAACTGGATACCTGAAACTGTCAGTGCTTATTTTAATCATATCGGTGTAGCATCTAATAAGCCCTAAAATAAGAATACTCACCTTACCCTTTACTCTTTTGAGATTGCACTATGTATCCCTTTATCCGTTATGCCAGCACCATCGCCCACGCCGCGCTACAAGTCAAAAAAGGTAATACCTTAACGTTTAAAGATACGAGTGAGATTAGCTTTCGCTGTCGTCTGACGGACATTGATAATTTCTTGGAGATGAATAATGGTCGCGTACTTACCCTTTTTGATATGGGTCGTACTGACTTCGCGGTGCGTAGCGGGCTTGGTAGCCAACTGCTCAAGCAGCGTTGGGGTTTGGTCGTCGCTGGCAGCACCATCCAATATCGAAAGCGGATTCGCGCTTTTGATAAGGTCACTATGAAAACGCATATCGTCGGCTTTGATGAGCGTTGGATATACATCGAGCAGTCGATGTGGGTAAAGGGCAAACCTTGCTCCTCTGCTCTACTGCGTACGGGCGTGACTGAAAAAGGTAAGGTGATAGAAACAGCACATGTACTAGCCTCATTGGGGCAAGCAGATTGGCAACTACCGCCAACTGGCTATGTCGCAGAATGGATCGTCAGTGATGCTGATCGCCCATGGCCACCGCAAAGTTAGCATTTATTTTTTAAGTTTATTCATAAGTCACAAACACCTATTCACAATCAGTTAACCTTATAACTACTATTTCCTAACAATACATTATATAAATATATATATTAAATGTTAGGATAGTAGTGAGCATCATGCTCAGCTCAACTAAATACTATCTAATTAAAATAGTCTTATAAGGAGAATAATATGGCTAACACCACGGATTATGTCGGTACATTATTTGATAATAGTGAATCAAATCCAAGTAAAATCACCTTAGCATTCACTATGGCTGGCGTAGCACTTAAAAAAGGTCATTCTGCCTCAGTGATATTGATGGTGGACGCGGTACATTTGGCATTACCGAACGCATTAGATAAGGTCAATATTGGCGCGCCATTTGAACCTGCGGGCGAATTGCTAGAAGCCTTTATCGAAAAAGGCGGTCAAGTATTGGTCTGCGGCGCTTGCATGAAACATAATGGTGTCGAAGAATCAGCCATCGATAAGCGCTTTGAAGTGATCAGTGGTGATGATGTGGTTGAGCTGTTGATGAATGCGAAGGGTTCTTTGCAGTTGAATTAATCGTTAAATTTAAGCTATAAGTTTATAAAAATAGGTCAGTTTTCTAATTCATCATTTTGATGGTTTAGGAGCTGACCTATTTTTCATCTTTTAAGTAAGCACAATGACTTTAACGGCTAAATTTTAATAATCCTTTCTCATTTCATTTGTTTCTAATAAGTATATGGCTAAAGTGGATGATGCTCCAACGGCTAACTTAGCGTACCTAGGTTGTAGACCTTTGAAACTACTATCTTTACCATGACCACTACCATATTCGTTTCTAACCTCTGCAATTCCTTGAACGACTGCGGATAAACTACCTAAAATCTGTCTTATTGATTTCGCCGCTTTTGCTTCATTAGATATATCATCAGGCGCAATTTTAAGCAGTTTAGTAGTTTCTCTCATCAATTTAGACAAGTCCCAGTTTTTATTGTATTCTTCTTGCCTACTTTTGAATATTGATTTACAAGCAGTTTCAATCAACTCCTTCGCTACTCCTATAGCCTGATAAGGAGAAGTTTCAATTGACGATTCCATTAAATTAATCTGTTGAGAAACGTAATCAGCGTTAAAAATAATTTTAATTTCGTTACCCTTTTTCTCGATCGATGATTTGCCTGTAAACTTCATTCTACCGCTAAAAACTGGTCTATTAGAGATACGTGTTCTCTCGATAATTTCAAACCCATCATTACTCAGGCTATCATTGAATATACGATGAAACTTATCCACTTCGTGTAAATATCCTCTTACCACTGGGTGTATCATTTCACATAAAAAATTTAAAAAAGACGCATCATTACATTTTAATAAATTAAATCTTTCATCATTAAATATCCAATTATCTTCCCAATCATCATTATTAATTCTGTGTTGCCAAATATCACCTGCTGCATCCGAAAATCTGGGGTCTCTAGAAGGCATACTTTCTAAATCGTACAGTCTAGATAAAAATTCCGTTTCATCTAGCTTTCCTGCCCACCAAATCTCCTCTATTTTTAAGATATCAAATATATCACGTCGAGTAATTTGAGATATTTTATTCATTATTTATTTCAACTTTCTTTGGTTAGATATTTAATAATATCAAATATATGTATTAACAAGCTTTAACTACAGTTTTATAGTCAACTATCTTAACTACAAAATCGTAGTCAAAATCCATCCCCATATTCAGCAACTAAATAAACACTATCCAACATACTCATTGCTTACCTCTGTTAAAGTAAGTGAGATAAAAAACCTAACAAAACCAAAAGGACGCCAGTCATGACCTTACTGAATACCCTTAATTTAACCCATCCTATCGTGCAAGCGCCGATGGCAGGCGCAACCACTCCTGAGCTGGCAGCGACAGTGAGTAACTTTGGTGGATTGGGTTCATTGGGATCGGGCATGACGCCGCCAGAGGTTTTGCATAGCCATATTGACACCATTAAATCGCTCACCGATCGCCCTTTTATGATTAATTTAATGGTGCTCTCTGAGCATGAGTCGAGCACCTTTGATACCGAAATCCCTGCTTGGCTAAGTCATTACTATCAAGAAAACAATATCGAATGTGCCCTACCTGAACGCCCAGCGCTAAGTTTTGCCGATCAGCTACAAGTGCTCTATGACAATCCTGTTCCTGTCGCTAGCTTTACTTTTGGTATTATTAGCGCCGAGCAAGTTCAGCATCTGCAAGGTCTAGGCACGCGCGTCATCGGGACGGCAAATCATCCATTAGAAGCAAAAGCATGGAGCGATATTGGTGCTGATGCGGTATGTGTACAAGGGGTCGAAGCGGGTGGGCATCGCGGTGGCTGGCTCACGCAAAGTGAAACCGATCCATTGGGATTATTGACGCTAATTAGTCAAACGCGCGCGTGTACCGACATTCCATTAATTGCAGCAGGTGGCATCATGACTGGGCAAGATATCAA
Source organism: Psychrobacter sp. TWP2-1-2 (assembly GCF_049896785.1). Lineage (NCBI taxonomy): Bacteria > Pseudomonadati > Pseudomonadota > Gammaproteobacteria > Moraxellales > Moraxellaceae > Psychrobacter > Psychrobacter sp. TWP2-1-2. The sequence goes on along the minus strand of NZ_JAFCVA010000005.1, from coordinate 16,191 downwards.
AGCGGTGCAAACGGCTGGCGCTGAGCTGGCGCAAATCGGAACGGCTTTTTTGACCACAGATAAATGCGGCATTAATGACATTTATAAGCAAGCATTACTCGACGCTAGTGAAGATAAGCGCAGCACTGAGACACGCTTAACGAGACTGTTTTCAGGTAAGCAGGCTCGTGGTTTATTAAATAATTATTTGCGTGATTTTGCTCAATTTGAAAGCGCGCATGAGCTACCGCCCTATCCACAATTAAATGCGATGACCAAATTTTTGCGTGGTCATGCGACCAATAATCTTGACCCGGAGTATCAGTCTTTATGGGCAGGACAAGGCGTCGCTTTGGTCAGACAAGAGCGCACGATTGAGTTACTAGAGCGCTTGGTCAAAACGTTATAGGCTTAAATGCTTTTATCAGTCCGCGCTACTCTAATAAAAAATCCACCGCTGCCGCTGCATGAATCACCGTGGTATCAAATACCGGAATTGGGCTGTCTGCTTGCTTAATGAGCAGTCCAATTTCTGTACAGCCTAAGATGACGCCCTCTGCGCCTTGATTCGCTAAATCTTTAATCACCTGCTGATAATACTGGCGCGAGCTGTCTTTAAATTGACCGACGCACAGCTCTTTTTTGATAATTCGATGTACCTCTGCTCGTGCATCACTCTCTGGTATCAATACTTGAAGCCCTGCATCCACCAAACGCTGCCTATAAAAATCTTCCGTCATCGTAAACTCAGTGCCCAGTAAAACAATTTTAGACAGATTCTGTTTTTTGATGGCGGCAATAGTGGTATCAGCGATATGTATAACGGGTAAATGCGTCACGGCTTGCACATCATCGAGTAATTTATGCATTGTATTAGAGGCAATCATGAGTCCTTGTACGCCAGCGGCTTGCAAACGCTGCGCACTGCTAGCCATGATTACACCCAGCGCTGCCCATTCATCTTGCTCTTGGTGCTTATTAATCAACGCAAAGTCCACGCTATGTATGAATAAATCTGCTGAATGTAATCCACCCAGCTTATCCTTGACACCCTCATTTATCAGCCGATAATAGCTTTCGCTACTCTCCCAACTCATACCACCGATGATGCCCAATGTTCGCTGCTTGTGCACGGTCATTTTATTGCCTTATTTGTGGGTTGTAATCGATTTTATCGTAGCAAAATTAATCATCTTTAGTTTGTTATTTTTCAGGAATTTTTATTTTAATGCATGAGACAACAGTCATTAAAATATAACGAATGTCACCATTGATAATAACGATTTTATCCACTTATCAACATACGATATCATGGTTGGTAATGACGACTCATGACGCTACGCAACATCGTTCATCGTTCATCGTTCATCAAACGCCACCATCACCATGTAGGACACCTCCACACTATGGCAAAATTCCCTACCATCAGAATACGCACACGGCGCAAGTACTACCGGCTTATTTTTACCTTTTTAATGGCACTGCTGATGTCCACGATTATCTCAACTGCATTACTACTGATCAATGTAGGATTCGTCGATGGGTTCTTTATCACGCTGTTTCACTCATGGAAATATGCCTTTATAGTCGCGTGGCCGAGCGCTTATATTTGCGCCTATCTCATCCAAGAGCATTTGCTCAGTCGTATTGAGTTTTATTGAACCAGCTAGAAGTCAAAGTATGAGAATGCCATGATGAAGCATTGCTGTGAGTTGATGGTAAATCATCATGCCGCTATGAATTAAGAAATCCGTGGTCGTATACACAGCCTTGCTGAAGGTATTTTATGCGAAGATAAAAGGGTATTTTTTGATTGGATATTAGGCACGTTGAGTCATCTTATGATAAGTGACTGGATCTGGATAAGAGGCTTTAATGATCTTCCTAATTACTCCCGTAATAAATCAACCCCCAAGCCCATCATCGTGGTCAGCTAACAACATTACTTAATGAAATGGCTCTTGATATCGGTGAAACTGATTGATTGATGCTAACTGCTGACGTTTAAAACCAATGAGTAAAAGTATTAGATTGTATTAAGAGCATTTCAATAAGTCCGCCTGCTTTTAATACAGTCAATATCCATGAACCAAAAACCACTTTTAAGCCACCTCGACCTTATTTTTTAAACAAGCCACTCGGTGATTTATGGTGCCTTCTAACACGGGTTTAATCTGTGCGCATTCTTCATCAGCTAGTGGACAACGGGTGCGAAAAACGCAACCTGACGGCGGATTGATCGGACTGGGTAAATCACCCTCTAATAACTGAATGACCTTGTTACGCTCAGCAATAGGATCAGGTAGCGGTACAGCAGACATCAGTGCTTTGGTATAGGGATGAGTCGGATTGCCGTATACGGCTTTGTTCAAACCCAGTTCGGCGGCGTTGCCTAAATACATGACCAAGACTCGATCAGCAATGTGCTTAATCACAGAAAGATCATGGGCAATGAAGATAAGCGCTAATCCCATCTCTTCTTGCACATCTTGCAATAAATTAATGACCTGCGCCTGAATCGAGACATCAAGGGCGGAGACTGGCTCATCACAGATAATAATTTTGGGCTTTAATATCAGTGCTCGAGCAATGCCTATTCGCTGGCACTGACCACCTGAAAACTCATGCGGATATCGGTTAATTTGATTGGACAGTAGCCCCACCTTTTTCATGATGGCGCGTACCTCGTTTTGCACCTCAGGCTTCTTCATTTCAGGATAATAAGTGCGAAGAGGCTCGGCGATAATATCCCCTACCGTCATGCGCGGGTTAAGTGATGCCAGCGGATCTTGGAAGATCATTTGAATGTCTTTTCGCTTTAATCTCATGGTCTTTTTGGACGCACCCACCATCTCTTCATCACAAAACTTGATACTGCCAGAGTCAGCTTGTATCAATCCGATGATAGTACGAGCGAGTGTTGATTTACCGCAGCCTGATTCGCCCACCACCCCTAAAGTCTCACCAGCGAATAGCTCAAACGATACCCCATTAACTGCTTTTAGAGTGACAGGCTTCTGCCAAAAGTAAGTGCCTTTTTGTTTGATATTAAAAGTGGTATGAATGTCCTTTACTTGCAATAACGGTGCTGGATTATTGCTTTTGGCGCTATCTAAATTCTGTATCATCATGAGCTAGCCCTCCATCCCTGATTGATTATTGGCATCGATATCTGCTGAGCTATATAGTGAGTGATCAACGGGTGTTTCAGGGTGCCAATGACAAGCGCGTTGACGCTCGTTCGGTAAAAATTCCAACGGTGGCGGTGTATCAAGGCAGATTTCCATCGCATGAGAACAGCGCTCATAAAAAGGGCAGCCTGCAGGCAAATCTAATAAATTTGGTGGACTACCTGGAATGGTTTCAAGCTTGCCCATATCGTTATTTAAACGAGGAATCGCTTTTAGTAGCCCGATAGTATATGGATGACTTGGGGCATAAAAAATCTCTTCAGTTTCTCCATACGCCATAGTACGCCCAGCATACATCACCAGCACTCGATCACAAATACCCGCTACAACTCCCAAATCATGGGTAATCATAATAATGGTGGTGCCAAAGTCACGTTTTAGCTCGTTTAATAGAACCATAATCTGCGCCTGAACAGTAACGTCGAGCGCGGTGGTTGGCTCATCAGCAATCAACAGCTTAGGGCGACATAATAATGCCATCGCAATCATAACCCGCTGACGCATACCACCTGAGAACTCATGCGGATACATGCCAATACGGTTTTTAGCTTCTGGAATCTTAACTGCGTCTAGCATTCGTATGGATTCGGCCCAAGCGTCTTTTTTACTCATGCCTTTATGTAAAATCAATACTTCAGCGAGCTGGTCGCCTATCTTCATATAAGGATTTAATGAGGTCATCGGATCTTGGAAGATCATCGCGATCTGCTCGGCACGAATCTTATTTAGTGCTTTTTGTGACAATCCTAGTAGCTCATTACCCTCAAAGCGTACCGAACCTTTGGCATAACCGTTATTTGCCAATAACCCCATAATAGCAAACGCTGTCTGCGACTTACCTGAACCAGACTCACCAACGATACCTAAGGTTTCGCCTTCATGTAGGTTAAAATTTAAGCCATTAACCGCCGTTACTAGACCCTCTTCGGTCGTGAACTGTACCGATAAATCTTTGACTGCTAACAAGGTGTTTTCTGCGTTAGGTGGCTTATCGAGCGCTGAATCAGTACCTATATTAAAGGTATTAGTATTAGACTCTATTTTCTCAGGAGCACTAGGCGCGTTGGCGGCGTTATGAATCTTTTGAGTTGCTATGTTTTTATCTTCCATACTTTTACCCTCCATGCTTTTACCCTCCATGCTTTTATCCTTCATGCTTTTATCCTTCATGCTTTGGTTTTTCATGATGTCACCCTCTTAGCGGTCTTTAGGGTCAAACGCATCACGCAGACCGTCGCCAATAAAGTTAAAGCAAAATAAAGTAATGACCAAAAAAGCTGAAGGAATCAAAATCTGCCAAGGTGCTACCTGCATGGTTTTTGAGCCTTCTTGCAACAGCGCTCCCCAACTGGTCATCGGCTCTTGAACACCAAGTCCCAAAAAGCTTAAAAATGACTCAAACAAAATCATCGTTGGCACTAATAAAGAGGCATAAACCACCACTACCCCGAGTACATTGGGCACGATGTGGCGTAAGATAATATTAAAGCCTGATACGCCGCCTACGTGCGCAGCTTCAATAAACTCTTTACTCTTAAGGCTTAGTGTTTGCCCGCGAACGATACGCGCAACATCCAGCCACGATACCAGTCCAATCGCCACAAAGATTAAGATAAGGTTACGACCAAAGATAGTGACTAATAAAATCACAAAAAACATAAAGGGGAAGGCGCTTAAAATCTCTAATACACGCATCATAACGGTATCGACTTTGCCACCAAGATAGCCTGACGTTGCACCGTATATCGTACCGAAAATCACTGCAACCGTAGCGCCGGCGACGCCTACCATCAAGGAGATACGACCACCTACTGCGGTTCGCACTAACAAATCACGACCGAGTGAATCAGTACCGAAGTAGTGCTTATTATCGATGGCTGGCGCGGACTGCATAAAATTCCAGTCGGTTTCGGCATAGCCAAAAGGTGCTAACATCGGTACAAAGATGACAAAGGCAGCCACGAGTAGCAAGATAAAAAGACTGGCTACGGCGGCCTTGTTGCGATAAAAACGGCGCTTAGCATCTTGCAAAAGGCTGCGGCCTTTGATTTCCTGAGCCCCTATTTCTGCTAGGTCAGTTGTCTGGTCTGCGGTAAGGCTCATAGTCGTCCTTTTAATAATCTATTTAGCATAATAATAATGAATGATACCTATCAAACCGTATTGGAATGATAATGCGCTTAAATGGTCGCCTTAATACTGAATCTTTGGATCAATTACCGCGTATAAAATATCGACGATAGCATTAAAGGCAATGGTCAATACCCCGACTAAAATGGTCAAACTAAGCACTACCCCATAATCACGATTGAGTGCGCCGTTAATGAATAACTGTCCGATACCAGGTAAACCAAAGATAGTCTCAATCACAATAGAGCCTGTAATAATACCGACAAAGGCTGGGCCCAAATAAGAGATAACGGGTAGTAGTGCGGGTCTCAGCGCATGCCTCATCACTATTTGGTGCATCGGCAAACCTTTCGCCTTAGCCGTTCGGATATACTGGCTATTCATCACCTCAATCATCGAGCCGCGCATGATACGAGCAATACTCGCAACATAAGCGAGCGCTAAGGCGGCGACTGGTAATACAAGGTTTTTGAGTGCCCCGTCATTCCAGCCACCAGCTGGTAGCCATTGCAAAATAATGGCAAAAACCAGCACTAATAATGGCGCTTTAACGAAGCTTGGAATCACAACGCCTGTCATAGCAAAGGCCATCAGTACGTAGTCTATCCATGAGTTTTGCTTAAGGGCTGCGATCACACCGAAGATAAGTCCTAAGACCAATGCCAATATAAAAGCGTATAAACCCAACTCCATAGAGACAGGAAACGACTGCGACAACAACTCGTTAACCGTATAATCTTTATACTTAAAAGACGGTCCAAAGTCGCCTACCGCTAGCTGCTTTAGATAATTAACATACTGTAGCCACATAGGATCGTTGAGATTGTATTTGGCCTCGATATTGGCCAGTACCGCAGGTGGCAAGCTACGCTCACCCGTAAACGGACTGCCTGGCGCCAAACGCATCATAAAAAAGGAGACCGTGATCAATACAAATAAGGTCGGAATGGCCTCTAAGATACGCCGAAAAATCAGTTTTAGCATAATGCCTCTTTTATAATGATGCTTATTTTTCAGCTAAATTAAAATGAGATAACTAGCACAAACCTAACGCCCAGTTATCTTTCAACTAGCAATATTCAATGACTTGGTTTTAAATAAAATATTGATAATCGTCGTTTATAAATAACAAAAGTTTCATCTAACACGCCTAATAAGAGTGGCTGTGAAAAATGAAACTAATGACGCTATCAGCGTTATTTGATAAGAGCGATAAATGAAACCAGCTGCTTTTACCGCTCTCAGACATTTAATCAATAGAATTATTCAGCGATCAGTCAAACGATTAGTGCTTAGCAATTGAGAGATTTTTTACCTGCCAATTGTCTAATATATCTTTAGTTGGAAACCCAATGACATAAGGTTTTACTAGACGCGGGCTGACGTAATGATAAATGTTAAGTAAACCCATATCTTGATCGAGCTGAGCTTCAGCTTGCTTGTATAGATTGGCACGCTGCTCAGGGCTAACGCCAGCTTTCAGCGTTTGCGCCATTAAACTGTCAAAGTTAGCGTTATTGTATTTACCGTAGTTGCCACTATTGTCAGATTTGGCAATATTTAAGAAAGCTGACGCTTCGTTATAATCACCACACCAGCCAGCACGCGCAATTTGATAATTACCATTACGGCGAGTATCCAAATAGGTTTTCCATTCTTTATTGGTCAAAGTCACATCGACGAAGCCGAGCGCTTGCTTCCATAGTGAAGTAGCCGCGACCGCAGTCTTTTTATGATTGTCATTGGTGTTGTATAGCAGCTCAAAAGTCAGCGGATTGCTATCGCTGTAGCCTGCTTCAGTGAGCAGTTTTTTGGCCTCAGTAACCCGCTTTTCTTGATCCCAAGTCGACCATTCTGGACTATTTGCAATATCGCCATTGGTGGCAGGGGGTGTCAACTGATAAGCGGCCGTCTGTCCTTGACCGATAACTTTATCCGCAATGGTATCGCGGTCCAAAGCTAAGGCTAAAGCGCGGCGTACGTTGGGATCGTTGAACGGTGGCTTGACCGTATTAAACTCGTAATAATAAGTACAAAGATAAGGAGATACGGTTAGCTGATCGCCCACTTGCTCTTTAAGCGAAGCGAACTGCTCAGTTGGAATCTCATTGTAGGTCACATCGATTTCACCCGCCTGATAGCGTGCGACGTCAGTCGTACTAGAAGGAATCGGCAGGAAAGTGACGGTATCGATAGTCGTATTGGCATCGTCATAATAAGAAGCGTTGCGCGTTAAAACGATTTTGTCGTTAATTTGCCACTGGGTAGGCTTGTAAGGACCGTTAACCACGATGTTCTCAGGAGCTGTCCACTTATCACCAAAGGCTTCAACGGTCTTTTTATGAACGGGCTTGACTGAATTATGAATCAACATATCTGGGAAATAAGGCACTGGCTCTGATAACGTAATTTGCAAAGTTTTATCATCGATAGCCTTTACGCCAAGGGTTTCAATGCCAGCCTTACCATCAACGATTTGATCAGCGCCGACTACTTTGGCATCGACCAAATAGCTTGAATACGGCGACGCAGTATTTGGATCGACCAAGCGGCGCATACTGTAGACAAAATCCTCTGCCGTTACTGGATCATCATTTGACCATTTAGCATCGCGCAGCTTAAAGGTCCATACTTTATTGTCTTCGCTTTCCCAACTGGTTGCCATTGCTGGAATGGTCTTACCTTCGGCATCCGTATTGGTTAAACCTTCTAACATCTGGCGGCCAAGGGTAGATTCTGGTACACCCGATACTTTGTGTGGATCAAGTGATTCAGGTTCAGTGCCATTATTGACGACGAGCGCTTGAGTATCAGCCAGTACATTAGGATCAACGGCAGCTGCTTGGCTGTCAGTGCCAGACTTATCGCTACTACAGCCAGTCATAGACATGGCGAGCGCAAGAGAGGTAGGCAAAAATATAGAGGACAAAAGGTGATTAGGAGTGCGCATCATATAATAGCTATCCTTGCTGGTCAGTGGCTGGGCAGATCAACTAAATAGTAGTGATTCGAGTTAATATATCCGTATATTGACTATGTTTATTAACAATACTTTGACTAACTATTGGTCATATTGTAGACAACTATTAGTAATTAAAAACGATACAAATGTCAATAAGTTTTAATTCCTCCCCGATACTAACAAGCAAAATAAGCTTGCAGTCAAAGCAGTTTCAACGACCAAAAATCAGATGAGACTACTATTATTTTAGTAATTTTTATAGCTACTTATTACCTTTCATCAGCAATATACTACCGCTCATTCGAAACCTGTCTTATTACTACAAATCTCAGTTTCTAAATCACTAATTATCACTGTCAAGTGAATGAAATCAATGCTATCAAGCAATAAAACCCTAGTAGATATGATGAATTTTATTTATAAGACTATTATTAATAACTAATCATTCACTAGAATCTTTAAGCCGATGCTGATGAATAATAGTGTGGTGTTTTCGACACTCAAAACCAGATTTATTCGCTATTCAAAATCGTACATTTTTTTGATTTTTGCAATTACTTATTTTTGTAATAGCTGAGTAAGACCATGATAAAAATCACTAAATTTAGAATAAATACCTACCAATATCACTATTAATTCCTTTTTATAAAGCTGATAATGCTGATCTCTTGATGAAATTTTGATTGTATAGTCGCGTGGCCGAGCGCTTATATTTGCGCCTATCTCATCCAAAAGCATTTGCTCAGTCGTATTGAGCTTTATTGAGTTTTATTGAGTTTTATTGAGTAAAAAACTATAAACTTTAGTACATCTGCCTCTCACAAAAAAGCTAAGATAAGCAACATCATTTTTTTATTTAGAGGACGCTATGAGCCAACCACGGCGTACTATCGAGCATTTACTCAAGCAAGGCATACTGCCATTGACGCATGCCAACGATGCAGCGATTCATTTGCAAGTCTATCCTAGCAAACGCTCATGGCTGGTCTTTTTTGATAAAGCCATGCTGATTATCGGGGCGATAGCGCTGGTATTATCGCTGGTATTTTTTATTGCCTATAACTGGGTAAATATGGGCAAAATGGGCAAGTTCGCTTTGGTCGAAGGGGCATTGGTTGTCACTATTGCCTTGTACGTTGCACTGTCTTTTAGGCGACGGTTTCAGCTTATTCGGCAGATGCTATTGTTAATTGCCAGCGTGATTACGGGTAGCTTATTGGCGCTATTCGGGCAGGTTTATCAAACGGGTGCTGATACGTGGCAGCTGTTTTTCGGTTGGGCAATATTGATTATTCCTTGGGTAATCATCGCCCGCTTCCCTGCGCTATGGTTATTATGGCTTGGGCTCGTCAATACTGGTCTCATCTTATATTTCGGCGTTATGGACTTTACCTTTGTCAGTTACTTCTATGAAGGTGTCTTACAAATAGGCGTGCTTGCCGCTGTTAATTTTGTGGCGCTAAACTTGTGGCTCGTGTTTATCGACCGTCAACCACCATCAGTCACACTCAGCCGATTTAAGTCCGAGCTGGATTGGAGCGCTTATGTCGTCGGTTTACTCAGCAGCCATTTTATTACCTACCTTGCCATTCTTTATGTCTTTGATGACGCCAATATTTTAATGACGCTGATCGCTTTGCTGCTATGGATGAGCTGGTGCGGATTTATGGTTTGGCGATTTTATTGGTATCGCATCAATCTATTAATGCTGACCTATTTATGTGGCTCTGTCATTGTCGTGGTGATGTTTTGGGCGGGTAAGTTGTTTTTAGACAATTTTGATATGGGTGGTTTTCTCATCTTAGCCCTATTATTGATTGGCATGAGTTCAGCAGCGGTTGTTTGGCTGCGTCATGCGGCACGTTTAAACAGCGAAAACAATCTCCCAAGTGCTGTCGTCAAAGGAGGCAATTATGAGTAATGATATGAATAATCAATACTCAGACAATGTCCTTTTACAGCTGCAACAGCTTGGATTGATTGATGGAAATATGATTGATGCCCGTACTGGTGAGACCAGCGCTAAGGCAACGATAGCGAATAATCACTCTCAAAACGATATTCCTTGGTTTATACAAATACTTTTTGGTCTTAGCGGTATTGTAGCGAGTCTGTTTCTAATCGCCTTTCTGTCTTTGTTATTGTTCGGCATCGATGGCTTTGACAGCGTGATTGCCTTGTTAATTACAGGTCTAGTACTCAGCGCGGCAGGTTTTGTGCTGTTTAGAAACAAGCAAAGCCGTGATAATATCTTTATCAGTAGCCTAGCATTGGCTATTAGCTCGGCTGGGCAAGCCTACATTGCCTTTGCTTTATTTGATAATAATTTGTCACATCCTATAGATGTTTGGCTTTTTTTAATCGTGCAAGCCGTTATGACGGTCATTATGCCCAACCGTATCTATCGCCTATTGGGCAGCATAATGACGCTAGGTTTGACGGTTTATCTGCTTAACTATTATCATCTACTTGAGGTTAGCTTGGGATTATTGGCGCTGATTACGACTGGCAGCAACTTATCACGTTATTCTCTATTGCAGCGTATACCTAGTAAATGGCGCGCGGATGTTTTCGATATTATTAAAGCCATTGGTTACGCCAGCGCGCTGATACTGTTGTGCGTTTCTGTGTACTTTATCGCCGCTGAACATAGTCATAGTCTTGCTTCTTATTATGGCGACACTTTTCGCTACAATTACTATTTGGCGCAAGGGTTGCTTACACTTGCCAGCCTTTATGCCGCTTATCTGATTCTAAAACGTTACGACGTTAAATTACTATCGGCAGCGGGACTCTTCATTGGTGGTGCGATTGTATTGCTTGGGATAATATCCATTTACGTCTCAGGACTGCTAGCGACCAGCCTTATCATTGTCATTGCGATCGCCAATAGCCAACGGGTGCTGTTAGGTTTGGGCGTCACCGCCTTGGTCAGCTATGTATTTTGGTATTACTATCAGCTCGATACTTCGTTGCTAATCAAATCTCTCTCAATGCTAATCGTCGGACTGACCATGCTGATGGGGCGTTGGCTATTGATTAAACGCTATTTCGCTCACTGCCTTATCGACGATACTGATTTGACAATGAGCGCCAACGATCGTCAGGAGCGCCACTCATGAAAAATAAAATTTTAACTAAGCGCTTGATTGATGACACGTCACCATCCACGCATTGGCTAAAAAAACGAGCCGTTACGATTACGATTGCCCTACTGGGGTTAGCCTTGATATTGATTGTAATGACGATGAACATCATCAAATACGAAACCCATCTCACCACTGGCAAAACGGTATTATTAGCGCTGGCACCTATCGATCCACGCGGTTTTATGCAAGGCGATTATATGGCGTTAAGCTATGCACTGGAGCGCGATATTTTTGATGCCATGCGACCAAAGCACCCTCATTCAACACAAGACGAATTAGGCTCAGAACTAGATGTAGAATTAGACGAGCTTGATACAGATTTTCGTATTTATGAGCCAAGCGACGGTTATGTCATTGTGAAAATCGATGACAATAATGTGGGGCATTTTGTCCGCTTAGCAGATAGTAATAGTCGTGAAAATTTAACTAAAAGTGAGCTGCCCATTTATTACCGCATCCGTAACGGCAGTGTGCAATTGGCGACCAATGCGTTCTTCTTTCAAGAAGGTCATGCTGAGGCGTTTGAAGCGGCTGAATATGGTCTGTTTCGCGTCAATGACAAAGGCGAGCCATTACTCACAGAGATGGTAGACGGTGATTTTACAGTCATCGTCGGCGACATAAGTGAAAAGGATAAAGCCTCTCAGTAGACGTTCACGCTGTGACTTATCATGCATTACTACTTATACTTTACTATACGCGATACGTGCAACGCATAACATTCCTTAACTAAAGTAACATTGAGGGTACGGAGACAAACTTGTTACTGTTGCTCACCACCTAAAAATAAATAAAGGCAATGATTATGCGTAGCGCAACTTATAGTACCTTCGGTAAACCATCTGACGTCCTCAGTTTAGGTGACACGCCTATTCCTGAACCAAAAGCCAATGAAGTCCGAGTCAAAATGGTACTCGCCTCTATCCACAACCATGACTTATTAACCATTCGCGGTCAATATGGCTTTAAACCTGAGCTGCCAGCGGTTGGTGGTAGCGAAGCGGTCGGCATTATCGATGCCGTCGGTCAGGATGTCAAAGACTTAAAAGTGGGTCAGCGCGTGGCAGCGGCGAGCGTGCAAGCGACATGGGCAGAGTATTTTGTCGCCTCAAAAGACATGGTATTCGTCATGCCTGATAGCTTAGAGGACGAAATGGCGGCGCAGCTCATTGCGATGCCACTCAGCGCGCTGATGCTGATTGAGTTTTTAGCACTAAAAAGTGGTCAGTGGGTGATCCATAATGCTGCCAATGGCGCGGTCGGCAAATCGCTCGCCATGCTAGCCGCCGCGCGTGGTATTAACACCATTAATGTCGTGAGAAGTGACGATGCTATCAAGGAATTAGACGCACTGGGTATCAAGCATAATATCAACACCTCAGATGACGACTGGACCGATCAAGTAAAAGCCATCCTTGGTGATGAGAAAATCAGTGCCGCGGTTGATTCTATCGGTGGTGACTCAAGTAATGATCTGCTGGCGTTACTGGGTCATGGTGGCACATTGGCATCGTTTGGCATCATGTCAGGCAAACCAATGATACTAGATCCAACCCATATTATTTTTAAACAAGCGACGATTAAAGGCTTTTGGGGCAGCAAAATCAGTCAAGAAATGAGCGTTGAAAACAAACAGCGTTTGATTGATGAGCTGATCGAACGTGCTAACGATGGCAATTTAAAACTGCCCGTTGAAGCAACATTTGATTTGGCAGATATCGTCAAGGCCGTCGATGGTAAATTGCAGGCAAGTAAGAATGGTAAGGTGTTGTTAAAAGCATAAATGACGGTCTTACATACATCGATGTAGTTGCAAATGATGTACGTGCAAGTAAAAACACACACCAAATAACCTCAATAGGAATAATATGATGTCTAATAATAAAACCTTTAGAGCCTTAGTCGTCGAAGAAAATACCGACGGCACCTTTAGCAAAAGTATTCAAGAACGCAACGTCAGTGACTTGCCAGAAAATGACTTGTTGATAGAAGTGCATTATTCCTCGTTAAATTTCAAAGATGCGATGTCGGCATCGGGCAATAAAAGAATCACCAAACAATATCCGCATACTCCCGGTATTGATGCAGCAGGCGTCGTTGTCAGCGACAAATCTGGCACGTTTACCGCAGGGCAAGAAGTATTGGTATTTGGCTATGATTTGGGCATGGATACGGATGGCGGTCTGGGTCAGATGATCTCTATCCCTGCCGATTGGGCATTGCCCTGCCCAGAAACGCTGACGTTAAAAGAAGCAATGACTTACGGTACGGGCGGCTTAACCGCAGCACTCAGTATCCAAAAACTAGAAAAAATGGGTGCAAAACCCAGTGATGGTCCAGTCGCGGTAACTGGTGCAACAGGCGGCGTCGGTACGATCAGCATCGCTATTTTGAGTCAGCTGGGTTATGAGGTGATTGCCTTCTCAGGTAAGCCAGAGCAAAGCGAGCACCTAAAAGAACTAGGTGCGAGCGAAGTGCGTCATCGCGATACCATCAATGAAATCGGTAACAAGCCTATCGGTCGTGAGCTGTGGGCAAATGCTATTGATACCATTGGCGGCGACTACTTACCAAACCTGCTAAAGCAAACCAAATCTGGCGGTGCAGTGACCAGTTGTGGTTTAGCCAGCGGCGCTGAGTTTTCGATGTCAGTGATACCTTTTATCACCCGCGCGGTGTCATTATTGGGTATCGATTCGGTGTATATTCCACTGGCTGATAAAGAAGCCATTTGGCAGCGTGTCGCCACCGATATGAAACTGCCTAATCTAGAGAGCTATGGCGAAGAGATTACGCTTGAGCAAACGCCGGAATACTTAGATCGCTTTATGTCGAGTAAAGTGGTTGGGCGTTATGTGGTGAATGTGAAGGGATAGATTTTAGGTTTAATATAAAAAAAAGCAGCGCTCGTCTGGGAGGCTGCTTTTTTGTTAAACTCTAATCCAGCTTATACAATATTTCTTTATTCTTTTTAGATTTTTTAAATTTAGAAGGTTCATACTCTTTGATACTTGGCTGAATTAAGTTATCACTAAAGAAAATGACTTCTTTGCCAACTTTGGTTGTATGGGCTGTATGTTTAAATGAAAATTCTTTCCTTTCAAAAGAAGAGTACAATTGCTGTATTTCAGGGACATTATCATAAGATACAATCCACTTTATCTTATCTATCGATTTAATTTTATCCCTTACTGTCTTATGATTATCATCTTTATAATGGTTCATATACAAAGTACTAGCTTTATTATAATACGGAGGATCGAAATAGAATATAACGTTATCATTGGCAGACTCTAACTCAATCTTGTCAATTAAATCTACAGCGTCTTGCCCGTACAAGTTTATATTTTCTCTGTGTTGAGCTATATTTTTTATACGTTTAATTAAGTCGGCTTTGTTAAACCTACAATCCATAGGATACTTACCTTGTTGATCGATACCTCCCATCAATCCACCTTGAATAATCCCTGAACGATTAGTTCTATTCTGGTAAAAAGTGGAGAACCCTAGATCTAACAAATCTGAATCGGCTTTATTATTTTGAACTTCTCTTTGCCTTCTCCATTCATCTACATCAAGCTTAGCGTTCTCAATTAAATTGCAAAGCTCATCTGTTCTATACAATACTGAATGCCAAAAAGCATAAATTGAACGATCTTTATCATTTATCGTTATTTTTTCAACATAACCTTCCATAAGTAGGAAAAGAGCTACTGCTGCTCCTCCAGAATAAGGCTCTACATAATGACCTGTAATTTCATTATCCATACAAACTTTAGCGATAAAAGCAGATAGCCTTGCCTTACCTCCAGGATATCTTAAGGGAGAATAATACATTTTATAACTTACTCATATCAAGTGAGGTTATCAGAACTGATTCGTCTTCTAGCATAAAATCGATTAAGACTACTAGGTTATCACACAAAGTCTTTGCATCATTTGGAATTGCGCCCACATGATAATTATGTATTATTTGATGTGAACGTTGAAGATCAAAATCGTTTAAAGCTGTCTTGATACCTGTGTCTATCACGAGACTAGTAAATCTTTTTTTCAACTCTTCGAAATTAGTAAATCTCCCCTTTCTAAAGGCAGGATCAAAGTAGCTCGAATCCTTCATAAACTGACCATTTGAGTTCTTAGTATTTTCTACTACAAACTTTAAAGTACATTCAAAAGATATACGTGTTAATGCAATTTTTGCATTCGCAGAATCATTTTCTTTCAAGTTATAACATTCATCAATTAGCTTCTTCAAAGCTGGTGGAATCTTCTTTCTTTTAAGTGTAGGCCTATTTTTTACACTATACCTCAAGTTTGCACTAGTGGCATTGGTATTCGTAGCATTGGTATTCGTAGCGTTTGGTGCAAACCCACAAGTTTCCAAATCTGTTAAAAAATTTTCAATACTCATGCTTTCTATGGTTCTAGAAGACGTTTTTGGATTTTTAATTAAGTAGTCGACAATTGTATTGATCTATGATCTAAATACAGCTGCATTGTTTATTGTTATTTCGTTTGTATCCCTCTTAAAGCTATATCCACACTTATTCCTTAAAGCAAACATTCGTTCAAATATATATGTTTTACCACCAGTCTCGCCTCTACCTTCTCTTACCAATTTTTTAAAATCTTCTCCTCTAATTTTAGATGCTTCCTGATATAGTAAGTTTAATATAAAATCGATACAGCCCATATCATGAAATAGTTTAGGCAGATTATTTTCCATCCATCCTTGGCGTAGAAATTTAGCTTGTGCCCACTTCTTCTCGATAGGATT